>QHZY01000067.1 GCA_003224855.1 Acidobacteriota bacterium | reverse complement strand
CAGTGACTTGGAACCGATCGAGGCCCCCTTGCTATAAATACCTCTTGCATTTACATAGTGTTGTAGTTAAGTATAACAGTATGCAGAGATGATCGTACCCGCGCGTTCATCTCGCCCGGAAAACAAATTAAGGAGAAAAAAATATGAGATCGGTTGGCATTGTCTCGGTCTTTGTTCTGTATCTTTCGAGCTTGACTTTCGCGCAGTCATCGGACGCGCCGAAGTATGACTCGCAAAAAATGGATTCTCAGCAACCGCAAATGTCCCATGCATCGAACACTGATGTCCCCAGCCCTGCCGCGCAGACTTTCGCCCAGATAAAAAACCTCGCGGGAGTCTGGCAAGGTCCGGTGACAGCTGATCCTCCGCAGAAGGACATTAAAAATGGGGCACTGGTCCAGGTTTCCTTGAGGGTGACCTCGCGCGGAAACACTCTGGTGCATGAGATGAAGGACCCGAGCGTGCCTGACGACCCGACGCGTTACGACCACCCAGTCACCATGTTTTATCTCGACAGTGACCGCCTGTTACTGACGCACTATTGTGACGCCGGGAATCGGCCGCGAATGGTTGCGCGAAACTCGCCGGATGGCAAAACAGTAGAGTTCGACTTCCTCGACCTTGCGGGTAGCACTCAGTTCGGCAACATGTACCATGCCGTTTTCACCAGCGTCGATGCCAATCACCACGTTGAGGACTGGACCTACATGATCCCGGGAGGCAAGCAGATTCACGCGCGCATGGATCTTACCCGAACACAGTAACTCCGAGCTTGGTTGAATTAACCCGTACAGGAACCGGAATGGACCGTGAGTGGAACGACAATCAGCCGATTTACCGCCAGCTGCGGGATCGCGTGGTAGCGATGATCCTGGACGGCGTGCTCAAAGAAGGCGATCCGCTGCCATCGGTGCGCACGGTAGCGGCAGATTACCGGCTTAATCCGCTCACGGTCCTGAAGGGATATCAGGAACTGGTGGATGAAAAACTGGTCGAGAAGAGGCGGGGGCTGGGCATGTTCGTCAAAGATGGAGCGCGCAATCTGCTGCTGAAAGGCGAGCGCCAGAAGTTTCTGGAGGAAGAATGGCCCAGGATTGTGGCCATGATTCAGCGTCTCGGCCTGAACACGGAGGAACTGCTGGACGGCACGGGCGGTGTCCAGTCGAAATCCGTAAAGAGATCCACTACTGCACTGAACGCCATGCTCGGCCTGATTCCATATCAGGGAGAACTGCGCGTTCTCGGACGCGATCCCTGGAAAGAGCGCGATCTGCTGATGCGCGATGTCTGCTTCATCGCCGACGTTGCCGTTCTGCCGCGCTGGATAAAGGTCTCGCAGGCCCTGGACTTCGTCGCCGGCGTACACCCGAGATTTGACCGCGCCAAGGCGGAAGGTTTCCTCGCAAAGACCAGCATCAGCCTTGAGCGCAGAGTCAAGCATCTGTCCAAAGGGATGGTGGCGCAGCTCCATCTCGCGCTCATCATGGCGATCGATGCCAGATTACTGGTACTCGATGAGCCAACCCTTGGGCTCGACATTCTTTTTCGCAAGCAGTTTTACGATTCCCTGCTGAACGACTACTTTGACCGCAGCCGCACCATCATTGTGACCACCCATCAGGTCGAAGAGTTGCAGCACATCTTGACGGATTTATTGTTCATCGAACGCGGGCGAGTCGTGCTCAGTTGCAGCATGGATGAGGTCGAGTCGCGCTATATGGAAGTCACCGTCAATCCAGACCAGGTGGCTGCGGCGCGGACGCTGAAGCCGATCTACGAACGCCAGGTGTTCGGGCGCACCATTCTGATGTTCGATCGCGTCGAACGCGGTCGGCTCATGCAATTGGGCGAAGTTCGTACGCCCAACATTGCAGACTTGTTCGTGGCAGTAATGGAAAACCAGGCCCGCGTGGCACAAGGAGCGGCAATATGAATGCCCAATCAACTCCAATCACTGAACCCTCGTTTCAATGGGAAGGATACGCGGCCAGGATCAGCACCGCCGCTCGTCCCCTGTATTGGTCGATTCGACGAGAGCTTTGGGAGAACCGGTATCTCTACATGGCTCCACTGGCGGCGGGCGCGGTCTTCTTGTCCGGCGTCATGGTCAACATGATTGCGATGCGGCGGCGGATCGCAGCGTCTTCCGATTACGCGGCGCAAGTGCAAGGCTTACTCTCCTCACGCTACGAACTGTTGGCAGGCCTGATGATGGCGACAGCTCTGATTCTGAGCATCTTCTACTGCCTGGACGCTCTTTACGGCGAGCGGCGTGATCGCAGCATCCTTTTCTGGAAGTCGCTGCCGGTATCGGATGTCACCGCCGTGATCTCGAAGCTCAGCATTCCGGTTCTGGTGCTGCCGCTGCTTGGCTTCGGCATAACCCTTGCCACCGAGTACCTCATGCTGTTAGTGAGCAGCGCAATCTTCGCAGGCAGCGGCGTTAGCATTACCGGACTATGGACGCAGGCATCGGTTCTGCGTATCCCATTGATCTGGCTGTATCACCTGGTGACGGTTCATGGCTTGTGGTACGCGCCACTTTACGCCTGGCTGTTGCTGGTTTCGGCCTGGGCGCCACGCGCGCCGTTTATGTGGGCCTTGCTGCCGCCGTTTGTGATTTGCGGAGTTGAAAAGCTGGCGTTCAATACCTCCTATTTTTTGAACCTGTTGCAATATCGCTTCATGGGATCCAGGAGCATGCAATCACATGACCACGCACAGGACTTTATGGCTTCGCTGCTTCCTCATCACTTCTTCAGCAATCCAGATCTGTGGACTGGGTTGGTCGTCGCCGCAGTCTTTCTGTTTGCAGCGGTGAGGATGCGCCGCTCGCGCGGCCCGATCTGATTGCTTTAGATTCAGCCGGGTGCCCACTTCTCGCTGTTCTTGCGAGAAGTGGGAATACCGTTTAACAGCGGTTTCCTGATCACCGCCGCTCGAGCGCTTCCAGTTCATCCAACGACCGCGGCCAGTCCGATCCCAGCAGTCTTGAAAGGCTGCGATCAGCCAGCACTCGTCCGCCGGTCTGGCAGCGGGCGCAATAATTGGTCTCATTATCTGCGTAGCGGATTCGCAGAATCTTCTCTCCACACCGGGTACACGGCTCTCCGTAGCGCCCGTGCACCGCCATATCTTTTCGAAAGGCAGTCACTTTTTCTGGGAATTTCGCGCGTGCTTCTTTATTCAGTGCGTCAATCCAGCGTTGCAGCGTGGAGCGCGTCGCGGCAAACAGGCGCTCCCACTCTGCAGCGTTCAGCTTGTGCGTCAGCGCAATCGGAGAGAGCTGCGCAGCGTGCAGAATTTCATCTGAATAGGCGTTGCCGATGCCATCCACTACGCGAGGATCGGTCAGCGCCCTTTTCAGCGTTCGGTTCTCAGCGGTGAGCGCGGCCTTGAACGACTCCAGATCGCTGGCGAACACATCGATCCCGCCGGCATCCAGCTCGCGTAGATTTCCTTCGCCTTGCAGAACGTGCAGCGAAGCTCGCCGCTTCGATCCCGCTTCCGTCAGCACCAGCGAGCCATCTGCAAAATCGAATGCCGCCAGCTGATTCCGCCCTGCGAGCTTGGCGTCCCGGGCCCGCCAATGCAGGCGGCCGGCGATCATCAGGTGCAGCACCAGCCACAGGTCTCCTGCTAATCCGAATGCGACGCGCTTGCCAATTCTTCGCAGCTCGCGCACCGTGCGTCCCTGCGCGCTTGTCACCGGCGGATCGACCGTTCGCAACAAAAAAGGACTCGCCACTCGCAAGCTTTCCAATGTCGTCCCAAGCACGCGCGGCTCAAGCGCAGTGATGTAGGCCATGATGTCAGGCAGTTCGGGCATGCTCGCTTACCCGATCACGCTCGCGCTTTGTCGATCATCTCTTCCCAGATGCCTTTCGATTTCAGGATAAGTTCGACTGCTTCCCGCACCGCTCCTCTGCCCGCGAGCGCTTTGGTGGTGTAATGCGCGGCTTTCTTGACTTCAGGGACCGCATCTCCCACCGCGACCGCCAGCCCTGCGCGTTTCATCAACGGGATATCCGGAAGATCATCTCCGATATAGCCAACCGCAAAATCGGCAACGCCCGCCTTACGCAGAATTTCCTCATACGCCGGCATCTTGAGCGGCTGTTTCATATAGATGAAGTCCATCTTCATCTCTTGTGCGCGCCGCATCAGCGCAGAACTCTGGCGGCCGGTGATGCATCCGGTGCGCAGCCCGGCGGTATGGGCCAGTGTCAGCCCCTGGCCATCGTGCGCATCGAAAGTTTTTATTTCGAGAGCGCTGCCGTCGTTCTGTGAGAGAAGGGTCACGCTGCCATCGGTCATAGTGCCGTCCACATCCATCAAGAGGACTTTTATCTGGCTGGCGCGTTTTTTGAGGGCAGGCGAAATTTTTTTTAATTCTGTCAATGCACCTCCGTCAAACATTGCGAGAAATGTTTGGTGAGCGCGGAAGGAATCGAACCTTCAACCTACTGATTAAGAGTCAGTTGCTCTGCCAATTGAGCTACGCGCCCGCTAGGATGGCTACAGGTAGGACGAACCGAGATTATATCATCCAAAATTTTCCTAGTAGAAGACAGGCGCGAACTAGGGACGCTGCTTGGCGTCGGCAGCAAAGGGAACTTCGCCCACGCTGGTGCTGGGACGGCGCGGCGGGCGTTCTTCTTCAATCGGCGGACGACGCTCAAACGTGCCGAGCAGCGGGGCTTCCACTCCATCTGCCAGAACCGGCGAAACGAAATTCTGGCGGGCGCACAAATCATCCACCAGCCGGCGCTGACGGTTGCTGAGCACCTGCATTGGCAGAACCTGAAAGTTGCGGAAAATCCAAACCAGATACAGGCGCTGCCTGAAGCTGGGCCGTATATAACGGGGGCCGAGCGGGGTGAGCACTCGCAGCAGGCCTTCGGTTAATTTCTCAATCCACATAGCAAAACATTTCTCTGACAGCAATTACGCAAAGCAATTCGCGGGCCAGCATTATGCACCAAGTGGCCTATTCGTGCATTAAAAATTGCTCAAAAGTTGCAGAGTTTCGGCACTCGATCCCCGAACCAGGCTTCAGCTGCTCAGCTCCGGCATCGCCGACATGCCGTCCAGCCGGGCTGCTATACCAAAACCGCCGTTGGCAGCCTGCTCCACGCGGATCACCGACCCACGACAGCATACCCACTGCTTCTCCCCGCCCGTAAGCTCCGCCGGCAGCACCAGCACCAATTCTAATTCGCTTCCTTCTTCAAAGGAGCGGTCAGTGTAGAGGAAGATCCCGCCCAGGCTCAGGTCGCGGCTCTGTCCACTCAGCTTTCCAGCATCCTTTGCATTTATCGTCACCGGAACCTGAGTCTTGAGCCGGTCGGATGACCTGCGCTCGGAATTTCCCTTTGTTCCGGAAGATTCAGGGCCCGAAGACCCGCCGGATTTGTCGGTTTCGCTCATGGAAGCGGCTATTGTAATGCACCACCTTGCCCTGCGATCGGCAAGCTCGAAATTTCAGGACTGGTAACGTTTGCTGCTGCTTCCCGTCACTCTCAGCCTGAGGTATTGCGGATGCGAACTATACGGCTGATAGTGATCAGGCTCGCCTTATTGATGTTCACTCTAAGCTCGACCTCGAATGTGAGTGGCCAGAGTCCCATACCTGGGTGTCACGATCCGGCTTACGGAAAGCTCGATTTCTGGATAGGACACTGGGATGTCTATGTAGACGGCAAACTGGATGGCACAGACGTAGTCGAGAAAATATTAAAAGACTGCGCCCTGGTAGAAAATTGGCGGGAAGCCGACGGCAGCGGGGAAGGCAAAAGCCTTTTCTACTACGTCGCTGCCACAAAATCATGGAAGCAGGTGTGGGTCACTGACGCGGGCCCGCTAAAAGAAAAGCAACTAATCGCGGAGTTTCCTGACGGCGGGGTGCGCTTTCAGGGCGAAATCCCCCACGCCGACGGCAAATCGCACCTGGACCGTACGACTCTCACGCCGCTGCCTGGCGGCAAGGTCCACCAGGTGATCGAAATCTCGCGCGATGGCGGCAAGAGCTGGCAAGTCACCTACGATGGCCAGTACGTGGCCGCACACGCGGTTCGTCGTTAAGTTCGGCGAAAAGACGGAAGCCCGGGTCAGCGGCTCTGGTCAAACTACCGGTGGACGGACGTCAGGTGATTTCCGCAATGCTGTCATCGAAAGAAATGCTCCCGCCCACGTCGACCATCGGAATACGGGATGAAAATTGCAGGTTTATCGGCAGGTCATGCGCCGGCTCAGCTACTGCATCGTTTTTGCCCGAAAGGTTTGGATTGTATTCGAGCAGTGGGCGTTTCAGCAGGTGCATGCGTCCTGCTCCTTCGACCAGCTGCTTCCCTTTCCAAATCTTACTTACGCCGCTTCCATTGTCTGTTTCAACTGCCCACACGCAGCGTAGATGTCGCGCCCACGTGGGCGGCGAATAAAGGTCGGCGTTCCGCTATCGATCAGAATGCGTTGAAAGCGCAGCACCCGCTCCGCTTGCGGCGTACTGAACTCGATCCCCGGGCCCGGGTTCCACGCAATCAGATTCACTTTGGCGCGAATGCCGCGAACTTTCTCCGCCAGTTCGCGCGCATGCTCTGGGGCGTCATTTACCTCGCTCAGCAGCACGTACTCGAACGTGACTTTCTCCCGGTTGCGCAGTGGGAAATTCTTGGCCGCCTCCAGCAGTTGGCCCATGTCCCACTTGCGATTGATGGGCATCAGCCGGGTTCGCATCTCGTCATTCGAGGCGTTCAGCGAAATTGCCAGCTTGGGCCGTATCTCTTCTTCTCCAAAGTCACCGATGCGGGGCACAATCCCGGCCGTTGAGACCGTCATGCGCGACTGCGGTATCCCTACTCCCTCTACCAGCAGCCGCGCCGCCTTGATGAAGCTGTCATAATTCAGGAAGGGTTCTCCCATTCCCATGAACACCAGGTTGATGCGGTCGTGCGGAGGACTGACCTGCTGATCGCGCAGCACTGCCATCACCTGCCCGGCGATCTCTCCCGCAGTAAGATTCCGCTTCACGCCCAGAAGTCCGGTCAGGCAAAAGCGGCAATCGACCGCGCAGCCCACCTGGCTGGAAACGCAGATCGTCGCTCGCCCGAAATTGCGCGCGCTCTCCACGATATCCGCATCGCTGCCGTCGCCCGCCTCGCCATCATCGCCCTCCGGCATCCACACTGTTTCGACTGTCTGCCCGTCCGGGAACCTGATCAGGTAGCGCGCTGTGCCGTCAGAGGACTTGAACTTGCCCGCCACCTCCTCGCTTCGGATCGAGTATCCCTGGCCGCTCAGTTCCTTGCGAAACTCGATTGGGAGGGTGGAAATCTCATCCAGACTCTCAATTCTCTTGCGATAAATCGCCTCAAACAGCTGCTTCCCCCGGTAGCTGGGTTGCTGGAACCCTTCTGCCAAAGCAGTCAGCTCTGAGGCATCCAGGCCCAGCAGTGGTTTGTGGTTAATTTCTGGCATGCAATTTCCTGATCTCCAAACATTCTAGATGGGCGGCAGGAACTGTGTGGGAAATTACCATCTCTATCTAAGCGCCACAGAATCAACCACTTGACGCCGTTCGCGCAGTCTGCATCTGTATGTCACAATAAAGGTGCCGGCCCGAACGCAAGTGGGTCCGCCAGCCAGCATGGTTAACCAGGATCGCAATATCCGGCGTGAGATTCTCCCCAATGGCCTGACGGTCATCACTGAGGAGATGCAGCACATCCGTTCGGTTTCGATCGGTATTTGGATCAAGACCGGCTCGCGCGATGAAGACCCGACCTGGAATGGGATCTCTCATTTTGTCGAGCACATGGTCTTCAAAGGGACCGAGCATCGCTCGGCCGAGCAGATCGCGCGCGAGGTCGATTCGATCGGCGGCAACATGGACGCCTTCACAGCCAAGGAATGTGTCTGCTTCAACGTGAAAATTCTCGATGAGCACATTCCCATCGCCATGGACATCCTCAGCGACCTGGTCCTGAACCCGGTATTCAATGCCAATGACATCAGCCGCGAGCGGGGCGTGATCCTCGAAGAGATAAAAATGGATGAGGACAATCCTGACTATCTCGTGCACGAAATCTTCACCCAGAATTTCTGGAAAGATCATCCGCTCGGCAAGCCGATTCTCGGCACCAAGGAAACTGTCCGCAATTTTGAGCGCGACCCGGTACTCAACTTCTATCGCCAGCGTTTCATTCCCGGCAACCTGATCGTGTGCGCGGCGGGGCATCTCAAGCACGAGGAGTTTGTAGCGGCGGTGGCCAAGCATTTCGGACACATGGAGCCCGCCAGCAACGGCTTCCATAGCTCTGAGCCGCAGATCGTCTCCCGGATCGTGACTCGCAACAAGAAATCACTCGAGCAGGTACAGATCTGCATCGGTGTGCCCGCGCATCCAATCGCGCACAGCCGCCGTCACGCGTCCTACATTCTCAACACCATCCTCGGTGGCGGAATGAGCTCCCGCCTTTTTCAGAATATCCGCGAGCGCCAGGGCCTGGCTTACGCCATCTATAGCGACCTCAATCCGTACCGCGACACCGGATGCATGTCGGTTTACGCCGGAACAGGCTGGATGAGTTGATCGAAAAAATCGAATCCATCACCATCGAAGATGTGTCGGAACTGGCAAACGAGTTCTTCCTCAGCGACCGCATCGCGGTGACTGTGCTCGGAAATCTCGAGGGCATGAAGCTTACCCGCGAACAACTGGCCTGTTAAGACCTAAACCGCTCTATTTCAGTACTTGCCTCAAGACCGCCTGGCCTGCTCGTCCCTGTGAAAGAAGAACCCTGCTTATTCCCGGCAGCATGGTTTGCGCTTGCGGCGCATCCTCTCCGTTCTGTTGCAGAGTCTCAAAGCTGATAGTCCCGGTGATGGACTGCGTGTTGAGGGTCACACCCAGCACCGTGCCGGTCATGTGGCAACTGAACTGATGGGTGGTGTCGAACCTGCTGCCAGTCTTCTTATGGTCTCGGCGGATCAGGTCTGTGCCTTCGATGGTTTCATCAAAAGCGTTGGTCTTCGCAAAGGCCACACTCACAATTCCACCTGTGGCCGGCATGCAGTTAAAGGTAAAGCCGCCGTCAGATTGGCAGATCTCATTGGTGAAGCCGACTACATTGGTATCGGCTACCAGCGTAAGTACATTGTTCGGACTGGAGTTCCCATTGATTTCACCTCGAAGGGCAGCATCAGATATCACACCGTTGCCCTGTTGGCATAGCGCCGCCGTAGTCTGCACACAGAACGAGTAAAATAAGCTGGTGCTGCTCACGAGTGTAGTGGGATCCGTTTGTCGGATGACGGTCACGAATCCTGTGTTTCCGTTGGCATCAAACATCAAACTCGAGGCCAAGGTATTAGTTCTAACGTTGGAAGCGGGGCCAGCCAGGGCAGTGAGCGGGAACAACATCACGAACGCAATCAACTTCATGCGACATAACCCTCCTGAGGCAGCGCCAGTCTAGCATCGTGAGCTGAAGTTAATTTGCACAGAACCCAGCTGTGGAATGTAGGTTTTGCTAACCGCCCAGGCTGGAGCAAAACGATGCATGCAAAATGAAGAAGTTCCGCACGGAACGCTGTCGATACTTAATTGAACTTACATGCTGCATGATGTGCGTTCCTGAAAACTGGAGTTGCGCCCATTACCATTGCGCCTGCGACTTGATTCCCATCATCAGCCGCCGGCGGTTCAGCTTCGCTTCATGGTGAAAAACAATCAGGCCGCCGCATCTGGAGAGCCCATTACTCGTAAGTGATGTAAGCACAGCGGCTTATGACAACTGAGGCTGACCCATCCGCCCCTGCCACTAGCGCTTAGGTGGCGCATCTAATTAGGTAATTGAGCAGTTACGAAGTTGAGCAATACTGGGCGTAGCTGCTGTGGATCGGAGGGGTGACATGGCACAGGTGATTGAGTTCTATATACCGACACGTTTTCAGCGCAGGATGAAGTGGGTCCCGCCAACCCAGCGAGGCAAGATCCTGCAATTTCCCGGCGAGCTGAAAAAGTCTGCATAACAACCAGAACGCTTTGCGAACGCCCGGCCTTGTGCAGGGCGTTTTTTTTGCCTCTCGAAAATCGGTTTCGCTGGAATTGGCGGGGGTTTCGGGGCATACTAATCTAGCCCGGACTCCCCACGGGCGGGAGGTTGTATTCGATGCCCTTGTTGGAGGAGAACAGCGAGCCGGTAGTAGAGGTCGACGTCAGCGCGCTGGAACCCAGCCCAGTGCACCGGCAGCGCCGGCAGATGCTGATCGCCCTCGCGCTACTGCTAGCGGCGCTCATGCTGGTGCTGGTTAAGGACCGCAACTTCTGGTTCCCTCCTGAAGTGCCCGCCAGCACGACTTCGCAGGTCAACGAGCCTGCGGAATCGGTCGAGGGTGAATCGACTCCCGCCACTGAAGACGCCAAGACCCCTGCCAAGCCGAATGCAGGCGCGCGCGCTAAGACCAAACCGCAACATGCTGCCTCAACCACGGCTGGAAAGACCGCCCCGGCTGTCCCCGCAACTGCCCCTGTGATGGCCGCCGCCTCGCCCGCCCGGGTGGTGCTTCCCCCGCTCGAAGTTGAAGTAGTCGCAGGTGATGAGCATCGCACCATTCGCGCCAGCAATCCGTCGGTGAGAGTAGACCTGCGGCCTGGAACTCCGGTCACTTCGCAAGCTGCCAACAACGAATCGAGCGGATCACCAAATGCTCGCGTGACTCTGCCGCCGGGAATGGCCCAGATTGTGTCTCGCCCGGTCGAACCTAAATACCCGCTGCTGGCCAAACAGATGAAAGTGCAGGGCGCAGTTGTACTGCAGGCGCTTATCGGGCGGGATGGAAATATCCAGGGATTAAACGTGTTGAGCGGTCCGCAGATTCTTTCAACCGCGGCGCAGGAAGCAGTGAAGCAGTGGCGCTTCAGGCCCTACGTGCAATCCGGTGAGCCGGTGGAGAGCGAAGCACGTATCACTGTCAACTTCACCATCTCAACCCAGTAAAAGTTCAGGCCAATTAAAACAGGCGCCCCAACTCTTGCGAGTGGTAGGACGCCTGGGCAGCCCTCCCCCAGAACTGCTCGCCTGCCAAGATACTCACTCAACGCAAGACTGCAAATAGCACTGCGGTGCCAGAAGGCACCACCTGCGTGCCATTCGGATGATCTGCAACGAACTTCAAGGCTACAAGTGGCATGAATGTTTGACGGCAGGCACGCGACAGCGCGCCCCACCTGTTGGGCTAAGCGCTCATGGCCACGGGATCGGCAGTCTGGCGACGGCCGCGACGCACCAGCGACATGCGACTATAACTGCGATCGTAGACACGGTTGGTGACGTCCCACACGCTTTCGAAACTGGGATGCGCCGGCAGAATTACAGCGGCCAGATCACGAATAAAACTCTCGCACTGCTCTACTCCCTGCAGCAGACCTGTAAGACTGATAGCGCCCTGGTGACTCGGTAACATAGGGGAGAACTCCTGATTAAATTTACTTGCCTGTTTAGATGTTTATCGCGCCTGGGCAGTGCAAAACAATCCGTGAGATACCCCATTACCGAAGGACTAGACCCAGGACATTACTGCCCCGCGGATTGTCGAGGCGAGGCGAGAGTTGCGGAGGGAAGATTGGCGGCGTTCCAGCCGCCGCCCAGTGCTTTGATCAAAGACACGCTTGCGGTCATACGTCGTCGCAGAATATCGACCATAGCGCGTTCGTCAGAAAGGGCCGCGCTCTGCGCGGTGGTGACTTCCAGATAATTGACGACCCCACCCTTGTAGCGGTTGTTTGACAGATCTAATGAGCGCTGCGCGGCGGCAACCGCGGCGGCCTGTATCCGGGCTTCATCCTGCAGAATTCTAAGAGCTGCCAGATTGTCTTCGACCTCACCGAATGCGGTCAGGAT
The DNA here is from genome assembly GCA_003224855.1 of Acidobacteriota bacterium. Taxonomy (GTDB): domain Bacteria; phylum Acidobacteriota; class Terriglobia; order Terriglobales; family Acidobacteriaceae; genus Gp1-AA142. The sequence continues at coordinate 20,967 of QHZY01000067.1, read as the reverse complement.
GGTTTCCCGGTAATTGGCGATGGATTGATCAAAAGCGGCACGAGCCTGTTCGGAAACGGCACGGCGGCGTCCCACGTCAAAGGCGGTCACGGCGGCCGAAGCTCCTGCGCTGAAGAATCCGGCGGGGCCCTGGAGCAAAGTGGTGATCGCACTGCTCTCAAAGCCACCGGAACCGGAAATGGTGAACACCGGAAAGTATGCGGCGCGGGCTACACCAATCTGCGCATTGGCTGCGGCCACGCGGCGCTCAGCCGCGGCTATATCCGGGCGGCGCTCCAGCAGTTCGGATGGCAATCCTGGCGGAATAGCGGGCGGCTCAGAGTTCCAGGGTGATACGGGAAGCGAAAAGGCCGATGCCGGCTGCCCGGTAAGAACGGCGATGGCGTGCTCATTCGCGGCCCGCTGAATAAGCACGTCCGTGGCCTGTGCGCGCGTGGTTTCGAGCTGAGTTTCGGCCTGCGCCACATCAACGCCCGAAGACACGCCCCCCTGATAGCGGCTCTGGGTCAATTGCAATGCGCGCTGAAAGGACTGCACGTTGGAGTTAAGCAACTGCGCCTCAGCATCCAGAGTGCGCAGCTGGAAATAGTCGAAAGCCAGTTCCGCATGCAGCGTAAGGCTGACTGATTCGAGATCTGCCGCGCTGGCTTGCGCATTCGCGCGGGCAGCCTCGACATTCTTTCGAATTCGTCCGAAGACGTCAGGCTCCCACGAGACATCAACCGGGATGACGAGATCGGTGGTGTTGGTCAGGGCCAAGTTTCCCAGCGGACGATTGGAGCTGTTGTGAGCACGAGCGCCGGAAATTCCTGCCGTGACGGTCGGGTAGTAATTCGCGCGATTGAAGCGCACCAGGGAGCGAGCCTGCTGGTATTGAGCCTGTGCAGCTTTCAGGTTCTGATTCGAAACCGCAATCTGCTCTTCCAGAGCATTCAGTTGAGCATCCCCATAGATCTCCCACCACTTGCCGCGGGCAATCTGATCATTGGGCTCCGCGGTTTTCCAGTTGGCGGGAGTTTCTTTGTATTCCGGAGGTGACGTTGTGGCGGGCTTTGCATAGCGTGGACCAACCGCACAACCTATGCCGGCGCCCATGAGCAACAACACACCGGCGCGCACAAGCAAGCATAGCGCTGTTCGTGTCGCGGCCACTCGAAGCATTATTGCGCCGCTTTCGCTGCAGGTTGAGCAATACCGACAGTCTGGCCGGCGATCACGGAATCAGGCGGATTCACAATCACTTGTTCATTGCCGTTCAATCCTGCGACCACTTCGACTTCGCTTCCCAGATCGCGTCCCATGGTGATCTGGCGCAGGTCGACCTTTTGGTCCGGCCCGACTACAGCGATGCGGAGGCCTTCCGAACGAAAGAGCAGAGTGTTCACCGGAATCGTGAAAAGCGAGCTTTCGGTCGGCAATTTCATATGGACTTCCGCGTACGAACCGGTAAATAGCTGCCCGGTAGGGTTGGGAACGGAAATCTCGACCAATAAAGTCCGGGAAACAGGATCGATTGCATTTGCGGTACGCACCAGCGTGCCCTGAAACCGCTTTCCCGGAAATTCCGAGAGCGTCAGGTCCGCCTTCATGCCGGGCTTTGCCAGCTGCGAGTAATTCTGCGGCACGTTGATGTAAACCCGCAGCCGATTGGGTTGCGCGATGTGGAACAGCTCGCTGCGCGTGCCGCCGCTGGACCCGGAATCGATGAGAGCGCCGACATCTGTATTGCGGGCGGTAATCACACCCTCAAAGGGCGCATATATCTTCTGGAATGACTGCAAGTCCTGCAGCCGCTTGAGATTAGCTTGTGCCGACTGCTCTGCCGCCAGTTTCGCCGCGTAGTCTCCGGCGGCATTGTCGGCTTCCTGCTTGGAGACGGAATCGGTCTTCAGAAGTCCCTGATAGCGATCGGCAGTGATCTTGGATAAATCCAGGTTTGCCCGGGAGGTAGCCAGATCGGCAGTAGCTTGCCGAAGCTGTTGATTTACTTCCGGAGTATCGATTTCCGCCAGCAACTGACCAGCTTTTACGTGAGTACCAATATCGGCGTACCAGCGTTTCAGATAACCGTTGGTGCGAGCGTAAATGGGTGCGTCAGCATAGGCCTGCACGTTGGCCGGGAGTACCAGTTCCTGGGCCGGACCAGAACCCTTGGGCTGTACCACCGAGACGACCGGCACCGCCATTTCAAGCGTTTCTTTCTTGAGATCGGTACGAGCCTGAATTCGGGGCAGTATGCCGGCGGTGAGCACAACCAGGGCAATCAATACCACACCAACCAACACCCAGGGGAACCGCTTGCGTTTGGGGGGCTGGTATTGCACCCGATTAATCGCCCTCAAATCGACCTCATTGTCAGTTTCAACCTTCATGAACGCTCCAGGCCAAAGTACTTATGATGATAACGATGTCTTGCCCGATTCAGCAGCCGCGGCGTGAAACCAGCCGAGAGCGCCGCTTCGACAGCATTTTTACCTTCATCCATCTGCTCTTTGGCAAAACTGACAACCAGGATGCTGTTGGCGGTTGCTACACCCATGCACATGATGGTCCCGGTCAACGCAGGAACGCTGAGGTTGGTGTGCGTAATAAACAAGAACCAGCAGATTCCAGCCAGGGCCGCCGGCAACGCGGCGATGATGATAAATGGATCAAGCCACGATTGGAAATTCACGACAATCAGGAAATAGACCAGCAGGATGGAGAAGGCCAGACCGAACAGCAGGCCGGAGTAAGAAGACACCATGGTCTGCACCTGTCCCCGCATGGTCAACTCTGACCCGCGCGGAAGTTGCTTGCGTGCCTGATCGAGGATCTTACCGATGTCATCAGAGACCCCGCCCAGGTCGCGCCCCTGCACGGAGCCATAGATGTCGATTACCGGTTGAATATCGTAGTGCGACACCACTGACATTCCCGAACCGCGGCTGATGGACGCGAGGCTGGCCAAAATTTCCGGGCGAACGCTTCCGGGACCAGTGACGTTGATATTCTCGAGGGCCGGCAGCGAGTCCAGCCGATACTGGGGCGATTGGGTGGCGATGGAATAGCTGACGCCATTCTTCGGATTCAGCCAGAAGGTTGGCGATGTCTGGAAACTTCCGCTCAGCGAAATCAGCAGATTCTGCGCTATATCGCGCTGGGTGTAGCCGGCAAGCTGTGCCTTGGTGCGGTCCACGTTGATGTGCAGGAAAGGCTCGTCAAACGGCTGCTGAATGCGCATGTCGGCAGTGCCCGGAACCAGCCTGACCTGCTGCAGCAAGCCATCGGCAAATCTGCGATTCTGCTCAAGATTGTTCCCGGTGATCTGAATGTCGATCGGCGACGGCAAGCCGAAGTTCAGAATCTGGCTCACGATGTCGGCCGGCAGAAATGCAAAATCCACTCCCGGAAACTTGTTCTTTAATACTTTTCGAAGAGCGTGAACGTATTTCGGCGTAGGCCCATGGCCGGCTTTAAGGCTGACCAGAATATCCGCATCGGCCGGGCCGGTTGGAGCGGAATTGCTGTAAGAAAGATTGATTCCGCTATAAGGCAATCCGACGTTGTCGATAATTGTGCCCATTTCCCCGGGCGGAATCTGCTCGCGAATGGTGTTGTCCACCAGATCGCAAAGCCGGGCGGTCTCTTCGATACGAGTACCGGCCCGGCCATGCAGGTGCAACTTGAACTGGCCCGCATCCACGCTGGGGAAGAAATCCCGGCCGAGCCAGGGGACCAGCAGCAGACAGGAACCGAAGCAGGCGATGAAAAATGCCCACAGAAATGCCCTGCGGTGCTCGAGAGCGCCTTGCAACAAAGCGTGATAAGAGTCACGGAAGCGTTCGAAGGCGTGCTCAAAGCGAACCTGCAGCTTAACCAGCGGGTTACGGCTCTGCTCGTCAAGCTGTTCAGCCTCATGCTCGTGGCCGCGCAACAGATATTTGGCCATGGTTGGAACCAGTGTCCGGGAAAGCAGATAAGACGCCAGCATCGCGAAAACCACTGCTTCCGCCAGCGGTACGAACAGGTAGCGCGCGACGCCGGTCAGGAAGAACATCGGCACGAACACGATGCAGATGGCAAGGGTTGAAACGAACGCCGGAACAGCAATCTGCGCTGCGCCATCCAGAATTGCGTGCTGAATTTCCTTGCCCTGCGCGATGTTGCGGTTGATGTTTTCGATTTCGACGGTCGCATCGTCGACCAGGATTCCCACCGCCAGCGCAAGGCCGCCGAGGGTCATGATGTTGATGGTCTCGCCCAGCGCGCTCATGACCACGATCGAAGTAAGAATCGAAAGCGGGATGGAGACTGCGATAATCACCGTGCTTCGCCAGTTGCCCAGGAAGAGCAGGATCATCAGGCCGGTAAGACAGGCAGCGATGCTGGCTTCTTTGAGCACGCCGTTGATGGAAGCGCGAACGAACAGGGACTGATCGGCCAGCGGATCGATTTTAAGTTCGGGAGGAAGGGCCGCCTGAATCCGAGGCAGCAGTGCCTTGATGCCGTCCACGATATCGAGGGTCGAAGCGTTACCGGCTTTTTGTACCGTGACCAGCGATGCGCGCTGTCCGTTCACGCGTACGATGTTGGTCTGCGGCGGAAAGCCGTCGCGCACATGCCCGATGTCACGAATGTAAATTGTGGTTGCACCCACGCGCCGGATGGGCAGGTCGTTTAGCTCTTCTACGCGCTGCGGACTGCCGTTGATATCGACGTCGTATTCAAGTTCTCCGATTTTAGAGGTGCCGGCGGGCAGAATAAGATTCTGCGCGCTAATGGCGTTGACCACATCGACTGGCGAAAGTCCTTTCGACTGCAATGCCGGCATGTCGAGATCGACCTGTACCTGGCGCGTCTTGCCGCCGTAAGGGTACGGAACCGCGGCGCCGGGAACGGTGATCAGGCGAGTGCGGACGAAATTCAGAGCGAGGTCGTTCAGTTGCTGCTCGGAAAGGCCCTGGCCGGACATGGCCAATTGGAGGATCGGCACGGATGAGGCGTTATAGCTGATTACCAGCGGCGGAGTAGTCCCGGGCGGCAGCTGCCTCAACTGAGTTTGCGAGATGGCAGTGACCTGCGCGATAGCTTTCTCGATCTTCGCGTCCGGCTGAAAAAATACTTTAACCACTGCCACTCCGTTCAACGACTGCGACTCAATGTGAGAAATGTCATCCACCAGCGTGGTCAGCGCGCGCTCGGTAATAGTGACGATGCGGGCGCTCATTTCCTGAGCGTTAAGGCCGCCATAATTCCACACGATGCTGACAACTGGAATGTTGATATTGGGAAAGACATCAGTAGGAGTACGCAGTATGACGATGGGGCCGAGAATCAGAAGCAGGATGGCGAGAACGACGAAGGTGTATGGCCGGCGAAGCGCCAGCGCAACAATCCACATAGGAGCCCTCTACTAAGACTTACCGGGGAACAGCCAGCGAGAAATCAGAAATGAACGATGAGAAATTACAAGATTGCCGCTCACCGCTCAAATTTTAGATGAGTATCGAACCGACTAAAGGCTCAATTTTTTGTCGATGATTGGCGCTAAGAGGTTGGACTGTAAAGAATTGTCAAAAAGAAAAGGCCGGGCAAAACTGCCCGGCCTTTTAGCAGACTATTGAGAATCGCCCAGACGGGGCCGGTTTTCATTCGGCCCACGATTGGTCGCAACCACGGTCACTGGCCCCTGCAGCGTAAAGTTCAACACAGTTTCGGAAGGCAGCTTGATTTGCTGGCCCTTGGTTGCAGCTTGAACGCCCCCGCCGAGACCGCCGCCAGCAGCGGCGCCGATTGCAGCTCCCTTACCTCCGCCGGCGATTGCCCCGATAATTGCGCCAATACCAGCACCTGCACCGACTTTTTCCGCCGTGTTCTTCCCGCGTGAAGAGCCCTGCCGCCGGAACTGGTCAGTCTGGATGTTGTAATACTTCTCGCCCACCTTGAGACGATCGAGTTGCAGTACCAGCACGGATTGTCCGGCAAATTTCCCGGCGCTCTTAACGTCGATTATGTGGCCCTCGACGTCGTAGCCGGCGGGCACCGCAGTTTCACCCTCGACCGCCAGCGGCGAATCGAGCGTGGCATGAAAGGTTTGCCCGGGTTGGGCACGTTCGGAATCGATCGTGTCAACCAGCCTTACCGCCAGGGTTGTACCGGAGGGGATGGTGAGCTTCTGCGGCGGCGGTGGCGGAGCCGGCGCTGTCGGCGTAATGCTCTCAGCAGTATTGGCCGGAGGTGGCGGGGGCATGGAATTAGAGGGCTCGCTTGCCTCCGCTCGGTGCTCCTTCACAACCCGCTTGCGCGCGCGTGCCGGGGCCGGCTTCACCCGTTCCGGTGTTGACTCGGGCGTTGCTTCCGCGATTGCGGGCGCAGCCGGAGCCACCTGCAGATTGTTGATGACCTGCTTCACCCCAGACACCGAAGCCGCATAGCGCGCCGCGGCATCGCGTTCGCCGTCATTAGCGACATTGCCGGAGAGCGTGACCGTCCCGTTGGCCGACTGCACGCTTAACTGTTTGCCTTGCAGACCGGAGTCGGCGTTCAGCCTATTCTGAACATCGTTGCCGATTTGTGCATCATTGGGAGTTTTATTGCAGGCGATGCCCATGCTGAACAACAGCAGCAGCACACCCAGATACACGTATAGTTTGGCCTTCATAGAATCGCTCCTGATGAGTGAGAACCCGTTCCCGATAGTTTAGATGCGCGGCGTGTGCAATTTCCACGCAATTTTGAGGGCGGCACCTGCCAACTCAGCGGTTTCCCCTGCCGCAACTATAAGCTATTCATACGGTTACTACGAGCGCAGGAATTTGTAGTCCAGAATCGAGGCGGCCAGGCTGGCTTGATCTTCTTTCTGCTTGCCGGAGTCCCTGGAACGGATTACGCGCCCCTGACAAAGAACGGTGCTGTTTTTCTGTCCGGAGATGTCTTCCGGCATTTCAAACACCATCTCGACCAGGGTATTGGCCGGCAGGTTTTGCGGGCCGTTGAACAGCACGCCAGACTGGCTGAGATTGTCGATGGTGCCCTCATGCCAGCTACCGAGATTTTTGACACGATAGCGGACCGGCGTATCGAGTTTCAGGCGCCGGGCGCGTGGCACCCAGGTCGGCCGTTTTGCGTGACTGCGAGAACGCCGGGTGGAAGGAGTTTCCGGTGAACTCTCCACGCGCTCAGTCCGGCGCATGGTTTTCCAGTCATATTTGTATTCCGCGGCGCACACCAGGCAGACCTGATAATAATCCCCGTCGGCGGCACGGCGTGGCCATGAGAACTCGTGGGAACAACGTCCTAACATCAGAACATCCAATAACTTCTGGGGCATAGTGGCGTTCCGGCCGGGATCTCCGGACGGGCCTATCATCTGATTTCTGCCCATGATTGGGTAGGTTACTTTCGTGTACCTTCTCCCTTAGACCTTCTTAGGTCTTGCATAACGAAACGAGTTGGACGTGTCCAGGAATGGCAAGATTTACGAGCGAATCGGAAATGGATGACGCTTCTGTTTTTATTCTGGCCGGAGGCAAAAGTTCCCGGATGGGAACAGATAAGGCCTTACTCGCGATTGAAGGAAAGACACTGCTTCAGCGCGCTCTCGCCGTCGCCGGCGAGATCAGCGAGCGCGTCTTCATCGTGGGAGGAAAACAGAAGTTCTCGAGCTTCGGCAGCGTGATTGAGGATGCCTATCCTGATTGCGGACCGCTTGCGGGAATCCAGGCGGCGCTGAACAATTCCAACACAGAACTCAACCTGATGCTGGCGGTCGATTTGCCATTCGTGACCGGACCGCTGCTCAGATTTCTTCTCTCTATTTCACAGCACAGCGATGCCATGGTGACAGTTCCGCGCGTTAATGGCAGGCTGCAACCGCTGTGCGCGATTTATCGAAAAGCATTTTCGGAATTGGCAGAGGAGTCATTGCGGCAGGGCAGATATAAAATCGACCCTTTATTCAATCAGGTCCCGACTCGAATCGCCGATCAAAAGGAACTGGAAACAGCAGGTTTTCCGGGCGCGTTGTTCGAGAATGTGAACACACCTTCCGAGTGGACTGAGGCGAAAGGCCGCTTATCTCAGAGTGTATTATGAACCCGTGAGCGCGACACCTCAGCAGCCGGAAGCCAACGAAAATGGCCATAAAGGGGCGCCCTACATCGACTTCCGCCACGTCAGCAAGGCCTTCGGCGACAATCACGTCCTGACAGACGTCAGCTTCGACGTGATGCCGGGAGAGACCGTCTGCATCCTGGGGCGCAGCGGCGTCGGCAAGTCGGTTTCTCTGCACCACATCATGGGCTTTCTAAAGCCGGACTCCGGGCGCGTCATCGTTGCATTTGAAGACATCACCGATTACGACAATCAGGAACTGGAGCGCATTCGCAAAAAAGTGACCATGGTGTTTCAAAACGGCGCGCTGTTCGATTCCCTTACCGTGGGTGAAAATGTGGCGTTTCCACTGCGCGAGCGCCGCGAGCTTAGCGAAGAACAGATTTTCCAGATCGTCGATGGCCTGCTTGACATGGTCGGCGTGAAGCCGATGCGTGACCTGTTTCCCGCCGAGCTCTCTACCGGCATGAAGCGTTCGGTCGCAATTGCGCGCGCCCTGGCCGCTCAACCGGAATGCGTTCTGTATGACGAACCCACCACCATGGTTGATCCGCTGATGGCTCAATTGCTGGGCGATCTCATCAAGCGCCTGAAGTTGCAGCTGCACCTCACCAGCGTGGTCGTCACCCATGACATGCGGCTGGCCCGCAAGCTGGCTGATCGAGTGGTGTTTCTGCATGACGCGCGGGTTCTATTCTTTGGAACTTATCCTGAGATGGAGCAATGCGAAGAGCCCATTGTGCGCGAGTTTCTGGAATTGGATGAGCTGAAGATTTAGAAACCTTCCCGCACCAGCTTTTCGATGGTCAAAGAACTTTGTTCCGTGGGCACGATCGTTTTTCCGGCAATCATTTTTTCTACATACTTTGCGATCACGTCAACCTCCAGATTGACCGGATCGCCGGGCCTCAACGACTTGAGATTAGTAGCTTCCGCAGTGTGCGGAATCACCGCGATGGTCACTTCCTGACCTGCGATTTTCGCTACCGTCAGGCTGATTCCCTCCACACTCAATGAGCCCTTGGCGATGACGTACTTTTCGAGGCCGTGAGGGACTTCAATCCGCAGCCAGGAATCCTGGCCCTCAGCGATAGCATCCAGGCTCAGAAATTTCCCGGTACCATCCACATGGCCCTGCACGATATGTCCACCCAGGCGAGCGTTGGCGCGCATCGGCAGCTCAAGGTTTACCAATGCGCCGGCTCTTATGCGCGAGAACGACGTCCGATACAAGGTTTCCTGCGCCAGATCAGCTTCGAATGATGCCCGATCCACGCTTACCGCAGTCAGGCACACCCCGCTTACCGCGATGCTGTCTCCAACTTTCAATTCTTTGATCAGTTCAGAACTCGTAATCCTAAGCTTGTGCGACTGCTTCGCATTCTTCACGCTGGCTACGGTTCCAACTTCCTCGATCAGCCCGGTAAACATGGCACCTATGATATCGCTGACCGCGAGGGGCACGAAGCAACGGGAGGGAGCACCTAAGGGGATCTCACGGCGTACGGGTCGCGAACATAGCCTTCGATCGCGAAATCTTCCCCGAACTGATGAAGTTTTGCCGAACTCAGCTTTTCGGCGAATTGCGACTGAATGTCGTTTTCAACAAAAGGAACACCCCGCCCGAGGATCTTCGGAGCGTAGTAGAGGAACACTTTGTCCACCAGTCCGCTCGAGAGAAAAGCGGTATTCACGCGCGAGCCGCCTTCAACCAGCAGGCTCGTAATCTGCAATTCGCTCAGCTTGCGCATCACTGCGCGGATATCAAGCATCCCATGGGCGACTGGAACCTTGTCCAGACATGCGCCGCGTGCGTGCAGCATGTCCGCCCGTTGCTCGTTACCCAACGAATAAAAAATGAGAACGTCGTTCGCGACCGTTTTCAGCAGCCGCGATTCCAGCGGCAAACGTAAATGGGAATCGAGTACCACTCGCAACAACGGACGACGGCGCGACAACCCGCTGCGGTCGGTCAGCAGAGGGTCATCGGCCAGAACTGTTCCAATCCCGGCCAGGATCGCGTCACTCTGATGGCGTAGTTGTTGTACATGGACGCGGGCGGCGTCACCGGTAATGTGATATGGCCCGGGTTCAGCAGGAGCAATCTTGCCATCGAGCGTCATGGCCGATTTCAAGGTGATCAGCGGTTCGCCAGTACGGATGTATTTCGCAAACCCTTCATTAAGTGCTCTGGCTTCAGCCTCAAAGATTCCGACGCTTACTTCAATGCCGGCATCACGCAACCGATGAAATCCTCGGCCGGAAACAGCCGGATTCGGGTCCATCATGCAGGCCACCACGCGCTTTATGCCGGCTTTGATAAGGGCGTCCGCGCAGGGGCCGGTGCGACCCTGGTGACAGCAAGGCTCAAAGTTGATGTAGAGTGTTGCGCCCCTGGCGAACTCACCTGCCTGCTCGAGCGCAAGAACCTCGGCGTGCTTTATACCAGCATAGGTGTGCACACCTTCGCCGACCACAGTTCCGTTTGAATCAACGAGAACCGCGCCGACATAGGGATTCGGCGAAGCTAAACCAATGCCCTGGCGAGCGAGGTCGAGGGCGCGGCGGACAAGCCCCTCATCAAACTGAACTGATGTATTCAAGGTTGCAGATTATTCGAACAGCGAATCCACGAAGTCTCTGGCGTCGAACGGAAGCAAGTCGCCCAGTTTCTCACCCACGCCAACGTACCGCACAGGAAGCCCAAGTTCGCGCGAGATCGCGACCACCACTCCTCCTTTTGCAGTGCCGTCGAGCTTGGTCAAAGCGATTCCGGTCACGCCTGCCGACTGCGTAAACAGTCTCGCCTGCTGCAGCCCGTTCTGGCCAGTGGTCGCGTCCATCACCAGCAATGTCTCGTGCGGAGCGCCCGGAATAATGCGCTGCGCGGCCCTCCGCATCTTTTCAAGTTCGGCCATCAGGTTGGCTTTGGTGTGCAGGCGTCCGGCAGTATCGACAATCACGAAATCCGTATGGCGCGCGGTCGCCGCCTGCAGGGCATCAAAAAGCACAGCTGCCGGATCGCCTCCCGGCTTGGTGCGAATCACTTCCGTGCCTGTGCGCTGGCCCCATATCTCGAGCTGATCAATGGCCGCAGCGCGGAAGGTATCCGCAGCGCACAATAAAACCGTCTTGCCCTGGGAGCGGAATACCTGCGCCAGCTTTCCGATAGTGGTGGTCTTGCCGGTACCGTTTACGCCGACTACGAGTATCACCTCCGGGGTTCCATCTACCTTGACGAGCGGGCGGCTAGCGGCGGCACTGATAATTTGCAGCAGTTCTTCTTTGAGCAATCGCTTCAGCTCAGCTACGTCTTTGATCTGCTTGCGGTCGGCCTTTTCTCGCAGTTTCTGCAGAACTTCTTGAGTGGTGGTCGTGCCCAGATCCGCGCCGATCAGGATCGCCTCCAGGTCGTCGAGCGTAGAGCGATCGATTTCTTTGGTGAACGCGACAACTTCCTCGATCCGCTCGCTCAAGCTCTCGCGGGTGCGCGTTACAGCTTCTTTCATGCGCTCGAGAAAACTTGGCTTCTCTTTTTCGTCCAGGCTGCCGAACAGAGTTTGAATCATGCACCTCAATTATATCGGCGCAGCAGCATGAGGTCGGGAGCGAAGCGGCAGTCAAAAACAAGGCATGGCCGGCTCAGGCTGGTGCGACTTCGCCTGCGGCAGCTGCGCGAACAGCTTCTGGCTGAGCGATTTCCGCACAGGCTGCGACCGGCATGGGCATGATCTGCTGGGGAATGCGGATTTCGCCGCGGTCATATATCACATTTAAAGCGACTACCGCGGTAGGATCGAGCCGCTTGCCGGAAAGAGTGTGAATTACTTTCAGGGCATCCGCCCCGCTACGTGCCTGCTGGTAAGGCCGGTTTGTGGTGAGCGCATCGAAAGTGTCTGCCACCGCGATGATGCGCGGCAGCAAGGGAATCTGGTCCGACTTGAGGCCGTGGGGATATCCCCGCCCGTCGAGCGATTCGTGGTGCAGTTCAATGCCGGGAATCATGTCTTTGAGGTGAGCAACCGGGCGCAGAATGTTCGCGCCCTTGCTGGTATGCGTCTTCATCACGTCAAACTCTTCCGGTGTGAGCGCACCCGGCTTCTTGAGAATTCTGTCCTCAATACCGATCTTACCGACATCGTGCAGCTGCGCGGAAATGCGTACAATCTCCACGAACTCTTCTTCCAGCTTCATCTCGCGCGCGATCATCACCGAGTAGCGGGTCACGCGGTCGGAGTGGCCTCGCGTGTAGGGGTCCTTTTCGTCGACTGCGCCCGCCAGCATCTGGATCGAGCCCATGAACAGATCGCGATTTTCGTTTGCCGCTCGCTTCAGATCTTCAACGTACTGTTCGAGTTCCTCCGACATGACGTTGAAGGTCTCAGCCAGTTCGCCGATTTCGGTGCGGCTCTTCAATTGCACCCGCTGGCTGAAATCGCCGCGCGCAATGGCGCGACTTGACTCGGTCAGCACTTCAAGAGGATTGGTGATCCGTCGCGCCGCAAAAATACTTATGCCGATGCTGAGCAGCACCGCCAGCAATGCCAGAAGGCGGGCAGTGCGCTGCATCTCATACACGCCCCGATAGGCTTCATTGCGGGGCTTCTGAACGATCACCGCCCAGTCGAGAGTGTTGACACGGCAATACGTCCCCAACATGGCGGTGTTCTTTTTGCCATCAGTCAGGTCGAATTCGTGAGTGGCGGCTACGAACTGTGTTTTTCCGTCCTGCTCAAAGGCGCGAACAATTTCGAGATTGGTCATGTCCTGACCAGTTGCGTAGTCGCTGCTGGCGGCGGCGACCAGCCGGCCGCGGCCGTCAATGACATAAGGCGTAAGGCCACCGCGGCTGACTTCCTGCAGACGGCGAATCAGGAACTGCATGTCCTCAACCGCCGCAATCATGCCTAGAAAGCGCCCGGCGTACATAATGGGCGCGCTGACCAGCATCACGGTGCGAGATGATTTTCCGCTGCCCACTACCAGCGCCTCGCCACTGTAAGCACGGCCTTCGCGGGCCGCGTTATAGGCATGTTCCATTTCCCGCTGCAGAAATTCATCGGGCGCGATGCGACCTGCGGAAATGCCTTTGGCTTCAGAATTCAGCAGAGTGGCGTAAGCCAGATCGCTCGACGAGGAAACAAATGTCTCAAGCAGGGCGCGCAGTTCGGGCGCCTGCACATGCTCGGCGTTAATGTCATTCCCGCTGGCGACCTGGACGGCTGACGATAAGTTTGCCAGCATCAGCCGCAACGATTGCTGGTGTTGCGCGATGTCATCCGCCAGCGAGCGTGTGACGGTGTTCTGCAGCAGCCGCTCGTTGGTGATCAGCCGTTCGCGATTGATCGATTCCACCCGTTCCGAGTAGAAATACATGGGCACGCTGCTGATAAGAAGCAACACGCCCAGAATTACATACAACACAGGGATCCGATTTGGGATAGGCAGTTTCAAGCGCGCAGATTACGGCACGATCTCAAAAATTCTACTGTGCCTGGAACAGCCGGTCTTGCGACTTCTACATTGATTGGATTACCAAAGTACTCCGGTTCAATTACCGTTTTCCGTGCGGAGCCTTAAAGAAAGGGGTGCTTCCAAAAATGACCACCGTAAGTTGGGGGTATTTGCTGATCTGGGAATTTCAAATCAAACAGACATTCGAACCGCAATTTCAAATTGTGTATGGGTCGGAAGGCGAGTGGGCCAACTTCTTTCGCCAGGACCCAAATTATTGCGGGACTGATCTGGTCCGTGACCTGAACCAACCCGGCCGTTACGTCACACTCGACTACTGGACTTCACGGGCAGCCTATGAGAACTTCCGTCTCCAACATGCTGATGAGTATAAGAAGATCGATCATCGGTGCGAAGAGATGACGGAAAGGGAAGTCGCACTGGGCGCTTACGAACGAGTCGCCTGAAACTAGAACCGGGAACTGTCATCTGCCTGAGCTCGTGCTCTAGGAATGGAATTCCGTCTCCCGCTTGGCGCTCCGCAACATAAGTTCCTGAATGGCTTCACGCGGCGACTTGCCGCTATTCAGAATGGAGTGCATTTGCTGGGTAATCGGCATCTCCACTTGATACCTCTTTGCCAACTCGACCGCAGCGCCGGTGGTAAACACGCCCTCCGCCACCATGCCATGCATGCCGGCGATGATGTCCGGTAACTTGCGCCCTTTGCCAAGTTCCACGCCCACGCTGCGATCACCCAGTTCCACTCCGATCAGATCGTCGCTGGTATAAACGCGAAATGTAGGGCCGCTGAATTCGCGCTGAATCGTGCTCTGCAATTCAGCGTCATGCGAAGCAATGGTTATCGCGGTTGGATCTCCGCGCGCGACCTCTTTCGCAAACGTTGGCCCGCTCAGCGCGCCCACTCGCGGTGTGAATCCGCACCCTTCCGATACCACCTGTGAAACCACTTCGGTCATGCGTAACAGCGTGCCGTTTTCCAATCCTTTGGTGGCGCTCACCAGCAACATCGAAGGTTCCATCAAGGAACACAGCTTCTCAAAAATTGCGCGACAGTGATGTGACGGCATAACGCCGACTACAATTTCGGCCGACCTGGTAGCATCCGCGAAGCTGTTAGTAGGATGGACGTTCTCAGGTATCGCCTGTGCGGGAAGAAAAAGCTCGTTCACCCGGCGCTGCGTGATCGATTCACAAACTTCCGGCTCGTGGGCCCATAGCCGCACCTCGTGACCGCCCTTGCGCCCAAGAACAATAGCCAGCCCCGTGCCCCACGCGCCGGCGCCGATGATTGCGATGCGGCTCACTTGCGCTCCGCGAAACGTGGCTCATTCCCGGCAATCAGACGGCGAATGTTGGGGTGATGTTTCGCAACGATGAGCAGTGAAGAAGCTGACAGCAAAAGCAGGGGAGCAGCCTGCCGCCAGTCATCAAGCGCGAATGCCAGTAAAGGCAGCAGCGCAACCGCGATAATGGAACCCAGCGAAACGTAGCGAAACACCGCAACCAACGCCACGAAAATTCCGACTGCAACCAGAATCGCTTTCGGCACCACGGCGATGTATGAGCCCAGTCCCGTCGCAACCCCTTTGCCGCCACGAAACTTAAGCCAGACCGGGAACATGTGTCCCACGATTGCGCAAAACGCAGCCAGCGCGCTTAGCCGGGTATCGGCGTGCGGCCAAAAAACGCGCACCATCAGCACCGCAATAAAGCCCTTCATGCCGTCCAGGAGCAGTGTAAGCAACCCCAATAGAGGGGATGATCTTGCCACATTGGTTGCGCCAATGTTCCCGCTGCCGGTTGCGCGGACATCCTGGCCGCGCACAAAACGTACCAGCAGATATCCGAAAGGGATCGATCCGAGCAGGTAACTGTACCCGGCCACCAGCAAAGCTGTTTTCATGATTTTTCCAGCAAGAAGCGCGCCAGAGCAGTGTAGTGTGCACCCCTGGGAGAAAGTTTGCTGTGATAAAGAATGAACTCGCAGGCTTTCATCGTACCGAAATCCGGAGTCTCCATTTCCGCAAGCCGCTCCTGCAGCTTTTCGAAAGTACGCTTCTTGCGATCCCCTTGGATCTGATATGGCACACCCGAACTGCCCGCCCTCGCCAGGGTCAAATGCGGGTTGAACTCGCGCTCCTCACGAGCAACTCCGGTTTTGCCGCAGGCCTCGTCCACCAGGTTTGCCAGCTTCGTCAAATGAGAATTCTCTTTGATGCCCACCCAAAGCACCCGTGCCGCTTTCGCATTCGGAAAGAACCCGGAGCCGCGAAATACCACGTCGAAACAGCCTTCGCCCTTGATTTCTGCCAAGCTTTGAATAATCCGCTCGACCTCCGCCGGCTGCTTTTCCCCAATGAACTTTAGCGTGAGATGCAAGGATTCGGGCCGCACCCAGCGAGCCTGCGGCGCGAATTCACGAATATGGTCGATGAAACTCGCAATCCTCGTTCGCACCGCCTCCGGAATTTCCAGCGCCACAAAAATCCGCATGACCCCTACATCAGTTTCCTGCGGACCATATCCAGCGCCTGCTGGCTGGCGAACCAGCGAATGCGATTGCGATCGCCGCCAAACCGTTTCTCCACCACTTCCGTTCCTCGCTCTCCTGCCAGAGCGTGAAATACCAGGCCCACCGGCTTCTCCGGAGTGCCGCCAGTCGGGCCCGCCACGCCGGTGATCCCAATTCCAAAGCTTGCCCTGCAGCGCTTGCGAATGCCCTCGGCCAGCGCAACCGCCACTTGCTTGCTGACCGCTCCATGCATTTCGATGAGCTCAGCAGGAACATCCGCGAACTCCGTTTTCAGCTCGTTCGAGTAAACTACCGCCCCGCCCAAGAAATATCGCGAACTCCCGCCGATGGAAGTGATGCGTTCCGCCAGCAGCCCGCCCGTACACGACTCCGCCACTGCCAGCGTCGCGTTTCTCATCTGCAGGTAATAGCCCACAATCTGTTCCAGCGAATCTCCGTTATCAGAGAACACGAAGTCCTGGAGCTCCTCTTCCAATTTATCCACCAGCTCATTCAGCCGGGCGCTGGCCTGCTCAAGCGATGCTGCTTTAGTTTTCAAGTGCAGCTGGATCTCTCCCGCGCCGGCGAGAATCGTGGTCTCCACGTCTTCAAATTGCTTATAGATGGGCGCAACCCGCGCGTCGCATTGCGACTCGCCCATCATGGCTATCTTCAGAACGCGTGTGGCAATGTGCTGCTCCGGAATCTTGGCTTTCAATCTCGGCCAACACTGCTCTTCGAACAGCGCCTTCAACTCGTGGGGAGGGCCGGGCAGCAGCAGAACGATCTTTTCCGCGCCGTCATATCTCCCTGCAATCCATTGTCCTGGCGCCGTACCGTTCGCGTTGGGCAGGACTGCCGCCCCTGCAATCACATCCGCCTGCTTGTGGTTGTTGGGAGCCATCTTCCAGCCCCGCTCGGCGAATCTCTTCTCCAGCGCGCTCACAATGCTCATGTCCCGCCGGAGCGGTAGCCCAAGGGATGCCGCGACCGCCTCGCGTGTCAGGTCATCCTCAGTAGGACCCAGTCCTCCCATAAAGATGACCAGTTCCGCGCGCGCCATGGCCTGCGCCGCGGCCGTAGTGAGCTGCTGCAGACTGTCGCCGACTATAACTTTGAAGATTACTGAGATGCCAAGCTGATTGAGCTTCTCGGTGAGGTATAAGGAATTTGTGTCCTGCCGGAAGGGCGTCAACAGCTCCGAGCCGATGGCAACAATTTCCGCATTCACGTGAGCAGTGTAAATGAAAAGCGAATCACTGCCGGTTTTACGCCGCACTCTCGGGAAGCAGCGACAAGCCTTGAATATCCCATGAAAGGTGATGAACCGAATCCGTAGTGGTCAGCACAACCGAGCCGCCCGGGGCAAATGCCAGCCCCACCAGTCCCTGTCCGGAAACCTGCAGCGCGGCCTCGCCGCGAGGCGTGACTTTTACGATTCCGCGTTTTCCCGCCAGCGACGCGGCCACATACAGATTTCCCTCGCGATCGAACGCCAGGCCTTGCGGCCGCCCCAGGCCCCGATAGAAAGTGGAAACCGAGCCGTTGGGATCGATTTTGTAGATGCAGTCGAAACTCGAGGTCGTTGGTCCGGTGACGAAAAGCTCTCCCTTGGCATTGAACGCCAGGTGATAAGCAGACACGCTCGGCTCCAGTGTGGCGTAGACAAAAATCTGCCGGTCCTTGCCGATCTTGAAAACGGTACCGCTGCGATCTCCGACATAAAGATTTTCAGCATTGTCGAAAGCAATGCCGGTCGCGATTCCCATACCCTCGGCATAGGTTGAAACAGTTCCGTTGGGCGCCACGCGGTACACGGCACCATCGTGGCGCGACGAAACATACATCTGGCCCACCCGGTCGAAGGCAATCGACGTCGCGTTCATCATATTGGGGAGAAACGGTTTGATTTCGTAATTAGTGTCGATCCGGTAGATAGCGACATCTACTTTTTGGCCGCGGCTACCGGAGAATGTAACGAAGATGTTGCCTTCTGCGTCCAGGGCGGGGTTGGTAACCGGATGCAGGTTGCCGGCAATGGGCACCGCCACCCGCAGCTGGTGTGCGTTGCTGGTATTCCCATTGGTCGAAACGATTACCGGACCGCTGGATGCGCCGGCCGGTACTCGCGCGACCAGGAACTCGTCGGAACTGATCAGCACGCTACCTTCGATATCGCCGAAGCGTACTCGGGGGCGGCGAAAATCCTGCGGCCGCAATCCATTCCCCGTGATCCGGACCTCGCCGCCCGGCAATGCTGCGGCCGGCTGCACCCCCTCAATGTGCGGATGCCCGTTCACGTTTTTCTTGCCCAGCAATCGGTCCGAAATAGTCATCACCATCTTCCAATGCTTTACAGCCAGCCCAGATACAGGAGTAAATGCATCATGATCGATGCACAAATTCCCGCAGCAACGTCATCCAGTACGATGCCGAAACCACCCGGCAGTGTTTCAATACGCCGGATCGGCGGCGGCTTGAAAATGTCGAACCCTCGAAAAAGTATAAAGCCCACCAACAGAGATTTCCATGCGACCGGAACCGCGATCAGCGTGATCCACTGCCCCGCAACTTCGTCGATGATCACGTTTTGTGGGTCTTTATTGCCGTATGCGCTCGCCACTTTCGTTGCTGCAGGAATGCCGATTGCTATAACCGCCAGCGACAGCAGAATCAGAGCGCCGCATTGCAACTCGGGAGAAATAACCTGGGATATAAGAAACCAGGTGAGCACCGCCAGGGCGGACCCCCACGTCCCCGGACCTGGCCTCAGCTTCCCCAGTCCCGCGACCGTGGCAATCGTGCTTGCCCACAACGGAGCCCGGCCGCGGCTTTGAATTGTGCTCAATATTTTTGGCTGATGCTGCTGTAAGAATCAGGATTCATGTCTTCCGGGGTCCGGCTCGTCTCCGCCATATTCGTCTTCAACATCTTTCACGGGAGACGAAATCACGTAGTGCCCGCTTGCCCACCGGCCCAGGTCGATCAGCCGGCAACGCTCGCTGCAGAAAGGGAATTCGGTATCTGTGCTCTTGACCTCAGTCTTGCAGGTTGGACAGCGAAGCTGTATCGCCTTTTTGCGTGGCATAACTATTTGCGTGGCCTAACTAGATGATGGATGCCACCAGGTCGTAATCGTGCGCTTCAGTAATGCGGCAACGATAAAAATTGCCCGGAACAAGCTCAGTTTCTTCGGGGAATTCGTTCACGAACAGCTTGCCGTCGATTTCAGGCGCATGCATTTGTGTGCGCCCTTCCAGCAGCATTTCGCTCTCTTCCGAAGTGCCCTGCAACAATAGGTCGAATTCTTTCCCGATCATCGTCTTCTTTCTATGCCGACTGATGCGCTGCTGCATTTTCATCAGGTGCTTGCGCCGGCTCTCGATCTCGCGAATCGAAAGCTTGTCTCCGAGCTGGAACGCCGCTGCTCCGTCCTGGTCGGAGTAGGCGAAGGCTCCCATCCAATCGAACTCCGCCGCTTTCACGAACTCACACAGCTCACTGAACTCCGCTTCCGTCTCTCCCGGAAAGCCCACGATGAAAGAAGTTCGCAAAGTCACTTCCGGGATGGTGCGGCGCATCTTCTCAATCGACTTCAGAAAGATATCGGCGCTCCCTCCGCGTTTCATCCGTTTCAGCACCCCGGCTGAAGCGTGCTGAAGCGGAACATCAATGTAGGAACAGATCTTTTCGTGGGCAGCAATAGTTTCAAGCAAGCGCCGCGTAATCTTATTGGGATAAGCGTACAGGAAGCGGACCCAGCGCAGGTCAGGTATTGCTGCGAGCTTTTCCAGAAGCAGCGCCAGGCCCTCGGTGAGCCCCAGGTCTTCGCCGTAACAGGTCGTGTCCTGCCCGATC
Organism: Acidobacteriota bacterium; assembly: GCA_003224855.1. GTDB lineage: Bacteria > Acidobacteriota > Terriglobia > Terriglobales > Acidobacteriaceae > Gp1-AA142. Next base: position 1,025 of record QHZY01000067.1, on the reverse strand, counting down.
AGCGTGATCTCGCGCACCCCGTCTGTGACCAGGCGCTCCGCCTCCGCAATCACTGACTCGAATCGCCGTGAACGAAATTTGCCCCGCAGCTGCGGGATAATGCAGAAGCTGCAGGGATGATCACAGCCTTCGGCAATCTTGATATAAGCCGAGTATCCGGGAGTGGCCAGCACTCGCGGGGTGGCTTCATCGTAAAGATAATTCGGCAGGTCGGAAATTGCACCATCCCAGCTCTCCCGCGAGAACCGGCCCTGCTCCGCTCGGGCATCGCCTTCTGCACGCGATTGCAGGATCGTGAACGGCGAACTCGCAACCGCCGAGGCCATTCCGGAGGCGCTCAAAATTTTCTGCAGCTCGCCCGTTCCCACCACTGCATCCACTTCCGGAATGTTCCTGCGGATCTCATCGCGAAAGCGTTCCACCAGGCAGCCCGCCACCACCAGCGTCTTAGCGTTGCCTTCTGATTTATGCCGCGCCATCTCCAGGATGGTGTTCACAGATTCCTGTTGCGCGCTCTCGATGAATGAACAGGTATTTACCACCAGAACGTCAGCTTCGTTCGGATCGCGCACCAATTCCGCGCCCGCATTCTGCAGCAGGCCCATCATCACTTCACTGTCCACCAGGTTTTTAGGACAACCCAGGCTTACAAACCCGACCTTCGGCCGGGCAGAGGTGGAAGCCTTTGGTTTTTCATCCTCTACAATAGCTGTCTCTGTCTGCATCTCTCTTTCGATTTTACCATTGCAAAATCGCTATTCCCGCGGCCCGCGGCACGAAGTTAAAGGCACCGCCAGCACCAAATCAGGCATCCCCCGGCCAGGCTGAGACGCCTCACTTGCGTGCTAACCTGAGTTCAAGGGTGGCACTAATGGGAGGATCGATGATGGGAAGGTCAATGGTGGGAAGAAAGCTCTTCCTGGCCGTTGCGTTTTCGTGCGGGGCTTTCCTTGGCATGGCGCAAGGCCAGCAGACCCAGGAACTTACGGCAATCATCGGCCGCACCATCATCAGTGACCGTGGCG
>QHZY01000187.1 GCA_003224855.1 Acidobacteriota bacterium | reverse complement strand
CTGAATAGGCGGAAGCTTCGCCGTTCTCCAACACGTCAAGCCACCAGGCATTGTCACTACCCATGATTCCCATGTGATTAGGAACGACGTCGAGAATCTGTCCCATGCCGTGCTCGCGCAGAGCGGCGACAAATCGGTCGTATTCTTCGGGCGTGCCAATCTCAGGATTCAGGTGATGATGGTCAATGATGTCGTAGCCATGGGTACTCCCCGGGCGGGCACGCAGATACGGTGAGGCGTAGCAGTGCGAAATACCCAGCGCCGCCAGATATGGAACGATCCGGGTGGCCTGAGCGAAGGTGAAATCGCGATTGAATTGCAGGCGGTAGGTCGAGAGCGGGACTCGAGGCGTTGTCATTCGTTCAACAACCATGCAACGGCCAGCGGCGCAAGGCGATTTCTATTACCCAGTGCGGCCCCGGGAGTTTCGAACAGCACACGACCGTGCAGCTCCTGTGAGATGCTCATTTCCTGATGCGAGAAGTTCGCTACCAGCGTCAAATCTCCCCCATTCCGGAATGGCCAGCGTACCAGGATTGCGCCCTGCCCCAGAACCTGGAAGCGCGCCTCACCGCTTGCGATGTTTTCGATGCGTGGAACAATATGCTCGTGCCTTAGCCCAAGCAGCGTGCGGTAATACTGTAACCATTCCCGATGCTGCGGTTGCTCCAATGATGCCCATTCCAGCTTTGATGAAAGAAATGTCTGTTCACTGTTCGGATCAGGAATCCGGGCCTGCGCTTGGGGCGAGTTGAATTGCGCAAAGCGGGCGAACTCGGCGCGGCGGCCCTCTCTCACCTTGCTGGCCAGGTCAGGGCCGAAATCGCAAAAGAAGAGAAACGGAGTTCCTGCTCCAAACTCCTCGCCCATGAACATGAGCGGCGGCGAGGGCGCGAGCAGTATGCAAGCCAGAGCGACTCTCACTATTGTAGGTTCGGCAAGCTGAGTGATTCTTTCGCCCAGCGCACGGTTTCCAATTTGATCATGATTCTGAAGAAATGAGATGAAGCAGCCGGGCGGAAGCTGCCGGCTATGTTCACCTCGGGTCTGCCCCGCGCGATAAGCAGAGACATCTCCCTGATAGGCAAATCCTTCGGCCAGGCAGCGGGCCAGTTGCCAGGCCGGCTGCTCGGCATAATCGGAGTAATAGCCGTCGGTTTCACCGGTGGTGAGCACGTGCAGCGCATGGTGGATGTCGTCATTCCATTGTGCGGTATAAAGCCGGGCACCGCCACGCTGGTCGCGCTCCAGGTATTGAGCAGCGTTGTTTTCATTCTCCAGGACCAGGTGAATCTGGCGATCGGCGGGAAGATGGTGACGGACCTGTTCCGCCAGCTCCAACAGAAATTGCGGCTCGGAATCATCACTGATGGCATGCACCGCGTCAAGCCGCAGTCCATCGAAGTGGTATTCCTGAAGCCAGTAAAGTGCGTTGTGGATGAAGAAGTCACGCACCGCCCGGCGGCCGACAGAATCGAAGTTAATGGCTGGGCCCCACGCGGTCTTGTGACGCTCCGTAAAAAATTGTGGGGCGTAAAGCCATAAATAGTTGCCCTCCGGGCCGAAATGGTTATAAACCACATCGAGCATGATCATCAGATTGCGCGCGTGGGCGGCATTGATCAGTCGTTTGAGATCCTCTGGCCGGCCATAGACGGCGGCAGGGGCGAAGGGCAAAACTCCGTCATAGCCCCAGTTGCGGCGGCCGGGAAAACTCGAAAGCGGCATCAATTCGACCGCGGTGACACCAAGATCAGCCAAGTAGTCCAGTTGCTTTTCCGCGGCAGCGAATGTGCCTTCCGGGGTGAAGGCGCCGACATGCAGTTCATAGATCACTGCTTCATCCCACGGACGGCCGCGCCAGCGGTCGTCGCTCCACTCGAAGCCAAAAGGATCGATGACTTCGCTTCCCTGATGCACGCCCTGCGGCTGAAAGCGAGAGGCGGGATCAGGCACCAGTTGGTCATGATCGATCCTGAATTGATAGCGAGAGCCGGGGCGAGCTTCAGGAGTTTGCAGTTCGAAGCACGAATCGGCGCGCGACATCTCCAGTTCGCGCGCGCCCTCGAGGACAAGTAAAACGTGAGAAGCTTTCGGCGCCCAGAGCCGGAATAGAACGGCGCCGTCGTCGCATACTTCCGCCCCGAAAGGCATGGCGTGTTTGCGCCTCATTCCGGGGAGTTACGCCTCCGATCCGAGCGGCGGATTCGTTCGGCCGTGCGTTCAACCAGCAGGACCAGCGATCGCGCCTGCAAAGGATATGCCTGGGCCGCGGGATAAAAAATATCGGAGCAGTTGGAGGCCAGGCAAGAGGTGTCGAGTATCGCGACCCAGCCGGAGTTGGAGAGAAGCGCCGGCAGCACAAAGGGAATCTGCTCATGATGGGCATTCATGAGCAACAGAAAATTGTCATCCTGAATGGGTTGGCCGCGTTCATCCATTTCATCCACTGCTTCACCCGAAAGCAGAACTCCCAGACAGCGAGCGAACTCCTGGTTCCACTCGACATCTGTCATCTCACTGCCCTCCGGACGGAGCCAGACAATGTCCTTAACTTCAGCTCCCCTGATTTTTCGTCCCTGGAAAAAATTGCGGCGGCGAAACAGGGGATGATGCTTGCGCAGCGCGATCAGCCGCTGAACGAAAGCCAGAAACTCACGGTCGATGTGTTCCGGCGCCCAGTCCAGCCAGCTGATTTCATTGTCCTGGCAGTAGGCGTTGTTATTGCCCAGTTGAGTGTGCCCGATTCCATCCCCCGCCAGCAGCATGGGCACGCCTTGCGACAGGAGCAGCGTGGCCATCAGATTGCGCTTCTGCCGGGCGCGTAAGCGGTTGATCTCCGGATCATCGGTGGGACCTTCGACTCCGCAATTCCAGCTGCGGTTATTGTCATTGCCGTCGCGGTTGTCTTCGCCGTTTGCCTCATTGTGCTTGGAGTTGTAGCTGACCAGGTCCTGCAGAGTGAAGCCGTCATGCGCGGTCACAAAATTGATGCTGGCGTAAGGACTGCGCCCGCTGCGCGCGTAAAGATCGCTGGAGCCGGTAATGCGATACGCCAGCTCGCCGATGATTCCGCCATCGCCTTTCCAGTAAGCACGCAAGGCATCACGGTATTTATCATTCCACTCCGCCCAGCCCACCGGAAATTTCCCAACCTGATATCCGCCTTCGCCGAGGTCCCACGGCTCGGCAATAAGTTTGACCTGAGAAAGGATCGGATCCTGGTGAATGATGTCGAGAAACGCACCCAGCCGGTCGACTTCGTGCAGTTCGCGCGCCAGCGTGGCTGCAAGATCAAAACGGAACCCGTCCACATGCATCTCCAGCACCCAGTAGCGCAGGCTGTCCATGATCAGCTGCAGCACGCGCGGATGGCGCATGTTGAGCGTGTTCCCGGTGCCGGTGTAATCCATGTAGTAGCGCGGATTATCGCCCAACAGACGGTAGTAAACAGAGTTATCGATACCGCGAAAAGAAAGCGTGGGACCCATCTGATTGCCTTCGGCGGTGTGGTTGTAAACCACGTCGAGTATTACTTCGATTCCGGCCGAATGCAGCGTCTTGACCATGGTCTTGAATTCATTGATGTGTCCGGTGGCTGAATAGCGCGGCTCAGGCGCAAAGAAGCCGGCGGTGTTGTATCCCCAATAGTTCCGCAGCCCGCGCTCAATCAGCTGGCGGTCGTCGATGAAGGCATGCACCGGCATGAGTTCGACGGCGGTAACCCCCAGCCGGGTCAGGTAATCGATGACCGGAGCGGTTCCCAGCGCGGCGTAGGTTCCGCGCAGGTTCTGGGGGACGTCGGGATGCCGCATGGTGAAGCCCTTCACATGAACTTCGTAAATCACGGTGCGGTGCCAGGGGGTGCGTGGCGGGCGATCTGCGCCCCAGGTGCGACGGCTCGTAAGGTCCGCGCACGCGATATCCGTAGAGCAGTCCCGGGCGGGCTTCCGGAAGATAGCAGTGCCAGACCTGGTCGGTCTGCTCGCGGACGCGAACCCGCTGAATTTCGCGCCGGCCGGAATCATCGAACAGGCACAGGTCGACGCTGTCGGCATGTTCGGAAAACAGGGCGAAGTTAACGCCTTCGCCATCCCAGCTGGCGCCCAGCGGATAAGGCTTACCTGGCCAGACAATAGGCTCTGATTGCTTATTCAATCACAGACCCTCGGCGCGAGGATCGTTGCGGATAGACTTTCATAAATTTTGTGTGGTTACTTTGCTTGCGGCGTTCTTACATTTCGCCCGAGCCATTCAGGGTATGATCCCGCTTCGACTACCGGCCATCAGGTTCGAACGATGGTATCGCCGGGAAATTGCTGTAGCCGACGATGCAGGCTAAGGCGGCACCACTGCCTTGATCTCATTGGACGATCCACTTTCTTTTCCCGCGTTGACTGCGGTTACGGTGTAATAGTAGGTGGTTCCCCCGGAAACGCCCGAGTCGCGATAGAACGGCTCCGTACTGGTGCCAATCTTTTCGCCGCGCATTCCCGGCTGGGAACTCCGGTAGATGTTGTAGTGCTGCGCGCCCTCTGAAGCGTGCCACTGCAGTGTGACCGCGTGGGCGGCCTGCCGCCGGCAACTCAGCCCCGAGAGAACCATGGCGATGGTGCCGAGCCAAACCAGCATAGTGGCATTTATCGGTGTCTTCACCAGGATTTCTTCTGGCAAAGCTTATGAAAACCACGCCGGTCTTGGCAACCTTGCAGCGCAGGCAGCCGTTGCTATCAGAATGGCAGCCCTATCGCGGACGGTTTTGATCGTAGTCCTCTCCGCGCATGCATTCCTGCATAGCCTGATCCACCAGTTGCATGGCCCGCTCGCGATGTCCACCCTTGTTGGGAGCGGCCTTTTCAAGTTCCGCTTTTGCCCGTTCCAGGTGCCCGTAAGCAGCGCTCAGATGAGGTTCACGGCGCGCCATCTCACCGGTTTGCGGACGGGCCAGTGAGTACAGGCTCATTCCAATCAACACCAAAGCGATAGAGCAGATAGACGAGATTTTGCCGATCATGAAAGGTTCTCCTGTTTGAAAATCGCGGAGTGAGACGCAGCCATGAAAGCGCAGGTTGCCCTGCGGCCAGCGCGGGAATTCAGACTAGGCGACCTGGTTGTTGCGTAGCGCGGCGCGTTCTGTCAGAACGGTTACGAGCGAGGGCGAAAGAAATGAGAAGCTTTCTTTGCCTTTTCTGGCATTGCGGCCGATTCCACCCGGGCCGGGCAGCATGTAATTGAACAGGGCCATCAGGTTTGCCGTGGCACCCGGAAATAAACCGTTCAATAGAACGGCAAGCTTTGCGGGAGTCGATAGCACCAGTTCAGCCTCGCCCCGGGCACATGCGTTTACGATCTGCAACGCCGCGCGATCGGCACTCATGGAGATAAGGGGAAGCGAGTCACTGATGCTGAACCAGGCATACTCTTTACGGTGTTTGCCTTTAAAGGTCGCATTGCGTGGGCTTCCAGTCCGCATCAGTCCAGGACAAACCGTGGTCACATAGATCTTGTGCTGCAGTAGTTGGGCGCGGAGCCCTTCTGAAAACGCCGTCAGTGCGAACTTTCCAACACTGTAGGGCAGAAGATGAGGCACGCTGATCTTTCCGCCGATCGAAGAAATATTTACGATCCTGCCCTGTTTGCGCCTGCGCATTTC
>QHZY01000066.1 GCA_003224855.1 Acidobacteriota bacterium | reverse complement strand
GTATCGGCCAGTTTGTAGTGGAAGAAGTAAGCGACGATCTGGAGGAAACCGCTTCTCGGGAGCCGGCAGACACGGCGCCACGAGATCAAGGCGTCTCGAATTGCGAGTTGCAGGACATGAAATACGAGTCTGGCCCCAAGACGGACGACGGTGACTGGCGTGATGAAGTGGCGGCCCGTGTAAATCGCTACCGCGAACGCCGGGGATCAAAGGAGCCGCGTTATCCTTCGCTGCGATTGAAATTTGAGGGCCATGAGCCCAGTTGGCGATCGGCGGCGTCAAAAGAATCGCCCCTGTCGGCAATGGGAACAGCCGCCTTGTCATTGTCACTCGAACGGCGAGTCACGGGTGAACTCGAGAGCATCCCAGCAGAGCCTTCGGCCAAGATCATTGAGTTCCCCCGGTCGTTGATTTTGCCGACCGTCACCGATGAGCTCGCCGAACCGATACTGGATCGGCCACGCATCATGGAAGCCCCCGAACTGGTTCCACCGCCGCCTGCGCTGGGCGGAATTTCGATAGAACAGAGCGTGGAAGACCCGCGAAGGCAGCCGATTGAGGTTCCGTTGCAGGCGGCTTCTATCACCAGGCGGGTGGCGGCGGCTGGTGTTGACGCAGCCATCGCAGGCTCGGCCTTGGCCCTGTTCGGATATATTTTTCTTCGCATCACCGTCGACTACAGCGTCTGGCGCCATCCGAACCTGATGATCGGCGTGTTGCCGGTTCTGTTCTGGTTTTCATATCAATATTTGTTCATTGTCCATTCCGGGAGAACTCCGGGTGCGGCACTGACTCGCATGACTCTGCAGACGTTTGCAGGTAATTCCACGCCTCGAACTGTGCGGCGTTGGCGGGTTTTGGCATCACTGCTTTCTGCCCTTTCGTTGGGCCTCGGATACGCCTGGTGCTTTCTGGATGAAGACCAACTTTGCTGGCATGACCGGATCACCCGTACTTACCTGGTGCCGCAAAGATTCCTTGCGCCGTAACCTCCCGCAGCATCGCCCTGTGCTAAATTTCTAAGCCTGCACTAATGGCTTCGTCTCCTCAGGATGGAAAGCGTCCCGCAGTCACCGTCTTCGTCGCCACGACGGTGATGTTGACGTTCATCTCGTTCTGGCGCGCAGCCGCCATCGTTCTTTCTGACCTGGCATCCTCCGCTTACTACGCCGGCGGTGACGCGGAAAAAGTAATCGGGAAGAGCGCCCCCTGGTTCATTCTCGCGGTCATGCTGTTCAGCTATGCCGTGCGTGCGCTGTATATCGAATCCAGCTGTATGTTTGTGCGAGGAGGCGTGTACCGCGTGGTGAAAGAGGCCATGGGCGGGACGCTCGCAAAGTTTTCAGTTTCCGCCCTGTTGTTTGACTACGTCCTGACTGGCCCTATCAGTTCGGTGGTGGCCGGCCAATACCTGGCTGGCTTTATCGAAGACGTGGCTCGTTATATCGGGCATCCTCTGCGCGCCTTCCCGGAGAACGCATTCTCGGCAGTTTTCGGTGCCCTGGTGGTCATTTATTTTTGGCACAAGAACATACAGGGAATACACGAGTCCAGCGAAAAGGCCGTCCAAATCATGGTGATTACTACGGTGATGGTGGTCATCCTGATTCTTTGGTGCATCATCACTGTCACCCGAGTTCCGATCCAGATACCGCCCAACCCGCTGCATTCCGAGGTCATTCCTCTCAATCACGAATCTCTCGGATGGCTCAATAACACATGGATCAGTCGGCTTACGTTTGTGGTCCTGTTCGTAGGATTTGGGCATTCCGTGCTGGCCATGAGCGGTGAGGAGACCCTGGCACAGGTCAATCGCGAAATTGAACATCCGAAACTTAAAAACCTCGAGAAAACCGGCCTGGTGATTTTTATTTACAGCCTGCTGTTTACCTCGCTGGTTTCATTTTTTGCGGTCATGATCATTCCCGACTCGGTGCGGCCGGAGTATTTTGGCAACCTGATCGGCGGAATCGCCATGTTCCTGGTCGGCCCAATCTGGGCCAAGCTTGTCTTCCATGGATTTGTGGTGCTGGTCGGAGTATTGATTCTCGCAGGCGCTGAAAATACTTCAATTGTGGGCGCCAATGGTGTTTTGAACCGGGTGGCTGAAGACGGCGTACTCACGGCTGCTTTTCAAAAACCTCATACCACGTACGGCACCAGCTATCGAATCATCAACCTGGTAGTCGGCATGCAGTTGCTGACGATCATACTCACGGGCGGCAACGTGTTTACGCTCGCCGGGTTGTATGCATTCGGCGTCATCTGGAGCTTCGCGCTGAAATCTCTGGCGGTGCTGGTGCTGCGCTACACCGAACCGACGAACCGGCAGTGGAAGGTTCCGGGAAACTTCCACATCGCCGGCCAGGAAATACCGATTGGTCTGATCGTGATCTCGGCAGTGCTCTTTATGACGGCCCTGGTCAATTTTTTCACTAAATATCAGGCGACCATAGCCGGCGTCACATTCAGCGTGATTTTCTTCACTCTGTTCACCTACTCTGAACGCCGAGTTATCAGGGAACGCCATGGTAAGCCGGAGATGCTTGACCAATTCCGGGTTTATGGAAATCAGGACCTGCGCAGCGGAGTCCTGGGAGTGCGGCCTGGAAACATACTGGTGGCGGTCCGAGATCCGCGAAATCTTTACTATTTGCGGGACGTCCTACGTCGGACGAATACCGATGACCAGGACATCATCGTAATGAGCGCACGGCTTTACCATCGCGAGCATACCTTCAGCGGCAACACGGTCATGGAGGCCGGAGAGGTATTTGATCACTACGAGCAGGAGTTATTTACGGCGGCGGTGGCGGTCGCTGAAAAAGAGGGCAAGCCGATTTCCCTGCTGGTGGTTCCGGGCACTGATGTGTTCGATGCCATTATGGTGACCGCACAGCGGCTCGACTCCGCTCGTATAGTCTGCGGTCTCTCCAACAAGCTGACCCCGGATGAGCAGGCGAAACTGACCGGAGATGCTTGGGAGCGGCTGCCTGAGCCCCGTCCGCGAGTCACCATGGAAGTTTACGCGCCGGATGGCGGCTTCAGGGACTATCCGCTCGGACCACACACTCCACGGCTGCGTCGCGAAGATGTGGAACTAATGCACAAACTCTGGCTTGACCTGACGGTTGATCCCAAGTTCGCAGGAGCGCATCATTACGATGTGGTGGCATTGGCTCTCGAGGAGTTGCAGCGCGATCTGCAAACCGAAAAACGCGGCGAAATTCTGGAGAAATTTGCTCAAAAGTTGCACAAGGGGCAGGATCCGCAGCTTTAAGTACGACTAGCCCTTCAGCACATCCTGGAGCGCAGGCCTCAGCTCTGGATAACGGAAAGGATAGCCGCTGCTGATCAGCTTTGCCGGCTCAACCTTTTGACTGGCCAGCAGAAGTTCGTCCGCCATCTCACCCAAAGCAAGCCGGGCGGCAAACGCCGGAAGCGGAAAGATTGCCGGGCGGGCAAGCACCGAAGCCAGCACCCTGGTGAATTCGGTGTTCGTAACCGGCTTTGGGGCGACACAATTCACCGCGCCCTGCAGCAGATCGGTTTTCATCAAGTGCAGAATGGCGCTGGCAACGTCCTGAACATGGATCCAGCTCCAGTACTGTTTGCCGGTGCCAACTCTGCCGCCTAATCCCAGCTTAAACGGCGTCAACATTGCCGGCAGCGCGCCGCCTTTTTTGCTGAGCACAATGCCAAAGCGCGTATGTGCGGTCCTGATTCCAGCGTCAGCGGCGGCCTGAGCGGCGGCCTCCCATTGCTTGCAGACTTCAGGCAAAAAACCCTGGCCAGCCGGGCTCTGCTCGCGCAGATTCTCATTGCCGCGGTCTCCGTAGTAGCCAATCGCAGAAGCGACAATAAAAACGTTGGGGCGCTGGGGCGCTTTCGCCAGCGCTTCAGAGAGATGACGGGTGCCCTGTACGCGGCTATCCCGGATCTTCTGCTTTTTATCATTTGTCCAGCGACCCACGATGGATTCACCGGCAAGATGCACAACCGCGTCGAAACCTGAAACAAACGCGGGAGACAGACTGCCATTTGTATCCCACTGAATGGTCCGCTCGCCGGAGCCTCTCCGGCTTAGAGTAAAGACCTCATAGCCGCGGCTCTTGAGCAACACCAAGAGCTCGCGGCCGATGGTTCCGGATGCACCACTGACCAGGATGCGCGTAGTCGCCATAACATCAACTTAGCAGATGTGGCAGGTGGCTTTGAATTTCATTCAATTCAGCGCTTTCGGAGGGTTTGGCAGCCCGATCCGCTGCCTGTTGTGGGATGGAACAGGCGGAACTGCTGGTTTTCGCGAGCTATAATCCGTTATGGCGAGTTTGCGCGAACAGTTCGCGACCAATGTGCTTACGGTCACGCGGTTTCGCGAGCTTATGCGGCGCATGCGCGCCAACCGCCCCAATGACGATCTCGAGCTGATCCGCAAGGCCTACGAATTCTCACAGAAATATCATGCCGGCCAGACCCGCGCTTCCGGCGAGCCCTATCTCGCTCACCCGTTGGAAGTCGCGCTGGTTCTCGCGGAAATGAAAATGGACCCGGTCGCGATTGCGGCCGGCCTGCTTCACGACTCGGTTGAAGATACATCGGTAACGATCGTTGATATCCGCAAGGAATTTGGCGAGCAGGTGGCTCACATTGTTGAGGGCGTCACCAAGATCAGCGCCATCGATTTCGCGACCCGCGAGGAACAGCAGGCTGAAAATCTGCGCAAGATGATGCTGGCCATGGTGGATGACATCCGCGTAGTGCTCATCAAACTGGCCGATCGGCTGCACAACATGCGAACGCTCGAGCATCTTTCGCCGGACCGCCGCGAGAAGATTGCCCAGGAAACCCTGGATATCTATGCCCCCATCGCCCACCGCCTGGGCATGGGCAAAATCCGCGGTGAACTGGAAGACCTCGGTTTCCGCTATGTCGACCCGATCGGTTACGAGCAGGTCGGCGAAGCGGTTGAGGCCCGCCGCAAGCCGGGAGAAGCTTTCCTGGCTCGCGTTGAGGAGGTGTTGCGCGATAAGCTGGGTGAAGCCGGAATCACCGCCAAAGTGGAGAGCCGCATCAAGCGGCTTTACAGCGTCCACAAAAAGCTCTTACGACAGCGCATTGCGGTGGAGCAGGTGTATGACCTTTACGCGATGCGCATCATCACGCATTCCGTACAGGATTGTTACGCGGTGCTGGGTATTATTCACAATATCTGGCGGCCGGTGCCGGGAAGGATCAAAGATTTTATCGCTATGCCGCGGCCCAACCTGTATCAGTCGTTGCACACTTCAGTGATATCGGAAGAAGGCCAGCCATTCGAGGTGCAGATTCGCACTGAAGAGATGCACAAAATGGCGGAGGAGGGCATCGCTGCCCATTGGAAGTACAAAGATGGGCCGGTCTCGGCTCTGGATGAGCAGCGGCTGTCATGGCTGCGGCAGGTGGTCGAATGGCAGCGGGACGTCTCGGATCCCAATGAGTTTCTTTCCACCCTCAAGATCGATCTTTATCCGGAAGAGGTTTACACCTTCACGCCTAAAGGCAAAGTGGTGGTACTGGCGCGAGACTCAACCCCTATCGACTTCGCCTATACAATTCACACCGAAGTCGGACATACCTGCGTAGGCGCCAAGGTGAACGGACGGATGGTGCCGCTACGCTTCAAACTGCACAGCGGGGACATCGTTGAAATTATTACCCAGCCCGGTCATAAACCCAGCCGCGATTGGTTAGGGATCGTAAAATCTTCGCGCGCACGCAACAAAATCAAGCACTGGCTGAATGTTCACCAGCGTGAGCGAGCGATTGAAATCGGGCGCAAGCTGATCGAAAAAGAAGCGCGCAAGTATCGCATCGCTCTGAAGGAAGTCAAGGAAGAAGACCTGCAGAGAGTTGCGTCCGATTACGGACTCGGCCGTCCTGACGACCTGATGGCAGGGATCGGCTATGGTAAGTTCGCGGCCCGGCAGATACTGGCAAAGCTTATTCCTTCCAGTTCAGGGCAGGTACCGGACGCGGACAGCAATGCGAGCGAAGGTTTTGTCAGCGTGGTGCGGCGCGTCTTTGGAGGCGATCACGGCGCTAATGCCATCCGCGTAAAGGGGCATGGTGACCTGCTGGTATATCGTGCCAAGTGCTGCAATCCGATTCGGGGCGAAAATATTATTGGCTACGTGACCCGCGGCAAAGGTGTGGCCGTGCATTCGCAGAACTGCTCGAATGTCACCAATTTGCTGTATGAACCGGAGCGCAAGATTGACGTGGAATGGGCGACCGACGACGGCACCCCGAGTTCTTATCCGGTAAAGCTGACGGTGTATTGCGACGATCGTTTCGGCATGCTGAAGCAGATCACGGCGGTCATAAGCGACAGCCGCACCAATATCCGTAACGTTGAGGCCCGCACTGCCAACGGGCGCGCTAACATCGATGTCATCCTGGATATTGCCGACCTGCAGCATCTGGAGAACATCATCGGCGGCGTCAGGAAGATTCCCGGCGTTCATGATGTGCAAAGATTGAAAAAGATCTAAGCTCCTTGGAGGACTCATGCGTGAAGTGATTACGACCAAAGACGGGCCACAGGCAATTGGACCCTACTCGCAAGCCATCAAGGCCAATGGAATGGTGTTCGTCTCCGGGCAGATAGCAATCGACCCTGCGACGCAGCAGGTGATTGCGGGTGATGTTGCGGCGCAAACAGAGCGTGCACTTAAGAATCTGTCGGGTATTCTCAAGGCGGCAGGGTCCGGCTTCGAGAAGGTGCTCCGTTCAACCGTGTTCCTGAAGAACATGGGAGACTTCGCCGCCATGAACGAAGTTTATGGCAGACATTTTGCTTCAAATCCGCCGGCGCGTTCCACAGTGGAAGTATCTCGCCTGCCGAAGGACGTTCTGGTAGAAATTGACGTGATCGCTTTATCCTAGGTGCAAATCCTAGAGGAGATGGTGAATGAGACTGGGAATATTGCTGTTTGCTGTAGTGGCATTGGCCCTGGCATCAGGTGCGCAGACCGGCACCACCAGGAAGAAAACAGCGGCCGCGCCCGCTGCCGGTGGTCCCACCAAAGTCACAGGAGCTCCGACCAAGAAGTCCTCCGGACTGGAATACTGGGACATAAAGCAAGGCACGGGGCCGGAAGCGGTGCCCGGCAAGAAGGTTCAGGTCCACTACACCGGATGGCTCACCAATGGAAAGAAATTCGACAGCTCAGTTGGCGGCAAGCCGTTTGAGTTCAACCTCGGCGCTGGCCAGGTGATCAAAGGCTGGGATGAAGGCGTCGCTGGGATGAAAGTCGGCGGCAAGCGCCAGCTGCGCATTCCTGCTGACCTCGGATATGGGCAGGAGGGCTCTCCGCCGGTGATTCCGCCCAATTCAACTTTGATCTTTGATGTGCAGCTGCTCGGAGTGCAGTAAGCCAGGAGCGGGTCTCCCTGGACCCGCCTAAGCTTACGCTTTCACTACTTTTCCGCTGCGCAGACAGGAAGTACAGACGCGCATGCGCTTGGTTGCGCCCTTCACCCGTGCGTGCACCGGACGCAGATTGACGTTCCAGCGCCGCTTGGTCACGTTATGCGCGTGGCTGATGTTGTTCCCCGACTGCGGCTTCTTGCCGCAAATTTCACATACTTGTGCCATGAATGGAAGCTCCGGAATCTTGTGACGTATATCGTGAAGCATTGATTTTACAGGAGAAAAGCCGCTTCCGCCAAGTTGATGCCCCAGGATTGGCGAAGGGATGGCCGCCCTCGGCTGTCCAGCGGAGAGACGCTCTGGGTTCGTGAGTAAGCCGATTCCGTTCAAAAGACGGGCTGTCACTACCTGTGCAGGATGGCTCCAAAGCGCCTGTGCGATACTGAAAATGTGGATCCAGTTGCAGACCCAAAATCAGTCAGGGTGAACCTGAGCACGGGAACCGGTGTAGATATCGAATGGAAAGACGGGCATGCTTCCCATTATTCGTTCCCTTATTTGCGTGACGCCTGCCCGTGTGCGCTGTGTGATGACGAACGCGGAAAGTCAGGCCGCCTGCCAGGGGAGCCGCCGAAACCGAAGCAGGGCGAACTGCCCATGTTCAAGGCCGCAGCCAGGCCCGATTCGGCGGAACCGGTCGGGAAGTACGCAATCAAGTTTCACTGGAGCGATGGCCACGATCTTGGGATTTATTCGTGGACTTTTTTGCGTGACTGGTGCCCGTGTGAAGAGTGTGCAAGTTTGCGGTCGGCGAAGGTTGGTTAGCTTTCATTGTCGTTTCTTTCCAAGTTAAATCCGCAGCAGCGCGAAGCGGTTGAGATCACCGAAGGTCCAGTTCTGATCCTTGCTGGAGCCGGGAGCGGCAAGACACGTGTCATCACGTATCGCATCGCGCACCTGATCGGGACTATGGGTGTGATGCCCGAGTCTATCCTGGCCACGACGTTTACCAACAAAGCTGCGTCAGAGATGGTGGAGCGGGTCGAGAAGATTGTCGGCGGACTCTCGATCGCAAAACCGGTCATCTCAACTTTCCATTCGTTCTGCGTGCGCCTGTTGCGCCGAGATATTGAAGCCCTTCGGATTCCTTCTGCTACTCCGGGGCAGCCTCCTGCGGGACTGACGAAAAATTTTGTGATCTATGACGAAGCCGACCAGCAGCAACTGGTGAAGAGTGTCATGCGCCGGCTCGGAATTGACGACAAGCAGACCACGCCGCGGTCGGTACTGGCGCACATCTCCTGGGCCAAGAACCACATGCTCGATCCGCAGGAGGTCTATCTCCAATCGGCGGATCCAACTACCGAGCGGGTGGCGCATATTTACGAGGAATATCGCAAAGAGTTGCGCAAAGCGAATGCCATGGATTTTGATGATCTGCTGGTAGAGGCGGTGCGGCTGCTGAAATCGGCAACGGCAGTGCGCGAATACTACAATCGCCGTTTCCAGTACATTCTGGTCGATGAATATCAAGACACGAACCGCCCGCAGTATGAGCTGATGCGTCTGCTGGCGGGCGATCACCACAACGTTTGCGCCGTGGGTGATGAAGATCAGTCGATCTATTCCTGGCGGGGCGCGGACATCCGCAACATATTGGAGTTCGAGAAAGACTTTCCTGAAGCCAAGATCATCCGGCTGGAGCAGAACTATCGTTCGACGCAGAACATCCTGCAGGCCGCATCGGCGGTGGTGGCGAACAATGTGCGCCGTAAAGGCAAGAATCTCTGGACCTCCCGCCAGGGCGGAACCAAGATCGGCTATTACGAAGCGCCGGATGGCGAGAACGAAGCGCTGTTCGCGGCGGACTACATTGCTCGCTATCTGCGCGAGGCGCTCGATCAGGGGGAGAATGGCCGCGCGGCGGTGTTGTACCGCACTAACTCTCAATCTCGCCTGTTTGAAGAAGCCATGCGACGTTACCAGCTCAAATATCACGTGGTAGGCGGCTTTTCCTTCTACGAACGGGCCGAGATCAAAGACATGATCTCGTATCTGAAAGTCGTTCAGAATCCGGATGACTCAATTTCTCTGCTGCGGGTGATCAATACGCCCACGCGCGGGATCGGCAAGACCACGCTCGAAACTCTGGAGAGAGTGGCACTGGAGACCGGAGTTTCGCTGTGGGGAGCAATCAAAGAAACCATTCGCCGCCAGCTACTTCCCCAGCGGGCTCTGGTTGCGCTGAAAAGCTTTCGCGACCTGATCGACGACGCGATGGCGATTTTAGGTGGAAGCTATGTCGAGCGGCTGGAAAGTAGCGCGCGGGAGGAGCTGCCTACGGATGCGCCGGCGGCGGTGGTCACCGACGAGCAGATCGCCTTCGATCCGAGTGAGTTCAACTTTGAGGCGGAAGATGCGGTCGGGCAGGAGGATCAACCGGCCGCCTCTTCAGAAGCCCCGGCTGCCAACACCGCAGCGCTGCTTAAATTTCTGATCGACCGCACCGGCTACATTACGCAACTGGAGAAAGAAGACACTCCGGAGGCGTTCTCGCGGGTTGAGAACCTGCGGGAACTGGTGAACGCCGCCATGGATTCGCGCGATCGCGGCGAGACGCTAGACCAATTTCTCGACCACGCCGCACTGGTAAGCGACGCCGATGCTTATGACGAGCGCGCGCAGATCACGCTGATGACACTGCACGCCGCCAAGGGACTGGAATTTCCGCTGGTATTTTTGTGCGGCCTGGAAGAAGGTCTGTTCCCGCACTCGCGCACCTTTCTGCATCCGGACGACGTTGAAGAGGAGCGCCGGCTTTGCTATGTAGGCATGACGCGCGCCATGGACACTTTGATTCTGACCCGCGCGGCTTATCGTCGCCGCTACGGAACAGACTTGCCAGAAGCCACCGTACCGTCCCGCTTTCTGGAGGAGGTTCCTGCCGAGTTGCTGGAGGACTTGGGGTCTCCGCGAAGATCGCGAGCCGCCCGTGGCAGGCAAGCCGGATCATCGCGCGAGCCTTCGCATTTCGCCTACGAGGATGAAGACCAGAGCGCGAACTGGGCGCAACCAAAGCGGCGGGAAGTCGCCTCCGGACCGAAGTACAATTCCATAGACAACATTGCCGAGTTTTTTGCTTCGCGGGGGAAAAAATTCAGCATACCCAAGGTGCCAGTCGAGGAACCAAGAGGACACAAGGGCTTTCGTCCCGGGCAGAAGGTTCGACACCCCAAGTACGGCGAGGGCATGGTTTACCAGCGCGAGGGCGAAGGCGAAGACGCCAAGATTACGGTACAATTCCCTCGCTTCGGCCTGAAGAAGCTGGTGGAGAAGTATGCCCAGCTGGAACGAGCATAGCAGGCGATGCAAGCTTTCGATTCAGCATCCAAATAGACAGGACACGCAAAAAGCACTCATGGCAAATACAAGCACACTGAGCAAGGAAGACCGCAAGAAGACCAAGCGCGCTTCACGCAAGAAGCGTAGAACTGCAACTCCGCTCAAGCCTCGGGAATACGCGCGTGGATCACAAAAGCGCAAAGTCAAGAAGATGGTCCGCGGGCAGGCCAAACGGTAAGACGTTCAGGCACAGATTCCATCTGTGCCTGATTGTTGTGATACGGAGAACTTTTGGCACAACCACCAACGACCACGCCGCCGGTGCAGACGAAACCGCCCGGCGGCTCGTCCAACCAGCTTCTCTGTTGTAAGTCGATTGACAAGCTTATTTCGGAATCCGAGCGGCCGGAAAACCAGCTCCGGAAAACGCTCGGTCCCTGGTCGCTGACGGCCCTCGGTATCGGCGCAATCATAGGCTCCGGAATTTTTGTTCTCACCGGTACTGCAGCCGCGGGCGAGCACTTTGAGGCGCCATCGATCCTTCACGCACAAGTGCTGGATCTGGTGGTTAATTTTCTCCGCACCGGCAGCACCGCCGGGGCCTTGATGCACGGGCGGCCTCCGGCCGGCCCTTCCATCGCAATCTCCTTTCTGCTGGTTGCGATCGCATGCAGCTTTGCCGGGCTCTGTTATGCGGAACTGGCGTCGATGATCCCCATCGCCGGCAGTGCTTACACATATTCCTATGCGACCCTGGGCGAGATTTTTGCCTGGATCATCGGATGGGACCTGATTCTTGAGTATGTAGTCAGCAATGTGGCGGTCGCTGTCGGGTTCAGCGGTTATACCAAAGCCCAGTTAGCCGCTTTCGGAGTCACTTTGCCCGATCAATGGGCGAGCCCGGTCTGGGCAAGCGGCCACTGGACGGGCGCCTACTTCAATGTCCCCGGATTCCTGATCGTATTTATCCTTACGCTGCTGCTGGTGCGCGGCGTACGTGAGTCCGCCGAAGCCAACAACATTATGGTGGCGGTGAAGATCGGCGCGATTATCACATTCCTGGTGGTTGGCGGGATGCTGATCAATCCTGCCAACTGGAAGCCATTTGCGCCCTCAGGATTCGCCGGCATGGTGACCGGTGGCGCCATCGTTTTTTTTACTTACATCGGATTCGATTCGGTTTCGACTGCCGCCGAAGAATGTCGCAACCCACAGCGTGATCTGCCCTTCGG
>QHZY01000186.1 GCA_003224855.1 Acidobacteriota bacterium | reverse complement strand
CCGGCGCCGTCCGCTTCGTCAACCTGCAGACTGTGAAGTCGAAGGCGGGCGATCTGGTGGTAATGAACCGCCAGGGTTCAATCGCTGTGGTCGACGAAAAGGGCCGCGAGCGCGAGCGTTACTCGGTTGTGTATGGCGCGCGTGTCAAGGTGAACGAAGGCGACCAGGTACAGCTTGGCCAGATCATGGTCGAGTGGGACCCGTACACCTTCGCCATCCTTACCGAAATCGGCGGCACGGTGCAGTTTAAAGACCTGCAGGAAGGGGTCACACTGCACGAAGAAGTCGACGAGGTCACCGGTTTGTCGCGGCACGTGGTGGGCGACTCACCGGACGAAAAGCGCCAGCCTGCGATCGTCATCAAGGGCAAGGGCAACAAGCGTTACCTGATGCCTTCACGCGCTCACCTTATGATCAGCGATGGTGATACGGTGCACCCGGGCGACGTGCTGGCAAAGATCCCGCGCGAGACAACCAAGACCAAAGACATAACCGGAGGTCTGCCGCGCGTGGTTGAGTTGTTCGAGGCCCGTAAGCCGCGCGAAACTGCGGTCATCAGCGAAATCGATGGCACGGTGAAGTTCGGCGAAGTCTCGAAAGGTCAGCGCAAACTTTACGTGCAGGCCGACAACGGCACAGAGAAGGAATATTCTGTTCCGCGCGGCGTTCACATCAACGTGCAGGAAGGCGAGCGCGTCAAGGCGGGCGAACCGCTGATGGACGGCCCGCTCAACCCGCACGATATCCTGGCGGTGCTGGGCGAGAAGGAACTGCAGTCCTACCTGGTGAACGAAATCCAGGAAGTCTATCGCCTGCAGGGCGTCAACATCAGTGACAAGCACATCGAGGTGATCGTTCGCCAGATGATGCGCTGGCGCAAGGTGGAAGACGTCGGCGATACTCGCTTCCTGCTCGAAGAGCAGGTAGACAAGTTCCAGTTCGCCGAAGAGAACGAGCGGGTGATCAAAGACGGTGGACGTCCGGCGACCGGCCGGCCGCTGCTGCTCGGCATCACCAAGGCGTCGCTCTCGACCGATTCGTTCATCTCCGCGGCGTCGTTCCAAGAGACCACGCGCGTGCTCACCGAAGCCTCTATCCAGGGCAAGGTTGACCACCTGCGCGGCCTCAAAGAGAACGTCATTGTTGGACGTCTCATTCCTGCCGGCACTGGCATGGAGTACTACCGCAACGTGCGCCTCTCGCCGGAAATGGAAGAGGCTGCCGCAAAAGTGCAGGAAGAGGTCTCCGCGGCCTACGAAGAGGCCGAGCGCGCGCTCGAACTCATGCGTACCGAAGGTGAGACCGAGGAACTGGCAGCAGAGTAATTCGAGAAGCACAGGATCGGGATTTCCCGCTCCTGTGCTTTTCTTTTTCGCATGAGCGCCAATCCTCAAAGTTTGCTCGGACAGCAACCCGGCGGCATTTCTTTGTTGCAGCCGCCTGCCCAGCGAACTACTCTGAAACCGTTGCTCACCCGCTTCTTACGCCTGCTGCGGCTCGCCTTCTGGCGCGCGTTTCAGCATGACGCATTTGCCACGGCGAAAGCGTCCGCCTATTCATCCATTCTTACTTTCTTTCCCTTGCTGCTGGTAGTGGGATCGGTATTGGCCACCTCGCGCAGCACACAGCCCTATTTACAGGAGATCTCTTACGCCATCAGCCGGATGTTACCGGCCGGCGCGGGCACCGCTCTTGCCTATCTGCGGGGCGCTTCGCAACACTCGGTGAGCTTGCTTGTGACCACATCGCTTTTGACGCTGTGGACCGCCTCCGGCGTGATGATCTCCTGGATGGAAGGCTTTCGCCGCTGCTACGAATTGCCGAAAAAATGGGGACTGGTGAAAGAACGCCTGATCGCATTCTCGCTGGTCATTCTCGCCGGCATACCTCTCACCTTCGCCACTATCCTGGTTGCATTCGGCAGCCGCATCGAAAGCCGTATTCTGTTTCACCTGAATCACGAATACAGTTACCTGATTCTGTTTATGTGGACGGTTATCCGCTGGCTGATCGCCGGGCTTACCAGCATTGTCGTCATCGCGCTTATCTATCACAATGCCGTGCCCCGCACCCAGCCCTGGCATAGCGTTCTTCCCGGAGCAACTCTCGCCACCGCGCTGTGGTTCATTTCCACCAGCTCGTTCGGCTGGTATCTCAATCGTTATGCCGAC
Source organism: Acidobacteriota bacterium (assembly GCA_003224855.1). Classification (GTDB taxonomy): domain Bacteria; phylum Acidobacteriota; class Terriglobia; order Terriglobales; family Acidobacteriaceae; genus Gp1-AA142. The sequence goes on along the minus strand of QHZY01000186.1, from coordinate 1,710 downwards.
TACAGCATCATCTACGGTTCGCTCGGCGTCGGCATCGCCCTGCTCGTCTGGATGTACATGATTTCGCTGGTGATTTTGGTGGGGGCGGAGTTCAATGCCATGTTGTTTCCACGCGCCATGCTGGGCCGCGAACTGGTAGCGATGGGAAGCACCTCTGTAAAGACCAGCTGATCTCAGCCGATGATCTGCGCAGACATCTCCATGCAGCGAATGAGAGCGCGCACGTGAAGGGCAAGCAGCCTCTGACACTTCGCTCGACCAGTGCTTTGCCCGGCGGACGCCGGGCTAAGATCATCTGCACCATCGGGCCTTCCTGCAACAGCGAGCCGAAGTTGCGCGAGCTCATGCGGCTGGGTATGGACGTGGCCCGGCTGAATTTTTCTCACGGCACCCATACCGAACACGCGGAAAACATCGAACGGCTGCGGCACGTTGCGCGGCGGGAGAATAGATCAATTTGCATTCTGCAGGACCTGCAAGGACCCAAGATCCGCAGCGGCAAGTTAAAAGATGGCGCGGCGGTGGTGCTGAAGGCAGGCGCGCGAGTCACGATCACGCCAAAAAACATACAGGGGACCGCCAGTCTGATCTCGACCACGTTTACCGGACTGGCGCGGGAAGTCAATAAAAATGCCCGTATTCTGCTGTCTGACGGGCTGATCGAACTGCGTGTGGTGGCGGTTCGCGGCAGCGATGTGGAATGCGAAGTAGTGAACGGGGGAATGCTGGGCGAGCACCAGGGCATCAATCTGCCAGGGGTCGCGCTTTCTATTCCCGCGCTTACCGCCAAAGACCGCGCAGACCTGGAGTTTGGACTGGCGCACGGAGTGGATGTGGTTGCGCTGTCGTTCGTGCGTTCTGCTTCCGATGTGCTGCTGGCGAAGAAGCTGATCGCGAAGCGTCGCATGGAAGTGCCGGTAATTGCAAAGCTGGAAAAGCCGCAGGCGCTCAAGCAGCTGGAAAAGATTTTCGAAGCGGCAGATGGCGTGATGGTGGCGCGCGGCGATCTGGGGGTAGAGATGCCGCCTGAAAAAGTTCCGGTCATCCAGAAATATGTGATCCGGCGGGCGGCGGACTGGCGCAAGCCGGTGATCATCGCCACCCAGATGCTCGAGTCCATGATTGAAAATCCGCGTCCCACGCGGGCGGAAGCGAGTGACGTGGCCAATGCCATTTTTGACGGCACGGACTCGGTGATGCTCTCGGCCGAAACGGCCACCGGTCAATACCCCTTAGAGGCAGTGGGCATCATGTCAAAGATCGTGATCGAGGCTGAAAGCAATATGGCGGAGTTCACGCAGCCGCGAAGACGGCAACACCGGCCGCTTTCGATTGCGGAAACCATCTGCGAATCGGTGGCGCATGCGGCTGATGATCTTAAGATGAGCGCGATCGCAGTGTTCACGGAAACCGGGAATACAGCGAGGCTGATCTCGAAATACCGTCCGCAAAGTCCTATCTTCGCCTTCAGCCGAATGTCTGACGTCTGCAATCGCATGAACCTGCTTTGGGGCGTAATACCCGTACAGCGCGACCAGGCGCTGAACGCGGAAGGCATGCTGCTGGCAGCGGAGCAGGAATTGTTGCGGCGCGGCTGCGTGAGAAGCGGGGACGTGCTGGGAGTTGTGGCAGGCACGCAAATGGCTTCCGGTTCGACCAACCTTATGCGGCTGCACGTGGTGACGGCGGAGGAGGAGCGGAGAATTGGGA
>QHZY01000065.1 GCA_003224855.1 Acidobacteriota bacterium | reverse complement strand
CTTTATCACGTTTCTACAAAGTCGCTGCTGCAAGAAAACGCGCTTGCAGAGGATGCGGCACTCTCGGCTGACAGCAAGCTGATCATCCCGCTTTCTGCTAACAGCAAAATTGAAGATGGATCGGTCTACGCCCGCCGTGCTACCCGCTACCGAGTTCGGCGCGGTGACACGGTTGAAACAGTGGCGGACAATTTTGGGGTTTCCACCGGCATGGTACGCCGCTGGAACCATCTGAGAAGCAATAGCCTGAGTGGCCGGCGGGTAGTGTACGTTCACCTTCCGGTTGCCCCGGGCACCGCGGCCGCAGAGACACGCATTTCCTCAAAATCCCACTCCACCCCCCGCATTGGTAAGCCGCAACCGAAAGAAGTGACTCGCCACACTGTCAAATCGGGTGAAACGCTCAGTTCAATTGCGTCGACTTACAAGACCAGCGTAGCGGTGCTTAAACGGGACAACAGAAATGTCGCTGCCCTCCGCCCCGGTATGGTGTTGCTGGTCCGACGCTAACCGCTTTTTAGATTTCCCCTTTGGATAGTTTCGCCTTCCGTTCACCTGCTTAAATCTTCTTTCCCATCTGCAGTGATGCCGGCTGCTTGGTTTTGGTTCTGAAACCGTGTGCTATAATCACGCGCCGTTCGGAAAGCATGCAGTTTTTTTGTTGTCTTTCTAAATCGCTGTAGCGTATTAGTAATCACAGCCTGCCGCACAGCGCAGCCAGATCAGGAGGAGCAATGACCTTTGACGAAACCCTCTTTGCCCGTGATGACGAGATGGATGAATTTGGTGATAGCGGGGCCTATGGCGACTCGCTAGAAGAAGATTTCGAGGAAGAAGAGGAAGAGGAGGAAGAAGCGGAAATGCCCGATGAGGATTCCGGTTCAGAACCGGCTGCTTCCACGCCTTCCGAACCATCTTCGAGCGGAGGCGGAGGCGGATCTCGTTCTGCCCGCAAGCCCGCCGCGAAAAAACCCGCCGCAAAAAAGCCGGCAGCCAAAAAGCCCGCGGCCAAAAAGCCTGCCAAGAAAAAGGCGGCGGCGAAAAAGCAGGCAGCCAAGAAGCCTGTCCGCAAACCGGCCAAGAAAAAAGCTGCAAAGAAGAAACCGGCAACTAGGAAGGCAGCCCGTAAGGGCGGCCGCCGGCGTTAGTCGCAGATTTTTGCGCTCAGATTAAAAGGACGGGCGAAAAAACGCCCGTCTTCTTTTATCTATCCCATTCTAACCACGACTCTTCCAGCTGAAGCTCAGCCTAACGCTCAGCTGCGTGGCTATTTTTTGCCTGCAACTGATTGCAGGCACTTGCCATACAGCTCAAGCAGGTGAGCGGCGTAATCTTCCGGTTTGGCAGCCGCACCCCCGCCCTGGAAACCTACGCCAGAGGAACTGGTCCTGCCATAACCGGTTGTCATGGCGACAAACTTCATCAAGTCAAGGGCGATGTCTTCATTACGACGAGCGCCGCTGCCGGTTACCGGTGTTTCTTCCATCAAAGCCTCCCATGGCACTGAAATGTTGGGGATTCCATCATCCATCGAAGTGAAATTCTGGCGGAAGTCTGATGATAACAGAAGGTCTGGATGGGAAGAGTGGACTAAAGTCCACGCGCAAGCTGCCGATTGAGTTCTCCGGAGGGACTTATGGCAAATGCCGTTTCATCCGTCAGGAGATCCGCCCCGGTGGACCACGTACAGCAACCGCATAAATCATCCGAAACAGAGAAAAAGGCTCACGCCTCGAAGAACCCCAGCTCACTCGCAAATCAAGACAAAGTGACTCTCAGCAAGCACCACGGAGCAGAGCAGAATCGTCATCAGAGCTAAAGGATGAACGCGTGCAACCGGGACGGCTCGACTGAAACATCAGCCCTAAAGAAGGCCGTTCCGGTCGCGCACGCGTAAGGCGGACACGGTCAGTTCACATCCTGAAGGATGGAATCGGTAAATCCACCGCTCTGGGCGTTAAGACCGACGAAGGTACGGACCTGTCCGCTCGAAAAGGTCTGCGAGCCGGTATCGAGGACGGGAAATTTCTCGCCGAGGTTCGTCAGTTCGATTTCGTAGGCTCCGGCTGCGAGTGACTGATAACCAGTGCTGCTGCCGAACGCAAGATTGCTGACCGTTGCCGATACGGTATTCAAATCAGTACCGGGAGTCACCACGTACACATCCACCGGCCCCAGGCTGGGCGCCACATTGACGATTCTCAGCTTGAAATTGCCCGAACTGGGTGCGCTGTTGTCGTCGGTTAACACCAGAGCTGACGACGGGTTCGAGGAAAAATTCTCGGCGACAATGGTGGTGTCAGTGCCGGACGGAACCGTGATGTTCTGGTCGATGATCACGTTCGTCGCGCCCGAACGCTCGACCTGCACATGTCGCGAGCCCGAACTTACCTTCATGTAGCCGGTGCTGGTTCCGTATGCCACGGTGCCCGCCACGCTGGTGCCGTCGACCAGCAACGCCAGATTCGACTCATCCGGAACAGCGTTCACCATGCGGATGCGAGTACTCCCGCGGCCACCGCATCCTGACGCCAGTAAGACTGCGCACACCAGAAATACGCACTGCGGTACTTCCCCTGATCGTCGCGCCATAGGCTGATCACCCCACAAAGATGGATTAAGTTCGCCGAAGAAGTACGGCAGTGGAGTGATGCGACCGCTCAATTCCAAAGTTGCAGACGCGACGTAAAGAGTGAGTCAAAGGCCGTAAAGAGTTGTAAATTCGCAGCCGCGCAGCAGCGGTTTACGTTTCTTTACTCTTCTTTTACCAATTCTTTACTGGATTTTCAGTTCACAGGTGTTTCAAATGAGTGAGGGTGGCGAAAGCGCGGCTTCGCGCAAGTGACCGCCTTAAGAAATGGAGATCATTAAATGTCTAAACTGAAATTGCATGGCACAGGCGACAGCAAGCTGATGAGACGGCTGACTCGGATCTGGTTGGTGGCGGCCACTGGCTTGCTTTTGAGCGCGGGAACTGTGCTGGCTCAGGATGCGCAAACTCCCCCGGCCGACCCGGGTTCCGCAATGTCGCGCGGCGGCCATCACCATGGCATGCCCTCCGCCGACGATCAGTTGAAACACCTGACCACCAAGCTGAACTTGAGCGACGACCAACAGGCAAAGGTGAAGCCGATTCTGGAAGAGCAGCACAATCAAATGGAACAGCTGCGTGCTGACAATTCCACCTCACGCCAGGATCGTTGGAAGAAGATGCGCGAGATTCGCGAGAATTCCGACAACCAGATCAAGAGCGTACTTAACGATGATCAGAAGAAGCAGTTCGACCAGATGCGCGAGGAACAGCGCTCCCGTATGAAGGAGCGCATGGGCGCGCACTCCGGCGCTGATGCACCGCCTGCGCAGTAAAAAGTCTTCGAGTTTCTCCCCGCCCCTGAGCTCCCGGCAACCGTCGGGTATCGGGGGCATTTTTTTAGATTCTGAACTTCTGACCAAGGTACTGGGTTTTGCTGCCTGTGCTTCGTGCAAAATGCGGCAGAAGGAAAACCGCGCCTTCCACGCCTTATGGCGAGTGGGATTAACAGAAACGAACCAATTCCATGCTCCCACCCATCACACGAACACTCAGACTTCTCGCATAGAGGGGACGACCAGCGCATCCACTCCATGCACAGCATTGCTGCGTCTGACGTGGTCGACGTCTGAGCGTGGGCGAACGGAGTGAATGTCTTCCACGGTTGCCCGGACGATCTCCGCGACACTCCATGCTTGCGCGATGCAGCCTACTGGGCGCTGGGAAGGGTCACCGTCGAAGATTTCTGAGATGTGACCCAGACCAGCATCGGAAAGATGATCCTTTAGCGGATGCAGCCATTCTTCCGCTTGCCGTCGCGCCGCTTCGCTTCCTCCGTTCACTTTGATGAATGCAGTGATGAAGGGGCCCATCAGCCACGGCCAGACTGTTCCTTGATGATATGCGCCATCGCGGCTGGCTCCGTCTCCAGTGTAGCGGCCGCGATACTGAGGATCGCATGGCGCCAGGCTGCGCAGACCATATGGCGTCAGAAGATGCTCCTGCACGACATTGACAACCTGGGTTGCGCGTTCTGTGCTCAGCATGGAATGCGCGAGACTGACGGAGAGAATCTGATTGGGACGAATGCTCGCGTCCGGTGGACCGCCATTGACGACATCGTAAAGATATCCGCCTTTTTCGTTCCAGAACAGGCGGTTGAAGCTCCACTTTGTGACCGCAGCCATGCTGTTGTAGCGCTTGCGTGCGGACTCGTCCTTCAGTCGAGCCGCAAAGTCCTCCATGATGCAAACCGCGTTATACCAGAGGGCCTGAATTTCTACCGGCTTGCCGCGTCGTGGCGTGACCACCCAATCACCGACCTTGGCATCCATCCATGTCAGTTGGACTCCCGCTTCCCCGGAATTGAGCAGGCCGGTCGGGTCGAGCTTGATGTTGTAGCGTGTGCCGCGCACATGCCAGGCAATAATGTCGCTGAGCACGGAATACAGTTCATCGCGAATGAAATCGAGGTCGCCGGTATAAGCCAGATACGCACGCGCTGCTTCAAAGAACCACAAGGTGGCATCTACCGTGTTGTATTCGGGAGTCTCGCCGGCATCAGGAAAGCGGTTCGGGAGCATGCCCCGATCGACGCTTCCGGCAAAGGTTCGCAGGATACTGCGAGCCACATCGAATCGTTTTGTGGGAAGGGTGAGGCCGGGCAGGGCGATCATGGTGTCGCGGCCCCAGTCACTGAACCAGTGATAACCGGCGATGACGCTCTTCTGATTACCGCGGGAAACAATGTAGCTGTCGGTCGCGGAAGTCAGGAGTTTCACAAAAGCATCATTCAGCGGGGCGCGCAGGAGGTTGGCAGCGCGTCGTTGGACTTCGGCTTCCCGAAATCGACCCGCCAAACTCGCTTCGCGTCGCTCGGTTGAGGCGATCACAATCGCCGGCCCCGAGCTCAGCTCGAAGTGGAGAACGCACGGATTGAAAAGGTCTTCGGTGTAGTCCAGACCGCGCTCGCGCTCTGCTTCGTACTGAAAGCTGCGATACCAGTCCCCGGTGTTTTGAACCTGTGTTGCATTATTTCCAAGATGCAGATCAGGCAGGCCCTGATAAGGCGAGAGCGTGAGAACTCCGTCTCTACTCTCTACATTGGCGTTAATCGCGCCGTTTTCATGAGTCAGGCTGTGATAATCGCGAAAGGCAACCAGTGGGCGCAATTCGAGCTCAGCTTCTGCACCGTCCAGAAGCCGGTACTCAATAACCGTGGTGTTCTCGCCCGCGACCATGAATACGGTTTTCTCGATAATTGTTCCATCCACCTCAAACGTAAATACTGGAAACGGATCGAGCCGGAACTGCTTTAAGAAATGAAAGCCTTGCGGATGGATTGCGCCGGGGTAGCTGTTCGTGCTCAGCTCAAAGCGACCTCCGTTTATGACGAGAGTTTCTTCCAGCTTGGAAAGAACAACCAGACGTCCGACTGGGGGCTTTGTAGCGGCCACCAGAAGGCCGTGATATCTGCGCGTATTGCATCCATTAATGGTTGCGGAAGCAAAGCCGCCGATTCCGTTGGTCTCCAGCCATTCGCGACGGAGGCCGCCCTCCAATTGTTGGCAAACTTTTTCAGAGAAACTGATCATGACACTGTCTCCAGTATGTCCCTGCTGACTACCGGTTCTGAGATGCCGCTAGCAATGTGAGAAATTGCGGGCGCACGAAATGTCTGAAACTGCACCAGGTCTTTTGTAAATAACAGGTCGAGCGTCCAATCCAGCGCGACCCGCAGCTTCTTTTCAAATCGCGGCAGCTTGCTGAGATAGATGGTGCGCCACATCCACCAGGCCAGAAACCCGGAGAAGTTTATGCCAAAGATGTTGGCGACTCCGGTGCGCCGGCCGATCGCAGCGAGCTGTCCGATGGTGCTGAACGAGAATGGTTTCAGGACGCCCCCGCGTACACACGCAATTATGTTTGCAGCCAGCGTTTTGCCTTCCCGCAATGCATGCTGGGCAGTAGGAGGATGAAACTTTCCGGTCTTTATATCCGGGACTAGCGCGCAATCTCCTAGCGCCCAAACTCCCGGCCAATCCGGCACACGGAGCATTTCGTCAACTTTGAGGCGCCCGTGTTCCTTGACGCATGGCAAAGAATCGAGCACCGGGTTGGGCGAGGTTCCGGCGGTCCAAATCAGAGCCTTGCTTTGGATCTTTTCACCGCTGCTGAGTTCAACCGCCTCTTCGGTCACGCCGATAACTTTTGTATTGACCAGAATCTCTACCCCGCGCTCGGTCAATTTCCGTTCTGTGTACCGGCCGAGCTTCTCACCCAATTCTGGCAGGATAAACTCGCCGGGATGCACCAGCACGATGCGCAGCATGTTTTCCCGCAGATTGCCATAGAAGTGCGTCGCTTCGCGAACAAAGTCATTGATTCCAGCAATCGTTTCCACGCCCGCAAAGCCACCGCCGGCAACAACAAAGGTAAGCAGAGGACGCCGCAGGTCAGCTGCGCACTCCGTATCCGCTTCCTCGAGATGGGCGATCAGGCGATTGCGCAAATGAATAGCGTCACCCAGGGATTTCATGGTCAGCGCTCTTTTTTCCAGTCCGGGCAGGTTGAAAAAGTTCGTGATCGATCCCAGTCCGATAACAAGATGGTCATACGGCAACTCGTGATGATGGTGATTGAATCCGTGCGAAACCTTCACCAGCCTGCGCTCCAGATCGATAGCCTCTACCTCGCCGGCAAAAAAACTGGTGTTCTTCAACAGCTTTCGAACCGGGTTCACAATGTTCGAAAGATCGAGGTCGCTGGCGGCAACCTCGTGCAGCATGGGAGTGAACAGGAAGAAGTTGTCCCGGTTGATGAGGGTAATCTCGACGTTAGAGCTGCGCGCGAGCGTGCGATCCAGATGCATGGCCGCGTGCAATCCTGCGAAACCGCCACCGAGGATGAGAATTCGAGTTTTGTGTTCAGCAGTCACCTGGTTACAGCTCCTCTACTTCGGGAAACACCTTGATGGTGGAGGAGGATCTCTTTTGCTGTCATTTGAATCCCCAATCGAGCTATTTCGTAGAAACTATGCGCGTGGTTATTCATCATCCTCTGGTTCGCCGGTTCAGCCTGCTCCTGGGCTGCGGCGCGATATTCCAGCTGTAATGGAATGGCAGCCGTCATTGCCAACTGAAGAATGTCTGTTCTGGTTACGCTCATGCACATTTCTCCTCAACCAGGATTGCGTGCCCATCGGGATCCCGCACCTGAGTGCTTTCCTGAATCCCAGCTGGCCATCCGATTCGGAGTCACGCCAGAAGATACAAAGCTCGCTTCTGCTGCCATCAATTTTTCAGCAGCAGCCTGGGCTCCGTAGTGATCAGCTCGGTCTGACGGTGTCGGACATCGTTGGTCTGCTGGTCGCGGGGAGCGGTTGTTCGTCTCGAGCTGCAAGGATTGAAGCAATTCAACACCCGGACCGCTGCCGGCTCGAACCGCAGTAATGCGGAGGTGTGCCCCTTGGCACAGGAGCCTTCACCCCAAGCTTCGTTGCCGACCGATAGAATCGGCCAGGGTTGAGGGCGGAATTTGAACGATTGATCGAGATGGTGGCCAGGGACGGAGTTGAACCGCCGACGCCAGCCTTTTCAGGGCTGCGCTCTACCACCTGAGCTACCTGGCCACATTCGGGCTCACAGCTTGTCTGGCGACAATCGCCCAAACATTGGAACCGCACTTCAGCGCAGGGATATTCACTGTGAAGCAGGCACGATTATAACAACGTGGCTCGGGTTCGCTCAACGGCCAGCGATCACACGCGATCACCCGCTCGCTTCAGTCTGTCGCAAACCGTTCATAACCGTTTCCAGGCAACGGTTTTCGCCGAACCAATACGCGATCTCCCGGTAATCGCGCACATCGAACAGTGCCAGGTCGGCATCTTTTCCTGGTTCGACAGATCCCTTTCGATCTTGCAACCGCAGCCCCCATGCCGCATTGATGGTGGCAGCGGAAACGGCCTCCGCGGGAGACATTCTCATACGTGTACATGCCATGGACAGAACAAATGGCATGCTGACCGTGGGTGATGAACCCGGGTTGTAGTCGGTGGCCAGCGCTACAGCAACCCCGGCGTCAATCAGTTTTCGGGCGGGAGCAAAGTCTGCGAGTCCAAGAAAATAGTTTGCTCCCGGCACCAGCGTGGCCACACAGTCACTCTGCGCCAACTGACGGATGTCATCTTCGGTCACGTGATCGAGATGGTCGAGGGACGCGACCTTGAATCGAAGCAAAATCGATAAAGGGGTTCGTGAAAGCTGCCCTACATGCGCGCGAACCCCCAGGCCGTGCTGCCTGGCAGCTACAAATATCTTTTCTGTCTGCTCCAGTGAGAAGGCGCCGCGTTCCGTAAAGACATCGGCGAACCGCGCCAATTTCTTTTTGGCAGCCGCCGGAATCATCTCCCGGCAGACCAGGTCAACGTATTCATCGCCTTGGTCTTCGAACTCCTGCGGTATCACGTGCGCCCCAAGCAATGTTGGCACCACCGTTCCCGGCCACCGCTTGGCAGCTTCTGCGATGGCCTGCAGCGATTTCAGCTCAGATTCGGCGTTGAGTCCGTAGCCTGATTTAGCTTCTACCGTGGTTGTGCCCTGCTCAGCCATGCGGCGCAAAGCGTCAAACATACCATCGGCAAGCTGCCTTCGCGTGGCCCTGCGCACAGCTTTGAGGCTCGACCGAATACCACCGCCCGCTTCGGCGATTTGTTCATAGCTTGCACCTGAGATCCTTTTCTCGAAATCAACCAACCGAGGCTGCATGAACACAGGATGTGTGTGGGAATCAACAAAGCCCGGCAATACGACACGTCCGCGGCAATCGACTTCGTCAATCTTCTTTCGATTGCTGGCGACCCAGGGATCGCGCAGCGCTTCGCGCATTTTACTTACGAAAACAATCTTTCCGGCGACGCACAGAATCGCGGCGTCCTCGATGACCTCCAGTTCATTCAGATCACCGCCACGCCGCGGACCTTGTTTTCCGGATGGAGAACGCAGGGTGAGCAGTTGGCCGATGTTGGCCAGAAGAAGAGCGCGCGGCCGCTGGTACTTGTCTGCTGATGAACTCACAGGTCGAACAGTTTAGCAGTCCGCGTAACTCAGGTATCAGGAGCGAACTAGGCCTTCATCGGCACACGCACACCCGCTTTCCCTGCGAACTGCTTCGCTTCCTCATAGCCTGCATCCACATGACGAACGATTCCCATTCCCGGATCAGTCGTAAGCACTCGCTCAATTCTTTTCGCCATGGCTTCGCTACCATCGGCAACGGTGACCTGGCCGGCATGCAGTGAATAGCCAATTCCAACCCCACCGCCGTTGTGAATCGAAACCCATGATGCGCCTGCTGCCGTGTTCAGCAGGGCATTGAGCAGCGGCCAGTCAGCCACCGCGTCACTGCCATCTTTCATGCTTTCGGTTTCGCGGAACGGCGAGGCTACCGAACCGCAATCGAGATGGTCCCGACCCATAACGATGGGAGCCTTGAGCTTACCTTTCCTGACTAGTTCATTCATTGCGAGACCGAACTGCGCCCGCTCGCCGTAGCCCAGCCAGCAAATACGCGCCGGCAATCCTTGAAATTTAATTCGCTTTCGCGCCAGGTCGATCCAGCGCCGCAAGATCCGGTTCTCCGGAAAGAGCTCTAAAACTAAATCGTCGGTGGTGTGTATATCCGAAGACTCACCGGAAAGCGCCACCCACCGAAACGGCCCCCGCCCTTCGCAGAAAAGTGGACGGATGTAAGCCGGAACAAATCCAGGAAAATCGTACGCGTTTTTTATTCCACGCTGAAATGCGAACGTGCGGATGTTATTGCCGTAATCAAAGGTTACAGCGCCCATCTTCTGCAGACGCAGCATGCCTTCCACATGACGCGCAATGGCATCGAACGATTTTTCTTGGTAAGCGCGCGGATCTCGGTTGCGTAATTCGATTGCCTGTTCCAGGCTGATGCCGTTCGGAAGGTAGCCGTTCAGCGGATCGTGAGCGGAAGTCTGATCAGTCAAAATATCAGGCACGACGCCCCGGTCGGCGAGCTCCGGAATTATGTCAGCGCAATTGCCTACCAATCCGACTGACACATTCTCTTTTTTTCGCACTGCGTTTTTCAGGATACGCAAGGCTTCGTCCAGCGAATTCACCATGAAATCGCAGTAGCCGGTCTTGAGCCGCTTCTTAATCCGCTCCGGATCCACATCGATTCCGAGGAAAGCAGCGCCCGCCATGGTGGCTGCCAGTGGCTGAGCGCCACCCATGCCGCCCATTCCGCCGCTGACGATCAACTTTCCCGCAAGGTCGCCGCCAAAATGCTTTTCACCTGCGGCCGAGAACGTCTCAAAAGTTCCCTGAACAATTCCCTGCGACCCTATATAAATCCACGAGCCCGCCGTCATCTGGCCATACATCATGAGGCCGGCGCGTTCCAGTTCGTTGAACTTTTCCCAGTTCGACCAGTGACCGACCAGATTTGAATTGGCGATCAGAACACGTGGCGCATAGTCGTGCGTCTTGAAAATACCAACCGGCTTACCGGACTGGACCAGCAGCGTCTCGTCGTTATCCAGGTTCTTGAGTGAGGAAACGATCGCGTGGTACGCCTCCCAACTGCGAGCTGCTCGCCCGGTGCCGCCGTAAACCACCAGGTCCTGAGGACGTTCGGCGACCTCTGCGTCCAGATTGTTCATCAGCATGCGCATGGCGGCTTCCTGCTGCCAGCCTTTGCAGCTCAACGAGGTGCCGCGTGGTGCGCTCACAGGCGTGTAGGTGGAGGGTGAAATCTCTGTCTCGACCGGCATGGAAATATGGTATTGCTTCCATCGCTGCAACGCCAGTCAGGACGCATATCCGCAGCATGTTGGCAAAGTGTTGCGCGTGGAACGTTTTGTTAGTGCGTTAATGCAGGTAGAGGAATGTAGCGAATACTGTGGATTGAATAAAACCAACGAAACTGCACAAGAAAATCTATTGAAGAGAAATCTACTTCTTGTCGGAGAAGAATGGCCGGCGCCCTACACTGCCTACCAGGTGTTGTAGGCTGTACCGTCGGTCGAAGTTGCGGTTGATCCGCTATGGACATCGCTGATGCCCGAGTCCCGCTGATCAGGCGAGCTGATGGTGTCTTCTTCCTGTTCCACCGTCCAGCTGCTGTTGTTGCCAGTCATAGGATCAACCGGCAGCTGCTTGATGTAACCGCTCGAAACCAGGTCATCGAGGCCCTGGGGCGCCTTCTGCTTATCCAGCGTGTATTGAGAAATCAGGGACCGCAATTGGAAAAGATTCTGCTTAAGTACCGATTCTTTAGCCCGCAGAATGGACTGGTTATAAGCGGGAATCGAAACAGAGACCAGGATCAGAATCATGCTGATCACGATCATCAGCTCGATTAGAGTAAAGCCCGCGGTGCGTTGGTTACGATTTGCACGCATTACCAATCCTTATAGGGCGTACCATCGAGGCCCGTGCCTGGCGATTTGGTGAACACGTCAAAAACGTTTTGCCCTCCCCAGGAATCCGACGTGGGATCGTCCTGCATGGAGCGCAGACCCCATTCCGGGTTGCCGGTCATGGGATCAGTAGGAATTTTTCGCAAAAAACGCAGCTTCTTTCCGCCCACGTCCACACCGTTGACCAAGGTGTCCAGATCTGGAGGATAGCCTTCCGATCCGACCTTTATCTGAAAGCCTCCACGGTCGGCCGCATCTTTGTACCGGTCAATGGCGTCGCGCAGCTCCCAAAGATCACGCCGCAGCTCCCGCTCCCGCTCCCGCTTGATGGATATGCGGGCCATGGGAACCGCCAGTCCGGTCAGGATCACCAGAATGGCAGTGGCTACGATCAGTTCAATCAGCGTGAATCCGCCGCTGGACAGCCGAATTGTGGATTTGGCCTTCATTTCGCTTATCGTCCTAACCGGGCAGAACCTTCCGTCAAAGTTACAACCGAACCCTGTCCAGAAACACCGTTCGATCCGGGCGGCCGTGTGGCGGTGATCTGCAATGCTCCCGCGCTATCGTCATCTCGGTGGACCAGAGCTACTGCCTTTCCATCCTGTGAAAGCAGGCCGCCGTTAGAGATATTGACCACCTGCAGGATTTTCGGGTCGTAACTCACCTGTAATGGGACCGAATAAACATTCTGCGCTCCCGAAAGCATCACGTTGACTGCAAAGGTCGCTCCTGGCGCCTGCGAGATATTGGCGGGATCAAACGTAAAGCTCGCGCCACCCAGCGTGGCCTGAGGCTGCGAGGGCGGTGGGGCCTGCGGAGTGGTGTCCGGAGCGCTTTGCGGAGCCGGGGCAGACTGGGTTGAAGACGCCGGAGCGGCTGGTGGCTGGGGCCGGCTTACGCGCCGCAACTCGATTGCGCTGGCGGTGCCCACCTGCAGCGCTTTTTGGTTCAGCTCGCTGAGCTCCTGGCCGCGAATGATATGCGGAATGAGGGCAAAGACAATCTCATTCTCGCGATGCTCAGTGTTGGTCTGCCCGAACAGATAGCGCAAAATTGGAATCTGCGACAGCCCCGGAATTCCCGACAGGGACTTGGTTTGTGAATCCTCCAGCATGCCCCCCAGCAGATTCACTTCGCCTTCCTTGAGGCGAATTTCGTGCTCAATTTTTCTTTGTCCAATAATGGGCTGGCTGATGCCGCCAATATTTGATTGTCCGGTGACGTTGGAGATATCCATCATCACTTTAAGCGTGACTTCGCGACCGGCATGAATGCGGGGCGTGATATCAATGTTTACGCCGACATCCAGATATTGAAATTGCGTGTTCACCAGCGGGTTGATTCCGACTCCGCCGATTCCAGGCTGAAACGATCCGGTTGCAACCGGCACGCGGTCTCCGATCTTCAGCTACTGGTGTTGCTCGTGGTGCCGTTATTGGTCGACGAAGGCACGGTATTGATATTTTCCTGCAGGGCGACGGTCGCGCTGGTCGGCGGATTGATCCCCAAATTGCGGGTCTTGGCGCGACTCACCTGCATTACCGCCACTTCGACGATTACCTCGGAGCGGGACTTATCCAGGTCGCCAACCAATTTTTCTGCCAGCGCTATCTGGTCCGGCGTGCCGCGCACTACCAGCGCACCCTGGGAAGGCAACGGTTGAATGCGCGAAATCTCCAAAATCTGCCGCAGCGCGTTCACCACATCCTGCAGTTCGGTGGGTTGCGAGAGGTTGGCGAGATAGAAGGTCTTGATTACGCTCTGTTCCAGGTCCTTCCGCTTTGCCGGATTATCCTGGGCCACAAAGATGGTATTCGGTGTGACCGGTCGCCAGAACGTTTTCGATTCCAGAGCGATAATTCCCAGAGCCTCTTCCAGGGTCACTCCATTGAGCTCGATCTTTACCCGGCGGGAGGTGTACTCGGGATCGAACAGCACATTGATTCCGGCAAGCTTGCCTACGGTTTCGTAAATTACCTTGGTATCTTCAGTCAATTTTAAGGTGATCGGAACATTAGAAATAGGCGCCAGATCCACCGGACCCTGCGCCTCCTGCACTCGCTTCTCCAACCCGGACGGAACGGCGGCGCGGGGGGCAGGAACATTGGCCGAGTCCATCAGCCTTTGGGTGCGGCGAAGCTCCTGCTGGGCAATGAAGCTCGAGGGATCAATCTCGGAGGCCTTCTGGAATTCCGCCAGCGCTTCCTGCAACTTACCTGCGTCGCGCAACAACTGGCCGCGATGAACATGCGACGCTCCGGCCAGGAACCGGATCCGGTCATAGGCGGCGCGATAGGCAAGGTCTTTAGGTTTAAGGTCAAACGCCTGCTTGTAATTCTCATAGGCCTCTTCGTAGTTCTGACGGGCCTCGGCGTCTTTGCCCTTGTTATACAGTGACTTGGCCTTATCGGCAGCCGCCGGAAGGGCCAGAATTAACAAGATCAGGATCGCCGCCGGTCGAATCAAGCGTTTCATCTAAATCCTCTCACGCAGATTCCCCGCCCGGAGCAATGCCTTGACCCTGGGGTGGGGCCCTCTTGGATTTGTTTGCTTATTCGTAAACTGCCGCCGATTATAGCATCGCTCCTTTCATACCGAAGTGACTGTTCTGATGGCAGTTACACTCGTTGGTTCTAGTCCTGTTCAGAAACGGAAATGCAGGAATGGGTCCGAGTCCGTCCGGCTGCCATCTCACGCCAATATGCCTTAAACTCGGAGTACAATGCCGCGTCAACCGACCCAGCAGACCAAGCCCAATCCAGTAAAGGCGGCGCGCCGCGACCCTACCTCGGCCGGCCAAAGAGATGCCGCTGTAAACAGGATCGCTTCCCACAACTATTTCTTGCTGGAAAAATTTGAAGCCGGTATCGCATTGACCGGCACTGAGGTGAAGTCTATCCGCGGCGGACGGGCGAACCTTAAAGACGCTTACGGCCTGGTCAAGGATGGGGAACTCTGGCTTTTAAATGCCCATATCTCACCTTACGAACACGGCAGTTACTCGAACCATGACGCGGTTCGAACTCGTAAGCTGCTGATCCACAGGGATGAGATCCGCAAGCTGATCGGCAAGACACAGCAGAAGGGGCTGACGCTCATCCCCACTCGTATGTATTTCAAAAACGGCCGAGTGAAAGTTGAACTTGCGCTGGCCAAAGGCAAACAACTATGGGACAAGCGCGAGACCGAACGCCGCAGAACGGCCGACCGGGAAGCTCGAGAGGCGATCGCAAGGAGCAGAAAGCGAGCGTAAAAGTCATTCTTAAGGATCGAAAGAATAGCGCTATGCGCGTTTCAGCTCTGGGTTGGAGCTTTTTCAGCCATCTCAACTTCCAGCCTGCGTCATCCAACCACTCCAAATCAAAAGGAGGCGTTATGGCGGGTAAAAATACAGCGGCATTCGGTATTTATCAAACGCAAGCGGACGTTGAATACGCAGTAGACGCGTTGCGAGCGGAAGGATTTCGCAATACCGACGTTTCGGTTCTGTTTCCGGAAAATAAAGGCACTAAAGATTTTGCAGTTGAGAAAAATACCAAGGCACCCGAGGGCACAGCGACAGGCGCTGCCACCGGCGGCGCAATCGGTGGAATCCTTGGCTGGCTGGCAGGGATTGGCACGCTTGCTATTCCGGGCGTGGGTCCGCTGGTCGCAGCCGGGCCGATTGTGGCTGCGCTTACCGGTGTGGGTGTTGGCGGCGCGGTGGGTGGAATCGCAGGAGCGCTGGTGGGGATGGGAATTCCTGAATACGAAGCTAAGCGGTATGAGGGCCGCATCAAGAGTGGAGGCATTCTGCTGAGCGCGCATTGCGACGATTCTGACTGGACCAGGAAAGCTAAAGAGATTCTCGCTCGCACCGGAGCCACTGACATAGGTTCAGCCGGAGAAGCCGCCGCTGACTGGCAGAAAACTGATAAGCCATTGCCACGGGCAAGCTAGATTCGCCGGACGGTTGAGTTTTGTCGGACAGTAACGGAAATGCGGAGACTGGTTTCAGCTCTCCGCATTTTTTGGGAACCGCAGACCTGCTATTTGAAATCCACAGTAATCAGGGAAATCTCTTGCGTGCCCGTGTTTTTCAAGCTGTGCGATAAAGCTTGCGAGTACCAGAAGGGCTCGCCCGCTTTAAGGTGCATTTCACGGTCTTGTGAGTCGTCCAACAGCGACGCATCATCAAGCGCAACTATCAAATGAGAGCGTTCATGGCGATGCGTGGGCAGCATACTGGATGCGCCTAACTGGACGCGGGCCAGCTTCACAGTCTCGGTTTCGAACAGCGTGCTCTGGCTATAGCTGCCGTTATCGCCCTTGCCGAACGCTCCATCGTTGCACTGGCGTGCGTTCAGTCCACAGAACGGTCGTTGCGGACGGATGCCCTTTGCCACATCGATTTCGATCAGGCGTAGAGCTCTATCCGAGAGATTGTTCACGCGGTGAGTTCCGCCTCCCTGGATCACCTGCATTTCGCCACTCTGCAGTTCCATATTGAAACGGTTTATGCTGTCTTCGATTTCAAACTTGCTGTCTCCGAGCGAAATGACGATGTAGTCATGACGGTGGCGATCTAATCCGGAAGATTGGTGAGGCGCAATCTCGACCTGAAAAACGCGCACACGGTCATTCTCAAGTTCGCTGCGAAAACACTGGTCTGATTTCATGTCGTGATCATCCGCGACAGAACTGCTGCGGGTTGCGGGACGGTGTACGTCCAGGTGACTGGCGGGAACCTGGGCTTTAGACAAAGGTATCCAAGCGATTAGAAGCAAGAGCAGCACTGCTGATCTGCACATGCGAACCCCTTTGGTCATGCATGGCTGGCCGCATGGGACGGGGTCCGAGGGAAGAGGCGGTCGCCGCAGCGCATTATGCCGCCGAATATCACGCTGGTCAATCTGAAAATGATGTTCAGGTTTTCTTGATTCTGAGGTCGTGGCCGGTCATTTCCTGGGGTTGATTCATGCCCATCATGCCGAGCATGGTTGGCGAGATGTCGCGCAGTGAGCCATTCGGCGTTAGAGAAAACTGCTTGCCATTTTCGGACACGGCGATGAACGGCACCGGATTGGTGGTGTGAGCCGTATGGGGTCCGCCGCTGACCGGATCAATCATCATTTCCGCGTTGCCATGATCAGCGGTAATCAGCATGGCTCCGCCCTTTGCACGGATGGCGGATTCAATTCGTCCCAAACAGGCGTCCACCACTTCCACCGCTTTCACAGTGGGCTCGATCTTGCCCGAATGCCCGACCATGTCCGCATTGGCAAAGTTAACGATCATCACGTCAAAGGTGCCATCTTCTACCGCTTTCACCACCGCATCTGCGATTCCTGCCGCCGACATTTCCGGCTTCAGATCATAAGTCGCGACCTTGGGTGAAGGCACCAGTACGCGATCCTCGCCGGGAAAAGGCTGCTCGACGCCACCGTTAAAAAAATAAGTTACGTGCGCGTACTTTTCGGTTTCCGCTACTCGCAGGTTGCGCAAATTCTCCTGCGCCATGACGTTGGCAAGAATATTGGTGAGAGACTCGGGCGGAACTACTACCGGCAACGAAAACTTCTTGTCGTACTGCGTCATGCACACGTAATGCAGATTGTTCGGCATGCGGTTACGCGGAATGGCGGCATCCAGGTCATCAGCGCCCGGCAGGTCTCTTCCCTGCTCGGGATTAATACCGCTGTTGCGCGCCAATGCGCGTGTAATCTGCCGGGCGCGGTCGGCGCGAAAGTTGAAGCAGATGCATGCGTCTTCACCTCGGATCATGGCCAGCGGCTCGCCGCGATTGTCCAAACAAACGAAAGGCACCACAAATTCGTCAGTCGTCCCTTTGTTGTAGGACTCCTTCACGCCCTGAACCGCATCGATGTAAGTACCACCCTCGGCGCTGCCGTAGACCATTGCCGAAAATGCTTTGGCCATACGCTCCCATCGGCGGTCGCGATCCATCGCGTAGTACCGGCCGCTTACGCTTGCGATCTTGCCGGAG
>QHZY01000185.1 GCA_003224855.1 Acidobacteriota bacterium | reverse complement strand
CTGCCTAAGAACAAGCCATAAAAGCGGCCGCTTCCGATACGTGCTTCTACCGCAGGGCCGAGGAAATAGATACCGATCAGTGAAACCACAAATCTCCACGGATCGTCGGACATGAAGGGGTAGGTAAGGAATTGCCAGATCCAGCCGTGCCTAACGTGAGCGGCGTCAAGCATGCCGAGTTCAAGGATTGCTTGTCCGGTTGCGGGAGCAAAGCTGAGCAGCAGCAGAATGACTACATAAATTCCTACACAAGCAAGAATGATCTGGCGCACGGCGCCGCTAAAAGGTGGAAGTCCAAATTCGCTGGTGTATCTGGGAGGCATGTTCTTTCAATATGGTAACAGCCGGATCAGCGCTCCGGCAGGGGCGCTACTGGCAAGCTTCGGTGCCCGTCGGCGTCCAAAGAGCGCACGGCAAACATTACATTGTCTTTAGAAATTGGGAGTGTCACGCGCGTGGTGTTGCTCAATTCTTTTGCATTCTCCCAGTCCGGGCTCGAGGTCGCGCGCCACAACACCTGATAGCCGCTCGCTCCCGGTGAAGCGGTCCAGGTCAGGGTGGACTCATTGGTCAGTTCTTTTGTGACCAGGCGCACGTTTTCGGGCGGCGCTGGCGCCGAGGCGAGCGATGCCAAGGCCGCGGCATTGAGACGCGCCACCCTGGCCACATACTCGAAGTTTACGAATTTGGGTACGTCGCCGTACTCGACCCCATTCTCGCTGCGCACATTCTGGTGCTGATGGTTATAGTCCTCGCGGTATTCGGTGAAGCGCACGGCAGCGTAACCCTGCTGGTTAAATGAAGTGTGATCGCCGCCGCGCAGGTATCGATCAGGCCGAAATTCCATGATTGGCGTAATTCCAGGTTCGTAGGTTTTTGCCGACTCAGAAATGTAGCGAGCGACCTGGCGGGAGGGGGAATCATTCTCCGCTGCCACGCTTCTTAGTAGCCGGATTTGCGGCTCGGTTGCGGCCAGCGGAATTCCTTCCGAGAAGACGCGCACCACGCCCGCGTCCTGCTGCGGATTGCGATCGCCGCCCACGATATCGTTGTTCAGCACGGCTTCGATGTTCCAGCCCTGGCTTTTGGCCATTTTGGCAAAGTGACTGCTTCCATTCAGCCCTTGCTCTTCGCCGGCCACACTGAGAAAAATGAGGGTTGCGGGGAACTTAAGCTTGCTTAAAACCCGCGCGCATTCCAGACTTACGGCCGTTCCGCTGGCGTCGTCATTGGCGCCAGGCGCATCGCCGTTCAGGTCAAAGGTGTCACCGTTTCGTGAGTCATAGTGTCCCGTTACCAGCACTATGCGGTTACCGCCCTCCTGCCCCTTCAGCACTGCGTACACGTTGGTGATTTCGGTCGGCTTGGGAATCCGGTCAGCTGGAGCTTCAGTAAAGGTGTCGGTTTTGACTTCCAGACAGCCGCCACAGTCGTGCGAGTAGCGCTCGAATTCGCTTTTGATCCACTCGCGGGCCGCGCCGATGCCATGGCTTTCGGCAATAGCCTTCGAGTCCTGTGCCGACAATGTCAGGCGAGTGCGAAAGCTTACCAGTTTCTCAATATCAGCCTGAACATGAGCAGCAGATACCTGCTGGAGCGCCGTGACGATCTTTGGATCAGGCTTCCCGCCTGCCGGTTGCGCAAAGCAGGCGGCCAGCAGAGTCGTAAGCATTGCCAACTGCATCAGATGTTTCCAGCAGCTTCGTGAATTCACGGATTCCTCGCTGAACGAACAGGCCCTGAGCACTTGACCTCAGGGCGGGGAAGAAACTAAATATTAACAGGTACATAATAATGAACGGAGGCAGTAATGGTTAATTGTCCAGAGTGCGAGACGGATCTCGACATTGATGAGGAAGAAGTTGACGAGGGAGAAATCGTCTCCTGCCCGGAGTGCGGCAGCGACTTCGAAATCATCACTATCAACCCGATCGAGTTGAAGGAAGTCGAGGACGAAGCGATCGAAGAGGATGACGATGAAGAAGAGGCGGAAGACGGCGATTACTCGTAAGCGGCTTCCTGTTCGAGAAAGCTCCTTCCCTGGTAATTCTTGCAAGATTCTCATTATCATTATCGTTGCCGGTTTTGCATCGCTCTCGTTTGGCTTCGGTGATGCCAACCATCCGCACGGCGAAGAACCCTATGCGCTGATTTTTGGAACGGTCTGGTCAGCGGACGGACGTCCGTTGTATGGCGTGAGGGTGAAGATTCGCGCCGAAGCTAAAAAGGCGCATTGGGAGCTATATTCCGATCACAGCGGGGAGTTTGCCCAGCGGGTTCCCGCGGGCAAAGCGGATTACCTGGTTACGGCCGACCTCAAGGGCTATAAACCGCGCGCAGGCATACACTTACAAGGTGGCGCGGAAGTAACCGTGCACGTCGAGAACGATGAGCGAATCGACATCGGTTTGCATCTAAAATAACAGGAACTCTGAAAGGCAGCGTTCGCGAGGAGGGTTTATGAAAACGAACATCCGCTTTGCTGCCATCCTGGTTGCGATTGGGTTGGTGGTTTCGGCAGCGACTCCGTTACTGTATGCAAAAGATAAGGCTTCCGATTCCGGCAGGCTGTTGACTGGAAAGGTGAGCGACCGTGCGGAGCAGGCGCTTCCGAACGCGGTTGTGTATCTCTCCAATACACGTACGCGTTCGGTGAAGAGCTTTATTGTGGGACAGGATGGCATATACCGCTTTCCGTCGCTTTCACCAAATGCGGATTACGAAGTGTACGCGCTGTTTAATGGCAAGAAGAGTGACACCAAAACGGTGAGCCAGTTCGACACGCGTTCGACGCTGAATATCAATCTTCGGATTGACGTGAAGTAATAGCCAGGGTTCACCCTCGGCGGCTGAAGCCGCTATGAGAGGGCGTCTTACCGCAGCGCTGAAGCGCTGCGCCACCCAAAAGCTGCGGCACTCAAAATCGCTGCGCCACCCAGAACTGCCAACGAGCGCGATCTGAGATTATCCGGTATTGTGAAGGCCGGCGGCGATGCCGTTGATGGTCGCGCCCAATGCGTATTCGAGATCCGGTCCGCTTTCCGCTTGCTGCTTGCGATGCAGCAACTCCACCTGGATCAGGCTCATGGGATCGACATAGGGATTGCGCAGGCGAATGGAGCGCGCCAGCACCCGATTTCGGCCAAGAAGCTGGCGCTGCCCAGCAACCCGCATCACCATGGTGCGAGTGCGGGTGAACTCGGCTTCGAGCATGCTGAACACACGCTTCCTGAGAGCAGGATTCTTGACCAGTCCGGCGTACAGACGCGCAATGGCCAGGTCGGCTTTGGCGATGCCCAGTTCGACGTTGCGGATGAGGTCTGAGAACAAAAGATAGTTCTGCATCATCTCGCGCAAGAGCTTTTGCTGGCTGACACTTTTGGCCGCGAATTGTTGAAGAGCATGTCCGACGCCGTACCAGGCAGGTACTGCGTGGCGGCTTTGCATCCAGCCGAACACCCAGGGAATGGCGCGCAGGTCTTGCAATTTCCGGCTCTTTTTGCGGCGGGAAGGCCGCGAGCCGATGCGGGCTGCGTCCATCTCATTGACCGGAGTGGCCTGCTCAAAGTATTCGAGCACGTCGGGATTTTCGGCGATGTCGTGGCGATATAGCGCGTAAGCCAGCTCCGACATTTCCTCCATCGCTTCTTCCCAGCGTGCCTGTCGGTCGGCGTGCTGAGGGCGAGGCTGCAGCAATGACTCCAGGCTGGCAGCGATCATCAATTCGAGGTTCCATTCCGCGAGCACGGCATCGGAATATTTCCAGTTGAGAACTTCGCCCTGTTCGGTGACACGAAGCTGTCCGGAGAACGCGCCCGGCGGCTGGGCAAGAATCGCGGAATGAGTGGGACCGCCACCGCGGCCGACGGTTCCTCCACGGCCATGGAATAAGCGCAGCTTAACTTTGCAATCGTCAGCAGTGTGGTGCAACTCGCGATGCGCTTTGTAGAGCTCCCAGGTGCTGGTGAGCATGCCACCGTCTTTGTTGGAATCGGAGTAGCCGAGCATCACTTCCTGCCAGCGCTGCCAGGAATCGAGCAAGGGCGCGTATTCGGGATGTTGCCAGAGGCGCCGCATCACCTCCGGCGAACGCCGCAAGGAAGCGATTGATTCGAATAGCGGAACTGGCATGACACCGGGGTCTTCGTGAGAGCGTGCCATGCGTAC
>QHZY01000064.1 GCA_003224855.1 Acidobacteriota bacterium | reverse complement strand
GAATTCATGTGATGACCGTCTGCCCAGGCTACGTGCGCACAGACTTTGGGGCTAACGCGCTGAGGGGACAGGAAGTGAAGACGGTCAGGCCGTCAACGGTTCGCGGCATCAGCGCGCAGCGCGTGGCTCGCGCGGTGTTGCAGGGATATATGAAGCAGAAGCGTGAAGTGATCGTTCCTTGGATTATGCATCCGGTAGTTAAGCTGTATCAACTATTTCCGGCGTTGGTGGAATGGGGAATGGTGAGGACGGCACACAGAACGGAGTGAATTGGCAGATCTTGGATTGCAGATCGGAGACTTAGAGAACTTGGCAACCGGCAATTGAAATTATCCGAGTTCGGCCAGCATTTCTTCCATCTCAGATTCTGCGTGGGCGTTGCCTGTGCGTTTGGCTGAAGAAATTCCATCGACTAGCATCTTCTTTGCTTCATCGCTCCGTCCTGATCGAGTGAGAGTCTGTGCAGCCATAAAGTAGCCGGCCGTGTAGTCAGGATTGGTGGCGAGCAGTTTCTTGAATTCGTCCAATGCGCGCTCAACATCACTGGCATTCGAATATTCCATTGCCAAGCCGTAGCGAGCGAAGGGGTCGGCGGGGTTCTGCGAAAGAATTTCGTTCAGCAATGCCATTCGGTCCATAGTGGGCTCTGGCGTTTTATTTTCGCCAATGAGATTACTACACCACTGGCGAGCGGTCGTCTTCATGAGTACAATTACGCATCGTTCCCGAACCCAGGAGATACGAATTCTTGGCATGTCCGTTCTTCTTTCCTGAGCAAAAACTGGAGGATGGCCGCTGGCTCCATCCTGCGCGGCTTCCCTTGGGAACTGGATGGTCTGGGCAATGCTGTGCTCCGGGCTACCAAGGGGAAAAACCTGGCGTTGAAGAACTCCATCAATTCTGCAATTTGGGATATGCGACCGGTTGTCGGCGCTTCCCAAAGGAGCGTTCATCCGATGCGGTTCGGTTTTCGGTGGCGCGCGACTGCGGAGATCGGGTCGTACTCTTTTGCGTATTCGAACTGGCCCATCGCCCAGCCGGGCACAGCAATTTGGAATACGACTGCTCCAGCGGTAAATGGCTCTTTCCACATCCTGATGCCCGCATTCAGCAGATGGCGCAGTGCTATCTGGAGTCGTACATGCTGAAGCGTTCAAGCCGACAAGTTCTCACTTCGATTGCAAGCGCTTCGAGTGCCAATGACTGATAAAGACGACCTGATGATGCCCCGGCCGGTGCGTGATTCGCAGTCGGAAATGGCCGAGATTGTGCTTCCGAACGATGCAAATCCTCTGGGCGCCCTACTCGGTGGACGCCTGATGCACTGGATCGACCTGGCTGGCGCGATGGCCGCCCACCGCCATTCGCGAAATTATGTTGTGACTGCGTCCATCGATCATCTGGACTTCTGGACACCGGTGCATGTTGGCGATCTTGTGATCCTCCGTTCTTCGGTGAATCGTGTGTTTCATACTTCGATGGAAGTTGGGGTCAAAGTCTGGGTGGAAAACTACCTGCATGACACCTGCGAGCATGTCAGCTCCGCGTACCTCACGTTCGTGGCAATCGATGCCGGAGGCCGCCGACTGCCGGTTCCCGCCGTGGTGCCTGAAAGCGACGAACAGCGTCGCCGCTACGAAGATGCCGGGCGCCGCCGCGAAACTCGGCGACTGGAACTGGAACGGCGAAATTTAAAGTCTTGAATGTGATGCTGGTCACAGCCACACATGCGGTGGAGTCCTCATAATGCAGGGCTTCGAATACACACCATGGATAATGCCCTTTTGGTTCACCGCCTGCATTTTGCTTTCACCATAACCTTCCACTACCTGTTTCCCCAGCTCACCATGGGTTTGGCGCCGCTCATCGTTGCGCTCAAGACTTTAGGTCTGCGAACCGGAAACCGTGCGTACCACGATTCCGCGCGTTTCTGGGGACGTATTTTCGGAATCTCGTTCGTGCTCGGCGTTGTGACCGGTATTCCCATGGAGTTTCAGTTCGGTACCAACTGGTCGCACTTTTCACGCTTCGCAGGAGGTGTGATTGGCCAGACCCTGGCGATGGAAGGCCTGTTCGCGTTTTTTCTGGAGTCAGCATTTTTGGGATTGTTTCTCTATGGCGAGAAGCGGCTAACCGCGCGTGCGCACTGGTGGTCTGCAGTCGCGGTTTTTCTGGGATCGTGGCTGTCGGGATTTTTCATTATTGCCACCGACGCGTGGATGCAGCATCCGGTTGGCTTCGAGCGCGCACCTGACGGATCGGCCCAGCTGAGCAGCTTCTGGGAACTGGTGCTGAATCCCTGGGCGTGGTGGCAGTACGCGCACAACATGAGCGGGGCCGGAATCACTGGCGCTTTCGTTATGGCTTCAGTCGGCGCTTTCTATCTACTCTGGGGCAGAAACGCCGAGCATGGGCGCGTCTTCCTTAAGACCGGAGTCATAGCTGCGTGCCTGTTCAGTATTTTTCAGTTGTTCCCCAGCGGCGATGGCCAGGGACGCATGATTGCCCGCTATCAGCCGGTCACGCTTGCAGCCATGGAAGCACTATTCGAGGGCGGGCCAGGCGCGCCGCTGGTTTTGATTGGTCAGCCCAATATTGAAGAGAAGAAGATCGATAATCCGATTCAGATACCAGGCGCACTGGCTTTTCTGACTTACCGTCGCTGGGGAGGAGCGGTCACGGGTCTTGATTCGTTTCCGCGCGATAAGTGGCCGCAGAACATCGCCCTTCTTTACTACAGCTATCACATCATGGTGGGGCTGGGCACAATCTTCATTGCGACAGCAGTGATCGCGTTATTTCTGCTGTGGCGCGGGAAACTTTTCAGCGCACGCTGGATGCTCTGGATCCTGTTGCTCAGCCTGCCGTTTCCCTACATCGCGAATACCGCCGGCTGGATGACGGCTGAGCTGGGAAGGCAACCCTGGCTGGTTTATAACCTGATGCTCACCGCGGATGGTTACTCAAAAACTGTTTCCGCCGGCAACGGAATGTTTACGCTGCTGGGATTTCTGGGTATGTATACGGTACTCGGCATCATGTTTCTGTTTCTGGTATGGCGCGAGATTGAACATGGTCCTCTAGGCCAGCCGCTGGCCGGGCACGCGGTTGCTCACTGAAACTTACGAGGTTCTATGGAAACGCTGTGGTTCATGATCGTGGCCGTAATGCTTACGGTGTACGTGATTCTGGATGGTTTTGATCTGGGCGCGGGCGCCATCTACCTGTTCGCGGCGAAAACGCACAAAGAACGGCAGATGATATTGCGCGCGATAGGCCCGGTGTGGGATGGCAATGAAGTCTGGCTTCTGGCTGCGGGCGGAACGCTCTATTTTGCTTTCCCGCCGCTTTATGCCTCGAGTTTCAGCGGCTTCTATCTTCCTCTGATGATGGTCCTCTGGCTATTGATGCTGCGAGCGGTCGGCATCGAGTTCCGCACCCACATTGATAATCCGGTTTGGCAGGGGTTATTCGATGTTATCTTCTGCGGCGCCAGCATACTGCTCGCAATCTTCTACGGCGCGGCGCTGGGAAACGTGATCCGAGGGGTTCCGCTCTCCAAAGAAGGTTATTTCTTTGAAGCGTTGTGGACCAATTTTCGCCCCGGTCCAAATCCGGGAATTCTTGACTGGTACACGGTCCTGGCGGGCATCGTCGGCCTGGTGACATTGACAGTGCACGGATCGCTCTATGTCGCCCTGAAGACCGAAGGTGAGCTCGAACAGCGGTCCAGAAAAACGGCTTTGATGCTTTGGCCTTTGCAGGCCGTGCTCACCATCCTGAGCTTGATCGCGACCATTTATGTTTCGCCGCACGCGCTCGAGAATTACAGGTTGCACGCGCTTTCATCTGTAATTCCGCTGGTCGTAGTCGCAAGCCTGGCCCTTCTCTTTCACTTCGCCCGGCGAAGCGATTACCTGAAGTCTTTTCTGTGTTCCTGCGCTTATATCGCGGCCATGCTGGTCGGCGCCGCTTACGGACTGTATCCAGTGGTACTGCCCGCCAGCACCAACGCTGCTTATAGTCTGACCATCTTCAACAGCGCCGCCGGACATCATGGGCTGATGGTTGGCCTGGTGTGGTGGAGCTTGGGCATGGTCCTCTCGGTCGGATACTTCGTCTTCATTTATCGCATGTTTCGGGGCAAAGTGCGGCTGGAAGAAGAGCACGGATACTGAGCCTCGCGAGTTGACGACGGGTGATCTCGGCCCCGGCACCACCGCCTTCTCGGGCGCCCGTTATAATGGAAACTAAAGGTGACCCTTTGAACGCTCCCATGCCTCCCCGCCCTGGCCAGCAGCCACCGGCTCCACAGCCCTTGCCTGGAGTAGAAACCATCATTGCCGTCGGATCTGGAAAAGGTGGCGTCGGTAAGACCACGCTGGCCGTCAATCTTGCCATTGCACTTGAAAAGATGGGGCACAAGGTCGGTCTGCTCGACGCCGATATTTACGGTCCGAACGTTCCCCTTATGCTGGGGGTGAGTGCGCAGCCGAAAGTTCTGGGGGACAATCGCATCGAGCCACTCGAAGCGCATGGGCTGAAAGTTATTTCGGTTGGATTTCTGAACCCGGGAGACAAGCCGTTAATCTGGCGCGGGCCCATGCTGCATTCCATCATCCGTCAATTCCTCGGATCGGTGCTATGGGGCAGTCTGGATTATCTCGTTGTCGATTTGCCGCCTGGGACAGGCGACGTAGCATTGTCACTGATACAGACGGTGCCGCTTACCGGCGCAATCGTCGTTTCGACGCCCTCCGATGTCTCTCTTCAGGACGCCCGCAAAGCCATCGAAATGTTCCGGCAGATGAAAGTGGATATTGTGGGAATGGTCGAGAACATGAGCTATTTTGTTTGTCCGCACTGCCATCAGCAGACGGACATATTCTCGCGCGGCGGAGCGGAGAAGACCGCTTCGCAGTTCGGGGTGGCGTTTCTTGGTGAAGTTCAGCTTGATCCCGGAATTCGGCAGGCCGGAGACGCCGGGCAGCCTGCAGTTCTGGCCGGAGAGAACACGTCGCATGCAAAATCGCTGTTCGAGTTTGCCAGGAGAGTTGCGGCGAGGGTAGACGAGATCAAATCCTCTGCTACGGAAAGCGTGATCTCAATTCAGTAGGACATCTTAAACGCAGTTCTCTGCGTCCGCGATGTGGGTTTAAGGCTTTTCAAATCTCGCCAGCCGAAATCGCCGATCCGCGTCTTTTCCTTCAATCAACAGACCTGCCACCATTTCACCTAAAGCCGGGCCATGCTTAAAGCCGTGGCCTGATCCGCCGCCCACAATCCACACATCATCGCGAGCGGGATGCCGATCGATAATGAAGTCCTCGTCCGGCGATTCTTCATACTGGCAGACCCGCGATTCGAGTAATGGCGCGTCTTTCAATCCCGGGAACCGAAATCCGAGGTACTCGCGGACGCGCTTGAGTGAATCTGCGCTCACCACCCTCTCACCCGAGGTTGGGTTGAATTCCGGACCTCGGGTATCGTCGGCCACTTTGAATCCTCGCCACTGGTATCCGGGAATTCCGTACATAAAATGCTCTCGATGATCTCCCCAGACCGGCATCTTCTTTTCCGTGTATCGCTCATCGCCTGCGGGTGTGCCGAAGAAGAAGATTTCCTGCCGGGTCACCCGAATCCGCTTACCGATTGTTTGCGGAAATAAGGTCCCCAACCAGGGCCCGCATGCGAACACGTATTCGTCTGCTTTCAGATCCGAACCACCGCCCACCGAAACGGCGTTCCACTTTCCGCCGTCGAGATCCTGCGCGAGCACCTCGGCTTGCCGATATTCTCCGCCTTCCGAGAGAAACGCTTCGAGCACGGCCTGGCACGCGAGCCTTGCGCTCAAAAATCCACTGTGTGGCTCGTGGATTCCCCAACTGACGCCCTCCAGATTGATTTGCGGCCATCGCGCCGCGATTTCATTGTTCGAAAGTTCTTCAAAAGGAATGCCCGATTCCTTCAGCGCGGGGAGCGAACCTCTCTCAAAAGGTCCGTCCTTCTCCGCCGCCATCCATAACACGCCAATTGGGAAGAACAGCTTGCGCGACCAGCGCTTTTCGTTCTCGCGCCAGAGTTCCATAGATCTTGCGGCCATTTTCGAGTAGGGCTGATTTGCGCCGTAAGTTCCACGTATCACGCGGGTTTCACCACCGGAAGATGCGCGCGAATTGCCCGGCCCCCAGGCATCCACCAGAGTGACTTTTGTGCCGCGCCGCAAAAGGTTGAGTGCAGTCCAGCCACCGAACGCCCCCGCTCCAATCACTGCAACATGGTTTGTCTTAGGCATTTTGGCTTTCATCGGGCCAGCAACTTCCTGGGCCGCCATCTTAGCTGATACAAAACCATTGGCGCTCAGCGCCATCACACCCTGCAGAACTTCACGCCGCGTTTTCTTATCTGAATGCAATTCGCCAGACATACTAAGCCATCAACAGTAATTAGCAAGGTTGCGTGGAGGATGCTAAACTTTGCCTGGAGAAGTTAAGTGGCCACGTGAATCGCTATCCTAAGTTTCTGCATCTAAAGTACTTAGTATGCCAATCGGGCAGCCCATCGGGGACCGCGAAAAAGAGATACTGACCGCCATTGTGGAAACCTTCATCGCCACAGGTGAACCGGTCGGGTCACGTACGCTGGCCCGCGCCAGTCGTGAAGGCCTGAGCCCGGCCACCATTCGAAATGTAATGGCCGATCTGGTTGATGCCGGATTTTTGGAGCAACCCCACACCTCCGCTGGCCGTGTTCCCAGCACTGAGGCCTATCGTTATTATGTGGAACAGCTTACGGGCCAGACTCGGATTTCGCACGAGGACGAGCAGATTATCCAGGAGTCACTGCAAGGTGTTTCAGATGTTCAGGACTTTATGGAACGCACCTCGCACGTGCTCTCGCTGATCTCCCATAACGTCGGAGTGACGGTCGCATTGGGTGGACAGAAGAACGCCCTGGAGCACGTTTATTTTTCCCGCCTGGGCGATCAGAAGGTCCTGGCGGTAGTAGTGACCCGTTCCGGAGTAGTGCGCGATCGCGTGCTACGCATGGATTTGCCCCAGAGCGACCTCGATGCAGCGGCCAATTACATCAACCAGAATTTTCGTGGCTGGACCATGGAGACCATGCGGGTCGAGTTACACAAGAGGCTCGATCAGGAACGCGGCGAATACGATCGTCTGATGGCCTCGGTGGAACAGCTTTATAAACAGGGTGCTCTGGCGTCGGACGGCTCATCGCAAATCGTTTTTGTAGAAGGTGCATCCAATTTGGTTGCGAGCGAGCACGATCGCAACCGCCTGCAGGAGTTGCTCAAGACGCTTGAGGAGAAGCGCAACCTGGTCGATCTCCTCAATGCTTATCTCGATGTGAAGCAGGAGGCGGTGCGCGTGGTGGTCGGGTTGGATGAAGCCTTACCTTCCATGCGTAATTTCGTGCTGATCGGGGCGCCGGCGCGGGTGGGTGACGAAGTGATCGGATCACTGGCTGTGATTGGGCCTACCCGTATGGATTACCAGAACACTATGACCGCGGTTTCTTATATCGCGCGCATGTTCGACAAAGTTTTGAACGAAGGTGAATGAATTTCGCATGACCAGAACGAACAACGAATCGCAAGCTCAGGAGCTTGATTTAGAGCACGAACTGCCTGCTGGTGAGGCTGGTGACGATCAGACCGGGGCTGCAGAGACGGGCCGGCTAGGGTCGGCGGGAGATCCCGCATTTGAAAAGTTGAAGGGCGAACGAGACGCCCTGCTGGATCGGCTTGCCCGCCAGCAAGCTGAGTTTGAAAATGCCAGGAAACGGGCTGTCCGGGAGCAACAGGAGTTCCGAGATTTCGCCGCCGCTGATACCTTGAAGGCATTACTGCCGGCGCTCGACAGCTTCGAACGTGCGCTGAAGGTGGGTAGCGAGAGATCTGAGTTCCGCAATGGAATGGAATTAATCTACAAACAGATGCATGACGCTCTGCAGAAACTTGGGCTTCGTCCCATTCCGGCTATGGGGGAGCCTTTCGATCCGCGTCTGCACGAAGCGGTCGAGATGGTAGATACCAGCGACGTGAAGGATAATCACGTCTTAGATGAACTACAGACCGGGTACAAGCTGAAGGACCGCCTCCTGCGTCCCGCCATGGTACGCGTGGCACGCAACCCAAAGCATTAAGCTGCATAAGCGAGGAACTACAATTTCGACGAGTAACGTGAAACGCGATTATTACGAAGTATTGGGGATCGCGCGTGGCGCGAGCGATCAGGAGATCAAGAGCGCTTACCGCAAGCTGGCGCTGCAGTATCACCCTGACCGCAACCCTAATAATCCTGACGCAGAAGAAAAATTCAAGGAATGCAGCGAGGCATACGCGATTCTCGCGGACAGCGACAAGCGTGCCCTGTATGACCGCTTCGGTCATGCTGGCGTCGGTGGAGCAGCCGGCGGATTTGATGCCACCGCATTCCAGGATTTCGGCGACATCTTCGGAGAATTTTTCGGATTCGGGGACCTGTTCGGAGGTGGATCCTCGCGTCGTCGCAGTCGTGCGCAACGCGGCGCAGACCTGCGGGAAGATATTACTCTGGAGTTCGAAGACGCTGCGTTCGGCACCGAGACCAAGGTGAACGTCCGCCGACATGAGCTTTGCGAAAGCTGCCAGGGTTCGGGAGCGGCCCCCGGCAAAACGCCGGTGACCTGCCGCTCATGTGGCGGGAAAGGCCAGGTCCGCTATCAGCAGGGATTCTTTAGCATCGCTCGCACCTGTCCGACCTGCCAAGGAGCGGGTAGCGTGATCACCGATCCGTGCCCCTCCTGCAAGGGCGAGGCACGCGTTTTGAAACAAAAAACGGTGGAGGTCAAGGTTCCCGCCGGCGTTGAGCATGGCACGCGCATACGATTTAATGGTTATGGCGAAGCTGGGGCATTTGGCGGCCCGCCCGGCGATCTGTATGTCGTGCTTCACGTCAAAGAACATGCCTTTTTCGAAAGAGAAGGCAACGATCTGCACTGCGTAATTCCTATCTCGTTCACCCAGGCTGCGCTGGGCGCCGAAATTGAAGTACCCACACTCGAAGGGCAACACACGCTTAAAGTTCCAGAAGGCACTCAGTCAGGCACCACGCTTCGCATCCGCAACCGGGGAGTGCCAATACTTAATGGGCACGGCAAGGGCGACCTGTTCGTGGAGGTCCGAGTACAAACGCCTGCCAAGCTGAATAAGCGCCAGCGGGAGATTTTTCAGGAACTGGAGAGCAGCTTGCGGGTTGAAAACCGCCCCGAACGCCGGACCTTGCTGGGCAAAGTAAAAGATATCTTCAGCTGATCGCATGACCCGCCGCCGCTGGATTGCCGATGAGGTCTCCGGCGATCGCGCCGCATTGCTGGGCGCGCATGCCTCCCACCTGGTCAAGGTGCTGCGCGCACGAGTAGGCCAATCCTTCGATATCGCAACTGATGATGGGGTGCACGAAGGACGCATCATCAGCGTCGCACCCGACCGCGTCGAATTCATACTTGGCGATGTGCTCGCGCCTGGGAAATTCGT
Source organism: Acidobacteriota bacterium (assembly GCA_003224855.1). Taxonomy (GTDB): domain Bacteria; phylum Acidobacteriota; class Terriglobia; order Terriglobales; family Acidobacteriaceae; genus Gp1-AA142. The sequence continues at coordinate 11,875 of QHZY01000064.1, read as the reverse complement.
CGATCTGACCTTGCTGCTTTCCATTTTCAAATTCGACCGCATGGAATGGGCGATTGAGAAGTGTGTTGAACTTGGTGTGCGAACGATCGTTCCGGTGATGACGCGCAGGACTGAATCGCACCTTGTTACGGCTGCGGTGAAGCGGGCAACTCGCTGGCAGAAAATTGCCCTGCAGGCAGCCGAGCAGTCGCGCAGGTCTTCAGTGCCAGAAATTTCGGTTCCCGTGAAACTTGCCGACGCAATAAAGACACAATCCGGCATCGGCATTGTGCTTTCAGAAGTAGAACGCACCGAAACGCTAAAATCCGTGCTCGAAAGCGCTCCGTACGGGCCGGTGACGCTCGCCCTCGGCCCCGAGGGAGGTTGGACCCTCGAAGAACTTGAGAGCTTCCAGGGCGCAGGATGGATTTCCGTGTCGCTCGGGCCCACCATATTGCGCGTAGAAACTGCTGCCATCGCGGCGGTCGCAGTGACGATTTCCACTTTGAGCTGACAGCTTTATCCTCAAACTTCTCTGCTATGCTCCAGTCTTGTGCCCAAAGCCAAGCTGAAGCCGGATGTAACTGTGTTCGAGGCTGACCAGCGCCAGCAGGAAGCAATTGAGCACCTGCATGGACCGATGCTGGTGATTGCGGGCGCCGGAACTGGCAAGACAACCGTGCTTACCCGCCGAATCGCGCGACTGATCTCGGAGCGGCACGCACGTCCGGATGAGATTCTGGCGCTCACCTACACCGAGAATGCAGCCGCTGAAATGCGCACTCGGGTGCGCGCTGAACTGGGCGGCAGCGAGACATCACAGATGCGGGTGTGTACCTTCCACGCCTATTGCAACAATTTGCTGATCCGGAATGGCCGCAACTTTGGTGTGCTCGATGATCAGGATCTGTGGATTTATCTCCGCAAGCGGATTCGCGAGCTTCAACTCAACTACTTCGTTCGCGCCGCCAATGTTGGCAAGTTTCTGTTCGACTTGAATGATTTCATGCGCCGTTGCCACGACGAACTGGTTGGGCCCGAGAAATACCACGCCTACGTTGAACGCCTGGTGCGTGGCGAGTTGTCAATTCCGCGCGTGACATCGTCCAGAGATGCGGATTCGATCAGCGATCAGGAGGTGCTCGGCCGCTGCCGGGAGATTGATCAGGTTTTCCAGGTGGTCGAACGAATGCTGAGTGAAGAGAATCTGGGCACCTTCGGCCACATGATCTCTAAGGCTTACGAACTGCTGAACTTGACTCCCGAACTGCTGAGCCAGGAAAGGGCAGCAACCAAATTTATTCTGGTAGACGAATTCCAGGACGCCAATTATGCCCAGGTAAAAATACTGCGCCTGCTGGCGGGAGAAGAAAAGAATGTGTTTGCGGTGGGCGATCCCGACCAGGCGATTTATCAATTCCGCGGCGCTTCGAGCGCGGCATTTGAAATCTTTCGTAACCAATTTTCACAGTCAAAGGTCGTTGCGCTGGAAAAGAACCGCCGTTCGACCACCCCGATCCTGCAGTGTGCGTTTGCGCTGATCGATAAGAATCCGGCGATCCATGCAACCGAAAACAATGATGCAGCCGAAAATGGCGGGCGCCGTTTTCAGCGTCGGCCTCTGCTTTCAGAGCGCGATGAAAAAGCCGGCCCGGCTGCGATCAAGGACCCGGTGCATGCCGTTTCACTGACTGCCAAAGACGCGGAATGTTCTGACATCGTCCATGTGATTCAACAGCGGCGAAAACAGAATGCATGCCAATGGAAAGATTTCGCCGTGCTCTACCGTCTGCATTCGCACCGCGACATGGTAGCGGAGGAACTGGCCGAGGCAGGAATTCCGTTCTCAATCGAGAATATGGATATCAGCAACACCGCCGAAGCGCGTGACGTGTTTGCCATTATGGGAGCAATGCTGGCGGAGAATGACGGAGCCAGCCTTTTCCGCGTGGTAGCCACTTCGGATTGAACGGCGGCTCACCTGTCTTGACGGCCGTCCGCAAATTTGTCGCGACTTGGGAAGAGAAGCTGCTCACCAAGACCAGAAAGCTGGCGGAGTTCCTCGAGTACCTGGAACTGTTCCGCGAAGCCGGAGGTTCAATCTGCCTTCCGCCCTCCACTGAGGACGGGGTTCGCCTTATAACGGTGCATTCCGCTAAAGGCCTTGAGTTCAAGCACGTTTTTATTCTGCGCGCGAGCTCAGGGTCGTTTCCGAAATCTTACGTCGAGCCACTGGTTGAGTTTCCACGGGAGCTTCGAGACGCTGACTCTGCCGCCCAGGATGCAGGCAAAACACGTCACAACGAAGAAGAACGGCGGTTGTTTTATGTCGCGATGACACGCGCCCGCGATCTGCTTACCATTTATGCCAAGCAAGGCACCGGGAAGACCGATCCCAGTCCTCCCGGTTATGTACGTGAACTGATGAAAGAGCCGGCTCTGAAGCAATATCTGGTGGTGCGACCGGCGCGCGCCTTTCAGCCGGAGCTGTTTGCATCCGCCAGCCCGTCCTCGAAATCGCGAGCCGCGGAGTGGCTTTCCATTCCCCCAACCGCGCCCGGCAATCGTCTCAGCGCAAGCGCGATTGAGACCTACGATACCTGCCCTTTGCAATTCAAGCTGGATCGCGAGTGGCGGATACCGAGAAAAATTCCGGCCGCGCTCCACTACGGCGCCGCCATGCACCGCGCGTTGAAGTCTTATTTCGATGCGGTGCGTTTTGGCCGGGAACTAAGCGTGGAAACTCTGCTTGAATCGTTCCGCTCCATGATGGTCGAAGCACGGCTGGAGGATCAATACCAGTTTGATCTTTACGTCAGCCAGGGAGAACTGCAGCTGAGTGAGTTCGTGGATTCTGTGCAGCGCAAGGGCTTCCCCAAAGTTCTGCGACTCGAGGAGCCGTTCGAATTGCAAGTCGGCAACGCCGTGATTGCGGGGCGAGTCGATCGGGTTGACGAGTTGCCGGACGGGCGTGTTGCCATTACCGACTACAAAACCGGCAAGTCGCGTTCTCAGGAAGATGCCGATAAAAGCCTTCAGCTGTCGATTTATGCTCTGGCGGCAAAAGAGAAGTGGGGTTACTCGGTGGCGAGCCTTATGTTCTACAACCTGGAAGAAAATGTTCCGGTTGCAACGGCTCGCGATGAAGCGAAGCTGGCAGCGACCAAGGCCAAGGTGGAATCAGTGGCAGGTTGCATAGCTGCAGGGAAGTTCGACGCTAAACCCGGATTTCACTGCAACTTTTGTGCTTACCGGAATCTTTGCCCGGCAACGGAAAAGAACGTGTTCGTGAACGACGCCAGGAAGAACTGACTCCAAAAAACTTTGGGGACGCTGTTCGCGTCCCCGTTTTTCCAAACTTTACTTCTAGTGTTTCTTTTTCTTCTTTGCTGCTTTCTTCTTGGTTGCCATTGATCTATTCTCCCTTTCCATTTTTCATGGATCATGCAACGATGCAACAGTTGCAACTGATTGAATGTATAGAGTTAATAAAAAACGATGTCAAGAAAAAAATGACATCAAAGTGCATCCTTCGACATGCACGAAAGTCACGCGCGGAACGTTTGAGAATAATTTTCTGCAATGAACCATGCCCGCGTCGAAGAAAAATCCGTTAAGCGCCTTCTGTCTGGTTTCGATTTGCTGAATCCGAGATTCATTCGAGCTGCGTTCATCTGAGCGCCACGCGCTGTGGTGAGCTGCGCGAAATTCATCTTTCGGGGCAGCGGCGCATCTATAATGGAAGGCACAAAATGTTCGCAGGAGCTCATAAATGGCCGCGTTTGACGATGTCGTAATCATTTCTGGATGCCGCACGCCGGTAGGGAAATTTCAGGGCAGCTTGTCTTCTTTCACCGCTCCGCAGCTCGGCGCGATGGCGGTTCGAGAAGCCGTGAAGCGGGCCAATCTCGATCCGAAGCAGGTTGACGAGTGCATCATGGGCAATGTGGTCTCCGCCGGGCTGGGACAAAATCCGGCGCGTCAGGCGGCAATTTTCGGTGGACTGCCTCCTGAAGTAGGTGCCATGACTGTCAACAAGGTTTGTGGTTCCGGATTGAAAGCAGTCGCTCTTGCAGCCCAGGCGATCCAGACAGAAAACAGTTCCATCGTGGTCGCCGGCGGCATGGAATCGATGACCAACGCTCCTTACCTTTTGCCGCAGGCACGCAAGGGATACCGTCTGGGTAACGCACAGATCGTTGACTCCATGGTTCACGACGGGTTGTGGGATATCTACAACGACTACCACATGGGAGTTACCGGCGAGAACGTAGCGGAAAAATATGGCATCACTCGCCAGGAGCAGGATGAGTTCGCTGTGAACTCGCATCGCAAAGCAGTGTCCGCAATTAAGGAGTGCCGGTTCAAGTCGCAGATTCTGCCGGTTGAACTGCCGGGGAAGAAGAAAGGCGATGCGCCAGCGATTTTCGATAAAGACGAATCGCCGCGGGAAGACACAACCGTTGAAGTGCTGCGCTCTCTAAAGCCTGCTTTCAAGAAAGATGGAACCGTTACTGCCGGCAATGCCCCGGGAGTGAATGATGGAGCGGCTGCGTTGGTGGTAACCAGCGCTGTCAAAGCTAAGGAACTGGGCGCCAAGCCGATGGTTCGTATCGTGGCGCAGGCCACCAGCGGGATTGATCCCGCCTGGGTGATGATGGCTCCGGTCAGCGCGGTCAGGAAAATTTGGGAAAAGACTGGCTGGAAGAATGAAGACGTCGATCTGTATGAACTGAACGAAGCATTTTCAGTGCAGGCATTGGGCGTGATCCGCGAACTCGGCCTCGACCTGAATAAAGTAAATGTCAACGGTGGGGCAGTGGCCATTGGCCACCCCATCGGTGCGAGCGGCGCGCGCGTGCTGGTGACCCTTATCTATGAAATGATCCGGCGCGATGTTCACCGCGGCATGGCCGCACTCTGCCTGGGTGGTGGGAATGCCGTTGCCATGGCGGTGGAACGTTGATTTCTCCAGGGCGCGCATCAGGACAGCCGCCTCCCGGCTGTCCGGTCGCGCACAGCCCGACCGGGCGTTTGCCATCACACCACAAACCCGCCACTCACATTGATAGCCTGTCCGGTAATCCAACCTGCAGCGGGCGAGCACAAAAATAACACCACGTCCGCGATCTCGTCCGCATTGCCCAGCCTTCCGAATGGCGAGCGCTCAACTGCATCTTCTCGTATTTTCCGGTTAGAGAAGAATTCAGAGGTCATGTCGGTTTCCACATAGCCTGGCGCCACCGCGTTCACCCGTATCTTCCTTGGCGCCAGCTCCAGCGCCCAGCTACGAGTGAGGGCGTCAACCGCTGCCTTGGTCGCTCCGTAGAGACTTCTACCTGATTTGTTCCCCACCCGCGCCGCGGTTGATGAAATGTTGACGATGCTGGCGCCATCTTTAAGTTTTGGCAGCGCATGCTGCGTGACGCGGAAAATGCCTTTCAGGTTCACGTCGACCATGGCGTCGAGCGTTTCTTCTGATGTTGATCCGAGCGGTGTCTGACCCCAAACTCCTGCATTGTTTATCAGGATGTCCAGTGAGTTTCCAGGAAACCAAGAAAACATTGTCCGCACTTCATCGGCAGAGCTCAGGTCAGCTTTCGCCAGCTGTGTCGTGCCTATCTCAGTTGCCACCGAGTGCGCTGCTTCCTCGTCCCTGCGGTAATGAATCGTTACACTGGCGCCCTCACTCGCGAGCCGCAACGCGATCGCCCGCCCTATGCCACGCGACGCACCCGTCACTAAGGCCGTTTTCCCTGTCAGGCTAGCCATTACCTACTCTCATTCCGGGACCTTGCGATTTCGCGATTTTGAAGCCTTTGTTCATTCATCACACATCGATGTGAGCTTTGTCACTGCGCCTCACGTCACGCTCAGCTTATCCTTAAAGACCCCTCTCCCATGCTCTACAAAACCCTCAGCGCCGCAGTGTACGGCATCGATGCCAACATCATCGAGGTGGAAGTCGATATCTCGGGAATTAAAACCAATGAAGATCACTTCCACACCGTTGGTCTTCCCGACGCAGCGGTTCGCGAAAGCCGCGACCGGGTGCGTGCCGCGCTCAAAAACTGCGGCTACGACATCCCTCTCACCCACATCACCATCAATCTCGCCCCTGCTGATATCCGCAAGGAAGGCTCGGGTTTTGATCTGCCGATGCCGCTTGGAATTCTCGGGGCTTATGGTGGATTGAGTAAGAAGGAAGTCCCCAACTGTCTCTTTGTCGGCGAACTGTCTCTCGATGGCGGTGTTAGAGCCGTGCGCGGCGCGCTGCCGATCGCCATCGAAGCTCGGGCACGCAAGATCGCAGCCCTGGTCGTGCCTGAGCTCAATGCCCGTGAAGCCGCCATGGTATCGGGAGTTGATGTGTATCCGGTTCGCTCGCTGCTTGATGTGATCCGCTTCGTGAACACAGGCAACGGAATTCTCCCGATGAAAGTCGACAGTGACTCGCTGCTTGATGAAGCCCAGTACTACGCTGTCGATTTCAAAGACGTTCGCGGGCAGCAGACTGCCAAGCGCGCGCTCGAAGTGGCCTGCGCCGGCGGCCATAACATTCTGATGATCGGTCCTCCCGGGTCCGCGCACAACGGCGTGTTATTCCTGGACGAATTGCCCGAGTTTCCCCGCAACGTGCTCGAAGTCATGCGCCAGCCGCTCGAAGATGGCACAGTCTGTATTGCGCGCGCTGCCATGTCACTCACCTTTCCCGCGCGTTTCATGCTGGCGGCCGCCATGAATCCTTGCCCATGCGGCTACTTCAATGACCGCACCCGCGAGTGCCATTGCACGCCCGCCATGATCCAGCGCTATATGTCTAAGATTTCGGGTCCGTTGCTTGACCGCATCGATATCCATATTGATGTTCCCGCGGTGAACTACAAAGAGATGAGGTCATCAAGCGAGCCGGAAAACTCTGCCTCAATTCGGCAGAGGGTGATCCTGGCCCGCGAGATCCAACTGAAACGCTTCAGCTCCGCGCAGCGCGCCAACATCTACAGCAATGCGCAAATGGCTCCCCGCCACATCCGGCAGTTCTGCGAACTGCTGCCTGACTGCGAACGGCTCCTGGAGCGCGCCATGACGCAGCAGGGCCTGACTGCCCGCGCCCATGACCGCATCCTGAAAGTCGCCCGCACTGTGGCAGATCTTGAAGCCTCTGATCAGATTGCGCCCAAACACGTGGCCGAAGCTATTCAGTACCGGACACTTGACCGGACGTTTTGGGCATAGACTACCCGGAATCTTGGGCGAGGCCAGGCGGGGTCTTAGCAAACCGAGGAGCCTTTCCGGTGTGCTGGGATCGAATCAGGCAAACTGCGGATAAAACGTAGATGAAGAATGCAAGCCACCCAAGAGCCGCTCTTCCCCCAATCATGACCGCATTCTCAAGCACTCCGCCCACCACGGCTCCAAGCAGATTTACGCCTAGTACCTGCTCCAATCGTCCAAACCGCTTCACACCCGAGGAAAATACTATTCCGGATAGCAGAACGGGGAGCGCGACCCACATACCTCCCGCAATAAGGCGCATCGGCGGTGCGACCGTATTCAGACTCGAGTACGGGAACCATTTGTCAGCTGCAAGCAGTGTCAGCAGTGCCGTGTAGCACAGGCGGTTGGGCACCGAGTAAGTCCAGACAATAAAGTTCGACAACACCGCCATGCACAGGAAAGACGCGATTACCAGTGAGTTCACAATCCAGGTGCTGCCAAACAGCAAGGCTAAGGACGTCACCGCTTTCGTTTCGAGCAACAGAAAACCCGCGCCCAGAAAGAAGAAATGCAGATAAGAAGATTCGCTTGTCCAGTTCTTCGCGCCGGCAGCACGTAGCAGCAACCAGCACATGAGAATGAAAAGTCCCGAAACCATCAGGACTGAGCCCGGGACCTCTGCACTCTCCAAGTAAAGAAATGGCCAATCGTCAGTCGCGATTCGGGTCTGGTTAACTTGGCCTTGCAGCGCCTCCGTGGCTTCTGAGAGTTCGGCAATTTTGCGGCCCCTTGCTTTGCCCTCCACTAACAGCACGCCAGTTACCCAATAATTTGTGAAATACGCAGACGGAGCAGTGCCGTCGAATGCTCGCTCCAGCGTGGCGAATAGCCGATCGGTGGCAAAGTTTCGGCCGGTTGCAAAAGAAACCACTAATGTCCCATCCGGCGCCAGAAGATTCTTAGCACTCTGGAAACTCTCCAGTGTGTACACGTAATTGTCCAGCCTCACCGACGAAAAGCTGCTCAACAGAGTGGTTGAGTCAAGAAAGGCGAATACGATCAGGTCGTACTTTGACCTGCTCGATTCGAGGAACGCGCGCGCATCAGTTACGTTCACAGCGACACGCGGTGAATCGTATGGGTGTTCTGGGTGCTTTTGGCGGCCTATCTTCAGAATCACCGGATCGATTTCTACCGCGTCAATGTGTTCAGCTCCGTGCCGGAGCGCTCCTGCGACGTCGTTGCCGGTTCCTGCCCCGAGAATTAAAACCCTTCTTGCCTCGGGGACAAGTTTGTAGGGCAGGTCGTAATAGGCGACCAGTCGATGATTCGGCTCAGCCTTAGGAAACTTCTCAAGAAAAGCAGGAGAGAGATCAGCTGCCCATTGGTACCAGACATGATTCGTTACGACAGAATACGCCGTCGGTCGCTGCCAACCTGCAGGGGAAGCGAGTTGTACGAGCTTGATTTTGTAATACGGTGACCACAGGGTGTTTGCTTCCGGTAAAGCCACGGCGAGCAAACACAACGCGAAGCAAGCAATCGTTGCACGATGCCTAATGAAGAATGGGACGAGTAGAGAAAAGCCCACCAGTAGCCAGACTCTTGGGCTCGAGTTGAAATATCCCAAAGCTGAAAACAGCACGACCCCAAGTAAACTTCCCGCGAGGTTCAACCCGTACCCCGCCAACGGCGGCGCTTGTTTCAGATACTGGCCGACAATTCCACCTAAAACCCTGAAGATCAATACAATCAGACCAGTGAAATACAGGAGCAGCGCGAGAAATCCCGCTGTGTGAAGGAATTCGTATCCGGCTTTGTTCCCCGTCTTAAGGCTGTAGTTCCATAAGACGTCCTGCGAGTTCAACGCGAGCCAGCTCGCGAATCGAATCGGAAGAATGAGCGCCAATATCGTAAAGGGGAAGATCCTGCGCGTTTGCGTACCCGCCAGCCCACTCATCATCCCCAGCCCCAGACCAAAGAAGCTTGCGATCAGTGGCAGGTTTTTTAGATTGGTAAACGCCCTTACCTCGGTCGGGAGATAGCGAATTATCAGAAGTTCGAAAAAAAGAGCGCTGGCACTGGCCAACAGCAGTTTACGATCTAACCTTCGGGGCACGGCCGTACTTTCGGCTTGCAGTATTTGGGAGGGAGCAGGAGAGGACAGCGGCATCGGCTTTTTGGAATCTTACGTGTCCGGCTTTTACTCGGTCAAACCAGCGGGAGTAGTTGATAAGGTTTATTCGTCCAACGATGAGGCGAGAGCAGCGTTAACCCGACCGTGCTCTGCTCAGTGACTTTTTCAACACCCACTTTTGTTTTCACAGCCATTACCACGGCCAAAGTCCCCGTCCAGCTTGCATTTCGCGGGTTCATGGGAGTATTGTGCTTGGCTTGTAAACAGGAGGCAGCATGATACGCCCACGTTCGCATTGGTTCATCACAGTCGTTTTCGCGTTACTTGCAGCTCTGCCGGCCTTGGGCACGGAATGGCATGCGGCGGTAGGCGCACAAAGCCAAAACAAGGGACGTCAGGCTCTCGCGTTCCTGCCCAATGAAATCTGGATCCATGTGGGAGACAACATCACATGGACCTTCAATGCTGACGACATCCACACCGTCACTTTTTTGACCGATGGGCAAGTGCGCCCGCCCTTTCCTGTCGGTTGCCCGGGTTTCAGCTCCAGCGGAGCATCATTTGATGGTTCAACCTGTGTAACCAGCCCGCCATTCGTGACCGGTCAGAGCTTCAGCGTTCTCTTTACTGCCGCGGGAAACTTCAAACTTGTTTGTTTGGTGCACGAAGATATGACGGGAGTGATCCACGTTCTTGATACTTCGGCTGCTTTGCCGCATGATCAGTCTTTTTACGACCAGCAAGCCGCTCGCGAGGCCCACACTTTGCTTACCTCACCAGACATTTTTACGGGACACCATCATGACCGTCCCCCGCAAGTTATTGCCGCCGGAATCGGCAAGATAGTGGCCACAGCGGGTGGGCATCAGACGGTTTCACTCATGCGCTTTCTCGAGCCAGAACTGCTGGTCCACGCTGGAGATACGGTCGAGTGGGACAATGATGACCCGATCACACCCCACACCATCACCTTCGGCGAAGAGCCGCAAGGTGATCCCGCACCACCATCTGGCAATGTGACCACAGATGCTGACGGGGCGCTTCACGCAACCATTTCTTCCAGATCCGATAACGTGCATTCGGGCTTTATCATTTCCGCCCCACAGGAGCGGATCGGATTACCACAAGCGCCGGTGGGGACTACTCGCTTCCGGATCACATTCACCAAGGCCGGAGTTTATCCCTACATCTGTGCACTGCACGATGATTTAGGCATGAAAGGAAGAATTGTAGTTCTTCCATAACTCCAGTTTTCGACCAGCAAATATGGGGCGCGGTCTGATCATCGCGCCCCTTTTTCATGAACATTGCCGGTAGAGGTCAGGATATGCGAGCGTTGGCTCGCGCGCGACGGCCAAGGGCGCACTTTTCCCGGTTATCACCTGCCCCTTAAACCCAGTAGGCCGGCCTGAAGTCCACCGCTTGCGATCTGCAGTTTTTGCAGACCCCCAACTAAAACTAAATAATTAGTTACCTTTTTTACTTTCGCGCGTCTAACTGAGTGACGGAGGAAAAATTGCCCCCTCGGCAATCACTCACGCTGACCGAAGCGGAATTACGCATCATGGATGTGCTCTGGCACAAGGGCTCGGCCTCGGTTCAGGGAGTCCTCGATGCGCTGCCATCCAGGCCGGCGCTGGCGTACAACTCCGTTCTGACTACCATTCGAATTCTGGAGAAAAAGGGCTACGTTAAGCATGTAAAGGATGGTCGCGCCCACATTTATGTTCCGGTAGTCGGGCGCAAGGACGCCAGCCGTTCTGAGATTCGCCATCTGATCAGGCGATTTTTTGGAAATTCGCATCAAGAACTGGTCCTGAACATTGTCGAACACGGCGACCTCGATGTTGCCGAGCTCGATCGTCTGAAAGAAATGTTGCAGCGGAGCGAATCCGAGTGAACACCGCCATGCAGGTTGTTGCACAGAATGTGGTCGCCGGCGTTCTGAACTCGCTTCCCACCGGCATCGGGTTGGCTGTTCTGACAGCGGTCCTGTTGCGCCTTATGCGACAGGCGAGCGCGAGTGCGCGCTTTGCGGTGTGGTTCTCCGCGCTGGCTGCATTACCCCTGCTTGCGTTTCTGCATGCGCCCGGGGTGAAAGGCTCTGCAAATCAGGTTCAACCAGGAATCAATGTGCCGGGAAGTTGGGCCATTCCGGCAATTGCATTCTGGGCCTTCATTGCTGCCGGTATCCTGGCTCGTATCGTGGCCGGAATAGGGCGCATCTGGAAAATTCGCCGTAGCTGCGTCCCCATCGCGCAGGAAAGTTTGCCGGGCCGCGTTCTCGAACTGCTGTCTTCTCGCTCTCCGCGTCAAGTGGAGGTTTGTACCTCAAAGCTGATGCAAGTGCCGGCAGCCGTTGGTCTGTTTAGACCCGCGATCGTTCTGCCGGAATGGGCCCTGAACGATCTTTCTCCAGATCAGCTCTCGGCGGTTATTTCTCACGAACTGGCGCACCTGCAGCGCTGGGACGACTGGAGCAATCTCGCTCAGAAACTCCTGCGGGCGGTTCTCTTCTTTCATCCTGCGGCCTGGTGGATC
>QHZY01000184.1 GCA_003224855.1 Acidobacteriota bacterium | reverse complement strand
CCTGGAAAATCAACTCGATGAACTGAATCGCGCTGCGGTGCGCATTGCCCGCGAAGTGGCAGGCGAGAAATGCCTGGTGGCCGGCAATCTGAGCCTGACCTGGATGTACGAGCCGGGCAGCCCGTCGGCTGCCGACCGGGTGCGCAAGACCTTTGATGAGCAACTGGCTGTGCAGACGGATGAAGGCGTGGACTTCATTATCGGCGAGACGTTTTCCTGGCTGGGCGAGGCGCTGATTGCAGTCGAGCGGGCCAAGAAAACCGGCTTACCGGTGATGGTCACCATTTGCTTCGAGAACAAAGACGAAACTGCGGAGGGCAAGTCAGCCACGGAAGCGGCGAAGACGCTGCTCGATGCCGGAGCTGACATTGTTGGCATGAACTGCCTTCGTCCACCGGAGCACATGCTCGGACTGATGGAGGAGATGCGCAAGGCAGTCTCAGGATATCTGGCATGCCAGCCAGTTGCGTATCGAACACCAAAGGCCAAACCCGATTTCACCAGCTTGCCGGAGTTTCCTCTGGCTTTGGATCCGCTTCAGCTGACCCGGGCGGAAATGGCTGATTACGCCCGCCAGGCCAAGAAAATCGGTATCAACTACATCGGCGCCTGTTGCGGATCGGTTGCCATCCACGTCCGCGAGATGGCGCGCGCGCTGGGTAAAGTGGGCGACGACAGCCGCCTCTGGAAGAAGGGCGGAGAAAAGCCGATGTCGGCCTACGAGTACTACGGGCACGACGCAGTAGTTTCAAAGGCGCAATAAAAAAGGCCAGCCTAGAAAATGGCTGGCCCGGCTTAGTGAGAGAGGTCAAGGGATAGGTTTGAATACTCCGAAGAGACCGTGAGCTTCATCATCGAGGCCCGCGGTAAAGAACAGAGCATTGCGCGGACCGGTTGAGCCTCCATTGCCGAATGTGAGCGCCCAGAGTCCGTCAATCGAAATTACTTTGTTGTTGACATCCCGCAATGCGCCAACGAAAGCCCCGGTAGAGGGATCGAAGGCGTTGATGTGTCCGTTGCCGAAATTTCCTACCAGAATGTCACCGCTGAATTTTCCGAAGTTGGATGGCGCTTTCGCCAGACCCCACGGCGAATTGAGCACGCCACCGGAAGCGAAGCGCTTCACCATCTGACCCTGGAAGTTGAATACGTCCACGAAGCCGTGACCCGCGCCCGCGACATCATCCTTCTTGTCGTCATCCTGCCTGGCGAACGTCACGTAAAGAAAGCCGCCGATTCGCTGGATGCCAAAGGGCGCATAACCAGGCGGAAGAGTGATATCCGTGAAGGTTTTGACCAGCTGGAAATTGGTGTCATACATCTCCACCGAGCCGTCAAAGAAATTGGCAGCGTAGATGAAATTTCCGTTAGCGGTATGCGCGAACGCGAGTCCCTTATAAACTGCTCCAATTCCGGAGTTGTCCACGCCCAGAACTGAATGATGCAGCGCAACCTGCGGGTTCCACCCACTGATGGTGCCATCCTCGGTGGCGAATATGAAAACGGACGGCCCTGAGGAGCCGTTACCGGAAACTACAAAATCGGCCGTTCCGTTGAACACTATCCCGGTGGGAGCAGAGGTTCCCGTACTCCCTTGAGGCGGCGGAATCCGGACCGAGCGTAATGCCGAAAAAGGCGTTCCATCTTTTGTGTAAAGGCTGGAGAGGCCTACACCGTTCTGGTTAATCCAGAAAGGACTGGTAGGACCGTTGGCGATGCCCCAGGGATTCACCATTCGTTTGTCGGTGACAACAGCCATCCCAGGAATGTCTGAGACCAGGTTGACCTGCACGTACTTTTGGGCGAAGGCTGGTGCACTAAGGCAAACTGCCATCACCCACATTGCCACGGGGGCGAGCAAACTGCGGCGGAACTGCGAAACCGAGTACATAGGGACCTTCCTGAGAGAAATAGACCCGGCGCGAGCGTGCGGCTGGGCACAGAGGCGCCACTTGTATGCCAGTCCGCCATGGAGCGGGCACACGAATTTGGGAGGTTCCGGAACCAACCATTCGGAACGGGCCAGCAGCGGCCACCCGTTCACGTTGATAAGAGGCTAAGCCTGTGCGGAGCGGAATTTGTCATAAAGTCTTCACAGAGTTGTTAATTTTTTGTGAACTCAGGGGCGAGCGTAGGTGGGACTGGCGGGAACAGGAGGGTCATAATCTCGCCCGTAAAGATTTTTGTGAGCGGCCGAAAGCGGAGCTTGCGGCAGATGCAAAACACCGAGAGTGGTGTTCGCTTCACTGACGATTACTTCTCTTGATAATGCGCGCAGTATCTCGGGCAGAGCGCCTTCGTACCAGAGATGCAGGGTGTACTTGCCGGGTGGAACATGAGGCACGACCAACTCTCCTTCCGGGCTCGCGATGGCGTAATAGGGGGTGTCGAGAGAAATCACCACCGCGCTCATTTCCGGGTGGATGTTGCAGAAAATGTAAGAAATGCCAGGTTTGTTGAAACGAACGTCGCGCGAGCTGCCGGCTTCGTAAAGCCCAAGGTCAAAACGCTTTCCATCAAATAGCGAGAAAACATTGTGAAAGAAGGGATCACGATTCGGAAACGCGACCAGCGAGCCTGCCGGCACGACCAGCACATGCGGCTCAAAGGTTTTGTTGTGCTGCACTAGTCGAGGACTTTGTACAGAAGTTGGAGGGGCGACATTGGAATGGGAGTCTTGCGGAGAGAGCCACACTACCGCCTGGCCAGCATTCACTTTCCTGCCGTCGGCCTTATCGAAGGTGACGCGCGCGGTGATGGTCAGGTCCTGGGCCGAAAGCGACAGGGTCAGGAATACCGTGGAAAACACGAGCCGCTTGATCATCAGAACAGCACTCCCATCATCAGATTGATCTGGTCCGCGGTCGGGCTGCCAGAGTCGATCTGAAAAGTGCGTAGATGGCGATACTCACCTGAAAACAGTAAGCTGGAGCGCGGGCGATAAATGAAGTTGACCAGAGTCCCACGATTTTGCGTAAGCAGAGAGTCGAAGTAACTTTGTCCGCCAGGAAATGCCCGGACATCCGCTGCAAATGCGTCGTCCATTCCGAAAGCGCCGTTGAACTCAAGGCGTGAGTTCGCGCGAAATTTGAGTTGGGACCAGCCGCCCACGGCATTGAGTGGCTGAACCGCGACTCCAGGGGCGGGATTGCCATTGAAGATGACGCTGCGGGCGATGCCGCCGCCCAACCCGCCCATGGCTCGTCCGCGATAGAGCTCGCCGGACCAGCTGAATCTTCCGGGCAGGGGAATTTCCCAGTCGCCCATGCCGGCCCATCCATCCACCTGGTTGCCGAATCCCCAATCCTGGCGGCTGTAATAACCTGCAGAGCCGATGGTTAGAGGCTTGCCAAACAGGCGCGTACTCCATGCAACTCTTGTGGCGTAGGCAGGCTGGCCCGAACGCTCGCCAGCCTGGGGAAGGCGATGATAACTGACCAGCGGCGGCTCTCCGGTGAGATTGTCAAGGATGCCTGCCTGCAAAGTCAGAGTTTGCGCGTCAGACAGACTCATGCGATGTTCGACCCGAACCTGAGGTGTCCAACCCCACAGGTTTCCAGAATACGCAAACGCCGGAATCGCCAGACTGGCGAAGGAAGTGGGGGACTGAGGGGAAAAGAACAAGTTGTCCTGGCCGGCGACGATCGAAGTGTTTTTCCACTCCAGGTGCATGGTGCCGGTCCGGAGCCGCACCAAACCATGGTTCACGCCGTTGTTGGATTCCTGGAACCCGGCGCCGAAATCCGCACTCACCTCTGCGGATGTCTTGGCTCCCGCGATGGCAGGACCAAAGACTTCAAGCCCAACCTGCGACTGCCGCAAGGTAGCCCCGAATGATTGTGATGAGAAGGTGGGGGAGGGAAGCACCCAGGTTGGAATGTCGGCATTGTCAACTGCCCCGCTGTTATGAAACAGATTCAGCAGGAGGATCCCCGAGAGGCGCATGTGGTACTTGGAGGCGCTCTCGATTTTTGTCTGGTATTGGTCGTCGAGCTTGCCGGTGAGGAGCTGAATTGAGTCTTCGACTTCGGTGATGCGATTGTTGGAAGCAACCTCCGGTTGCGTGGATGGCTCCGCAGCGCTTGGCCGATTTGTCTGAGCTTCCAGTTCCCGGCGTAAGGATTCGGTTTCAGCGCGGTATTGCGAAGCCTCAGTACGCAGTTCGGTTACGGCGGA
>QHZY01000063.1 GCA_003224855.1 Acidobacteriota bacterium | reverse complement strand
GAAGCCGACGCTAACTGAAGTCAGACCATGCCCCGTCTCAAGGCGGCAATGGGATAGAACGTGCCGCGCCAGGTTACGCCGCCTCTGCCAAGCGTCAGCAACATGGAGCGGAGCATAGTGTAGACGAACAGAATTGTGCTCACCGGGTGCAGCAGGAAATAATGCGCAGGGATGTCCGACTTTCTTGACATGCCCAGATAGATCGCAAACATCGATAAGAGTGCCACACCGTACCCGACGCGCGCCGAGCCATGTAGAAATGCAGCGCCCAGGAACGGTACCAGGTTGAGTAGTAAGAGCCCGCAACACGAAATCAAGGCCAGTGGCCAGCGGTAAGAAAGCACCGCAAAGAAATTTTTAGTCAGGTTGTTGACCACGCCCATGGCACCGGCGGCCCACCGGATCGAGATCAGATCCTCCCCGAACACGTTTCGCTGGGCAAAACCTGATTCCTTCACCAGCTTGCCCAGTTTCATGTCGTCCAGCACTTCCATTCGCAGACGTTGGTAAGTTCCGATCGCCTTGTAACAGTTTGCACGTATGAGATTGAACGCCCCTACGCCCATGTGATCCTTAGCTTTGGGATCAGCCACTTTCCACGGACGATGACCGAACACGAACAGGGTTTGAAAGAAGGCAATCATCATCCGCTCCCCCGCTCGCTTCATGATCATGCGCGGGAAAAGAACAACATGGTCAGCCCGTTCGTGTTCCGCATACAGGATTGCGCGCCGCAGGGCATCAGGTTTAAAGATTACATCTGCGTCGGTGAACAGCAGCCACTCGCCAGTGGCTTCAGAAGCTGCCAGCCACATGGCATGGGTTTTTCCGAGCCAGTCGGGTGGAAGATCGTGGACATGAATAATCCTGAGCCGTCCGCCTGCGCTCGCCGCGACCCGCTCCATGATCGCCCCGGTTGCATCGCTGCTGCGGTCATCGACCGCGATTATTTCGAAATTGGGGTAATCGATTCCAACCAGACTCGTCAGCGCTCGTTCAATCTCGGCGGCTTCATTACGCGCCGGAACAATGATGCTCACACGAGCATCGCCCGTGGCAGTAGCCGGACGTCTACTCCACTCGGGCCTGGTAATGTCAGGGACCTTTCGCATTCCAAAAGCAGCGCCTGATAATCGCGAAAGCCAGATGGCAGCCAGTCCCCAGCCTGCAAGAGCATAAAACAAGCTCATCCGGCTCCGGCTCCCGAAACAGAAGACGGGCTCTCGGTGGCCACGGGCGGCGCAAATTGCATGCCGTAGAACAGAATCGCGGAAGATAGCGCAATCGCGATCATTGGCCCGAGGAATGCCAGGCGCAGCGAATATTGGTCCGACAGATATCCAATGAGGGACGCAGAAGGTACATCGCCGAACAAATGAAAGATGAAAATGTTTACCGCCAGCGCCATGGCGCGCACCTGCGCGCCCACCGAATTGATAATGGCCGCGTTCAACGGGCCGGTGTTCAGCAGCAGCAAAAACTCCGCGAAGAAAATACCAACTACCATGGTTCGGCCTGACGTGAAAAGCGCAATCCACATTGCCGGGATTCCCAGCCCAAGGCTCACAGCTGAAACCAGGTAGTGCGCGGCGCGCGTGCGCCGCAACAGCGCATCAGAAAGCCATCCGCCCGCCAGCGACGCAACCAATCCATTCACCGCGATGCTCAGACCAAACAGATTGTTGGCCTGCGATACGGTATACCCGTGCACGCGTTGCAAAAACGTCGGCATCCAGACCTGCAGACCCCCGAGTGCAAACGTCATTGCTGCCATTCCGAAAGTGGCAGTCAGGAATGCGGGATTCCTGGCCAGGCCTTTCAGTGTGTTTCTGTCCGGACTCTGGTGTGGGCTGTCGAAATATCCCAGCGGAGGCTCAGGAATCAGCAAGAGCAAGAGCGCAAGCAAAACACCGGGCGCAGCTCCCACGTAGAACGGCGCTCGCCATCCGTACGCCGGTCCCATAAAGCCGCCAAGCACATAACCCAGGGCCGTGCCCACAGGAATGGCCAGATAGAAAATTCCCATAACACGGCCGCGCTGGCGCTCGGGAAACATATCCGCGACGAAGGTCGGCGAGAGAATTACAAAACTTGCCTCTCCGATGCCAACGACTGTGTGCCGTATCAGCAGCTCAGTGAAATTATGAGTAAACGCGGTCAGCAGCGTGGCCGCGCTCCAGAGGATGGCCCCCGCGCAGATCACTTTTTTTCGCGAAAAGCGTGTCGCCAGCGGCCCCATAAAAGGCGCGGCACACATATAGAAGATAAAGAAGACACTGGTCAGCAGGCCGAAGGCTGCGTCGCTGCGGTGAAACTCCGCCTTGACCATCTCCTGCACGGCAAACAGCACCGAGCGGTCGATATAGTTGAGCAGATTCAGGGCGGTAAGCAGGGCCAGCGCAGTGCGAGGATACAGGCGGGTTTCAGTCAAACACGCCTCGCATGCGCAGGTTGCAGAAGGATGGCATTCGCACCATCGGCAATGTCCTTCGCCAAGTTAGTGGCAGCATGGGGAACTTGTTTCACGGGGTTGAGTGGTTCTAAATACTAGTTCGGCTCGAATGTCTGAAGTGTTGTTCTTTCATATTCCGAATATCCGGGCTCAGCTACAACCTATTGCGGCTGGACAATCTTGTCCGCATGCAACTGCTGTAACGCTCTTACATTCACCTCTCCACGCTGCAGCGCCGCGATTCCTTCCGCTGCCGCCCGTGCCGCTGAGAGCGTCGTGATGGTCGGAATTCTGGCCGTCACCGCTGCGCGCCGAATCGCTTTCTCGTCGAAGAAAGGATCTGGCCCCTGTGGCGTATTTACGATGAGATGGATACGCTCACCCTTGATCAGGTCGACAGCGTTGGGCCGACCCTCTTTCACTTTGTAAACCCGCTCGACCGTCATACCCGCTTGTTCGATCACGTCGGCCGTGCCCTCGGTTGCCACCAGTTTGAAACCCATATCCACGAATTTTCGCGCCACTTCCGCCACCTGCGTCTTGTCGTGATCAGTAACGCTGATGAACAATGTTCCCTCTGTCGGAAGTTTCTGTCCCGCTGCCAGCTGAGCTTTGGCGAAAGCTTCCCCGAAGTTATCCGCGACTCCCATCACTTCGCCGGTCGATTTCATTTCCGGGCCGAGCACTGTGTCCACTCCCGGAAATTTGTTCCAAGGAAAAACGGGGGACTTCACGTAGAAGCTGCTCCCGGTGTCCAGCTCTCTCTGCTGCTCGATGAACTCCGGCAGAAATTCTCGCAGCTTTCGCCCGGTCATCAGGCGGGCCGCGATCTTTGCCATGGGAACTCCAGTAGCTTTTGACACGTATGGAACGGTGCGCGATGCGCGCGGGTTAACTTCGATGACGTAGACCTTGCCTTCTTCCGCGCTGGAACGGCTCGAAGGCCCATCATTATGTATTCCATTTATTCCGCTTCTCGGGATGGCAAACTGAATATTCATCAGGCCAATCACCTTCAGCGCGCGCGCCAGCTTGAATGTGTAGTCGCGCATGCGCTGCAAAAGGTGTTCCGGGATGTCCACCGCTGGAAGCACGCACGATGAATCCCCTGAATGTATACCGGCTTCCTCAATGTGCTGCATGATTCCGCCGATCACCACGTCTTCGCCGTCGGAGAGAGCGTCCACGTCCACTTCGATCGCATCTTCTAAAAAGTGATCAATCAGCACCGGCCGGTCCTGCGAATATTCGACTGCTTCCTTCATGTAGCGGATGACTGTTTCCTCTTCATACGCAATCACCATTGCGCGACCGCCCAGCACGTAAGAAGGCCGCACCAGCACTGGATAACCCACCCGCTGCGCGCCTTCGACCGCTTCTTCAATGGAGGCGGCCATCACCCCAGGCGCCTGCGGAATCTCCAGCTCCTCGAGCAGTCTGTTGAATCGCTTTCTATCTTCGGCGAGATCAATCGACTCGGGAGAGGTCCCAATGATGTTCACGCCCGCTGCTTTCAGCGGCAGCGCGAGATTGAGCGGTGTCTGTCCGCCGAACTGCACGATCACCCCGACCGGCGCACCCGAACTGGCCTCGTGTTCGCAGATGGCAAACACGTCTTCCAGTGTCAGCGGTTCAAAGTAAAGGCGGTCGCTGGTGTCATAATCGGTTGAGACGGTCTCGGGATTGCAGTTCACCATGATGGTTTCGAATCCATCATCGCGGAGTGCAAACGCCGCATGGCAGCAGCAGTAATCAAACTCAATTCCCTGCCCAATGCGATTTGGCCCGCTGCCCAGGATGATGACCTTCTTCCTGTCTGTAGGTGCCGCCTCGTCCTCTTCTTCGTAGGTTGAGTAGAGATAAGGCGTGTAGCTCTCGAATTCCGCCGCGCACGTGTCCACGCGCTTGTAAACCGGAGTGATTTTGTTCTTCTTGCGTACGTAGCGAACTTTTTCCTGCGCGCCTTTTCCGTTCAAACGCCAAACACCCGCCAGCCGTCCGTCGGAAAAGCCCATGCGCTTGGCTTCGCGCAGCACATCGACCGGAATCGATTCCATGGGGTGCTTTTCCAGCTCCAGCTGCATGTCATTGATCTCTTTCAGCTGGTACAAGAACCAGGGATCGATCGAGGTCATCTTTGCGAGATTTTTCACCGTATGGCCTTGTCGAAAGGCATAACGAATGTAGGAAAGCCGTTCGGGATGCGGCGTGACCAGCCGCTGGGTGAGAATTTTCGGCTCGATCTTCTCTGAACCGATACGCTTGCCGGTATCGAGAGCGCGCACGCCCTTCATCAGCGCTTCTTTGAAAGTTCGCCCTATGGCCATTACTTCGCCGACCGATTTCATCTGCGGGCCCAGATTCTCATCCGCGCCGGGAAACTTCTCGAACTGCCATTTGGGAATTTTGACCACTACGTAATCAAGCGTCGGCTCGAAGCACGCCGGCGTCTTGCGGGTTATATCGTTAGTGATTTCGTCGAGTGAGTAGCCGACCGCCAGCTTGGCAGCAATCTTGGCGATTGGAAAACCAGTGGCCTTCGACGCCAGCGCGGAGGACCGCGAGACGCGCGGATTCATCTCGATTACGACCATGCGTCCGGTCGTGGGATGCACGCCGAACTGAATATTTGACCCGCCCGTCTCCACACCGATCTCTCGAATAACCGCAATCGCCGCGTCACGCATGGCCTGGTACTCGCGATCGGTGAGCGTCTGCGCCGGCGCAACCGTGATTGAGTCGCCGGTGTGTACGCCCATGGGATCGAAATTTTCAATCGAGCAAATCACGATCACGTTGTCGCGCAGGTCGCGCATCAGTTCCAGTTCGTATTCTTTCCACCCAAGCACAGATTCTTCGATCAAGGCTTCATGAACGGGAGAAAAGTCGAGTCCGCGCGCTAGCACTTCCATGAGCTCTTCGCGGTTGTAGGCCATACCTCCGCCAGAACCGCCCAGCGTGAAGCTGGGACGAACAATTACCGGAAATCCGATTTTCCCGGCGAACTCCAGGCCATCTTTCAGATTGTTGACCAGCGCCGACTTCGGCACATCGAGGCCGATGCGCTGCATGGCATCTTTGAAATACAGCCGGTCTTCGGCTTTCTTGATGGCATTGACATTCGCGCCGATCAGCCTGACGTTGTACTTGTCGAGAATCCCGCTGTCAGAAAGTTCGATCGCCAGATTGAGCGCGGTCTGTCCGCCCACTGTTGGAAGAATGGCAAAGCCGGCACCCGGAGACATCTCGCGCTCCACCCGAATGATCTCTTCCAAGTACTCGCGGCGGAGCGGCTCAATGTAAGTGCGGTCGGCCGACTCGGGATCGGTCATGATGGTCGCTGGATTCGAGTTGGCAAGCACCACCTCGAAGCCCTCCGCCTTAAGCGCCTTGCAGGCCTGCGTGCCGGAGTAATCGAATTCAGCGGACTGGCCAATGATGATTGGGCCCGAGCCGATGATGAGGATCTTCGAGATGTCAGTGCGTTTGGGCATCAGCTTTGTTTTTAAAGGGCACGGCTTCCAGCCGTGCCGCATCGGGCTCCTCAAGAATTCGGGGTTTTAGCCCCTCAGGTCCGGAGTCCAAAGTCGGATCACCGAGAAAACTCACCCCTTCCCTTCCTCCATCATCTTCACAAAATCTTTGAACAGATAATGCGAGTCGTGCGGGCCGGGGCTGGCTTCCGGGTGATATTGCACGCTGAACAATGGGAGATTTCGGTGGCGAAGGCCTTCCAGCGTCGAGTCATTCAAATCCAGGTGCGTCAGCTCGACTTCCGATTGCGGCAGCGAATCCGGGTCAACAGCAAAATTGTGATTGTGTGCCGTGATCTCAACCTTGCCCGTGTTTAGCTGCTTCACCGGATGATTGCCGCCATGGTGGCCAAATTTCAGCTTGTAGGTCTTGCCGCCCAGCGCGAGCCCCGTCAATTGATGTCCCAGGCAGATTCCGAAAATCGGCTGCCGCCCCATCAGCCGGCGGATATTGTCCACCGCGTAGCTGCATGGCTCCGGATCTCCTGGGCCATTCGAGAGAAACACCCCATCCGGTTTCATCGCCAGAACGTCTTCGGCGGTGGTTTGCGCTGGCACCACCGTCACCCGGCAACCCTCGCCGCGCAGCTTGCGCAGGATGTTCTGCTTGATGCCGAAATCGTACGCGACCACATGAAACTTCGGCGGCGCGTCCTTCACTCCCACCACTTCTATGGGTTCGTGCGATCGCTCGCCCACCTCCCAGACGTAGGGGCGATTGGTCGTGACCACCTTCGCCAGGTCCTGACCGTCCATCTTGGGGATTGACCGCGCCTTGGCAATCAGCTTTTCGGAGTCGCTTTCCAGAGTCGAGATCACGCCCCGCATCACGCCGTGGTCGCGCAAGTGTCGCACCAGGGCGCGAGTGTCGATCTCCGCCAGCACTGGGATCTTGAACTGTTCGAGATATTCTTCAGCCACCTGCTGCGAACGCCAATTGGAGCTGACCTTTGAGAACTCGCGCACGATCAGCCCTTCGATATAAGGCCGGGTAGCCTCGTTATCTTCGGGATTGGTCCCGTAATTTCCGATTTGAGGGTTGGTGAGAACTACAATCTGGCCGCAGTAGGAAGGGTCAGTGAAGATTTCCTGATAGCCAGTTATGGAAGTATTGAAAACGACTTCGCCGTAACATTCGCCTTTGGCGCCGTAACCTTTGCCGCGGAAGACTCGCCCGTCTTCCAGCGCAAGGATTGCTTGCATTCATACTCCAGGGAGTGGATTTTTGAGATTCTAGCAGGAATGTCGCGTGTGAAAAAGAAAAAGCGCAGCACAGAAGCCCGTTCTGCACTGCGCCTGTGAGAGATCATTTTACTTCGACGTTCACCCCTGTCTTCCAGACGCCACCGCCATTGTCCCAGGCCTGCGCCACGATGAAGTGTTTGCCCGGGCCCATGGACAGAAAGGTGTCGATGGTTTTTGAATTCTTCTGGTATTTCAGAGTATTGTCCACGTACACCTGAATGGTGAATACGGTACTCTCATTCGGGACCGAAGCGTGCACGTGTACGGGCGATCCAACGGTCGAGCTGGGGGTCGGGGCGGAGACCGAGACTTTCACCGGGAGCACATTGATTGTGAATCCCCTGATGTAAATCGCTCCCGCCGAGTCTCGACCCCGCACCGTCATAAAATGTTTCCCGAGCGGCATTGGCACTGCGGCGTTTACCCCCGTGCCGGTTATTTCATAGCGAACCTGCTCATCCAGAAGGACCTGAACGTCCTCAAAAGTATGCGGATTCTGCGTGGTCACCGATACTGCGACCGGCGAGTATACGTTCGCGTTCGGCGCCGGTGACTTCACCGTGATAATGGGTTTGGAAACCGTGACGCGCACAGTACGCTGGGTGATTGTTCCTGCTGCAGTCCGTGCTTCAACCATGACAGAGTGCTGTCCGGGAACCATCACCAGGCTTGTGTTCAACGTACTTCCGCTTGTCTGGTAATGGTGCACGCCATCCACGTAGGCATGCATACTTTGAATTCCGTTGCCGCCACTGCCGGTAGCCCTGATCGAAACCGGTGATGCGACCACCGCATTTGCATTTGGTGAACTGATCTGCACCGCGGCTTGCTGCGCGGTTACGAAAACACCGCTTTTATGAATTCCCCCTGCCGTGTCCCAGGATTGCACCACCAGGCGATGCTTGCCGGCGGTCAGCGGAACTGAAGCATTCAGGCTGGCCCCGTTTGCCCGATACTTCAGCTTGTCGTCGACATAGACCTGCATGGCATACACAGGGCTGCTGTTTACGGTGGTTGCCTGCACACGCACCGGTGACGTCACTGCGGCGTCCGGCTTGGGCGTAATGATGTTTACGGTATTAAAAAAATCAGCCATCGGCGCAGCGATCGTGCCCGCTCCCGGACAGGACGAAAACACCATGGAATCGCAAACCGTCCGCAGCAGGTTAGCGTGCGAATAGAGCGTGCTCGACTTGTAGTGCGGCTTTACCTGCGGCCCGATCACCAGGGTGGCGATTCGTCCGCCGCAACCCGACTTGATTTGTGAGGAGCAGCGGTTGTCCGTGGCCAGGTCGGCTTCGTCCCAAACGATAAACATCAGTCCATCCCCGCCAGGCTTGAACTCGGGCAATGCCAGAATCTGCGGCAGATTCTGCGCCAGCCAATCATCCGCCTCGGGCAGACTTCCATCATGCGCATCTTCGTCCAGGTTGGGTGTTACATAGGCATAGTTAGGAGTCGAATGGTTCCGTATGTCCGTCGCCAGCTGGGTAAACGGCACCGAATTCATCACCTGGCTTGCGGCGCATGAGTCGGTGAAATCGATGATCGGATTGTGCCTTCGCACGTAATCGCCCGAAAACAGACCCTGAAACCCCGGGTACGGCAAGTCGCGCTGATACGACTTCCAGGTCAGACCCTGCGCTCGCAGATGGCGCACCACGTTGTCCACATTCCAGCACGTGGTCGTGTTGTTGTCTGCCGTCACCATCTGCCCGGCAACCAGCCACATCAGGGCCGCAAGCGAGTTGTGCATCGGCGAGTAGTATTGGGTCGACAGAGCATACTTTTTCGCCAGCGCATTGTAGTAAGGCATGCTCGGATTCCCGATCACGCTCTCGTAGCTATGATTTTCTTCGGTTATGACCCATACATGGTTGGAACGGGGAACCTGAGCGAATGCGGTGGCGCCTAACGCGAATAGGCACAGCCAAAATTTCATTAGTCATCCTCATTGCTGTTCTCGGCACTCAGGCAGACTTCGGCCCACCGCTTGCCATCGCACTCAGGCAAGCGCATTTAGAGCCGTGACATTAACCCCAATGCCTCGGTCAGCTGGTCAGATTTTTTTCAGGGGAGACGGTGGGCGTACGGTAGCTTGAACTCTGCTTGCGGGCAATCAGCGGAAAACCTTAAGAACCAGATTCGTACTGTGGAAAGCGTTCAGCGCAGGCGTCCAAGCTTATCCATCGGCCAATAGCCAAACACTGCCTTGCCGTAGATGAAGCTTACCGCCACCGGACCAAAATCGCGGCTGTCGTTTGACATGGAGCGGTGATCCCCCAGCACAAAGTAACAGTCATCGGGCACAATCACATCCGGATAAGAACGCTGATCGGTGAATGCGTTAGGAACGTAATCCTCGTCAAGCGCTTCACCATTCACATACACTTGCCCGGAGTCGATTCGGATGTGGTCGCCAGCTACCCCGATCACCCGCTTGATGAAGCTCTTGGAAGGATCTCGCGGGTACCGGAATACAACTATGTCGCCCCGCTGAATGTTCTCCAGTCGATAGACAAATTTATTTACAAAAATTCTTTCCTGGTCTTCCAGCGAAGGCATCATGCTGGTGCCTTCCACCTTTACCGGCTGATAAAGGAAAACGATGATGAAGCCGGAGATCGCCAGCGAAATCACCAGGTCCCGCAACCACACCGAAAGCGTCGGCCACTTGCCCGTGGCGGGCTTCGTACGAGAGGCCTGAACGGTCGCCGTTTCCATGATCTCTGATTATACGGATCGAATCTGCCATCGCGAGGTTGCCTGTGTAAAGTCCATTCCATCCAGGCGGCTGGGATTTGGAGTTACAATGGTTTTTTGAGGTCACCAGAATTTATGCTTCGACGCGTCTTGCGGCTTTCCGCACTACTCCTGTTGGTTCCCATGGTTTCAAGTTCTGGCGCGTTTTCGCAACAGTCCAGCTCTGAAGAGGCTCCGGTTCCCGCCTACAACTCAGGTCCGCCACCCAAAGGAGCAAAGCTTCCTGACATTCTGGGTCCCGAACAGCTCTGGGGAGCAAACAGCCAGAACGCTTTTCAAACTCATGCTTACGAGCTTGCGCGCAAGATTCCGGCTGTCCTGCACCAGCAGCCCTGTTATTGCTATTGCGACCGCATAGGTCACAAGAGTCTGCGCAGCTGCTTTGAAGGCACACATGGAGCCCAGTGTGCGACCTGTTTGAAAGAGCTCTACTACGCCTACTCAATGAATCGAAAAGGAAAGACCGCGGTTCAGATTCGCCAGGGGATCGTCCGGGGAGAGTGGAAACAGATCGACTTGCAAACCGCGTCCGCGATCAACTGATCCCAGTTTGACGCTGGGTTGACGGGTAATGAGAACGCGTATAACCTGCATACGCAAGCGCTTAAGGTTTTCCACAGCCAGTTTTTAGCCGGGTGATGACCTCCAGTCATAGCATGCTGAGATGAATCGCCAAGGCGAGGCGCGAATGGAAACGGTAATATCCATGCAAGCCTAAGCAATCAAACAGTTTGCTCGGCTCAGAAGAGGGCTTTCTCGGATGCCTCAGAAATCAACCTTAAAGAAAACCGTGAATGACGATCCTCGTTATGCACAGGCTGTGCAAAACTACGAGGCCGGATTGCGCGCCATGCAGGAGCACAAGTTCGACCGGGCCAAGGGACTTTTGCAAAAGGTTTTGGCCGGACCGGCACGGGAGCTTACCGACCGTGCTACCGTCCATCTAAACGCATGCAATCAACAGCTTGAGCGAACTACTACTCAGTTCAAAACGCCGGAAGAGCACTTTGATTACGCCGTTTCGCTGATGAACGTGGGCGATTACGTAAACGCTCGCGAGAACCTTGAGAAGCTTTCGCGCCAGGTGCCGAAGTCCGACTACGTCGCCTATGGATTGGCAGCTCTCGATTGTCTGACCGGCCACGTCGAAGACGCCTTGCGTCACCTGGATGAGGCGGTGCGCCTGAATCCCGCTCTGCGATTCCAGGCCCGCAACGACTCGGACTTTCAAAACCTGGCGGAAGACCCTCGTTTCACTGAACTTCTCTATCCCGATCCCGGTGCGGCCGATCTGGCCTCTGAGCCCGCCATTTCTGAAGAAGAAGTCTAGCCGCAGTGAGCACTTCCGAACAACGTGAAGGCCGCGCGCCCGATCCTGCCGGTCTTCGTGTAGTGGCAATCGGCGGAGGCACCGGGCTCTCCACATTGCTCAAAGGGCTCAAACGCTATGTCACGCCGGCCACCGTCTCCGAATCAGACCGGTTGATATCGGTCGCGCAACTCTCCGCCATCGTGACCGTCAGCGATAACGGGGGCTCCAGCGGCCGCTTAAGGAAAGAACTGAACATTCTTCCTCCTGGGGACATCCGCAACTGCATCGTGGCTCTGTCGGAAGACGAAGCCCTGATGTCGCGCTTGTTTCGTCATCGCTTCGCGCGAGGCGAGGGCCTTGAGGGCCATAACTTCGGAAATCTGTTTCTGGCCGCGCTCTGCGGACTTACCGGTGACTTCGCCGAGGCCGTCAAACTGTCGTCCGAGATTCTGGCCACCCGCGGGCACATCTACCCCGCAACCACCTCGAGTGTCGAGCTTGAGGCATTGAGGATCGCCGAAGCGTTGGCGCGTTCTTCGGCAACGAAAATTTACGTTTGCAATCTGATGACCCAGGCGAACGAGAGCCTGGGCCTGAGCGCCGCTGATCATATTCGGGCGCTGAACCAGCACGCCCGTACTGATCGCATCTTCGATTATGCGCTGATCAACCGCACGCCGCTGTCGCCTGAGCTGAAAGCCAAGTACGCGCTCGAAGGTGCAGCCCAGATTTTCGCCGATCTGGATGACGTCTCGCGGCTGGGAGTAACGCCCGTGCTTGGCGAATATCTCGAGGAAGCCACCGTGGCCCGCCACGCTACTGTACGAGTCGCACAGGATTTGCTCAGGCTCGTGAATGAACGAAACGCACTGCAGTCCGAACGGAATCGGATGTTCGAATAGCCGATGCGTAGCGACGGCCCATAGTTGACTTTCCTTGGTGTTCCTTCGTGTCCTCCGGGGTTGAAAATTACTGTGCGCCGCCCAATCCACAGGCCAGGGTCCCTAACGCTAAAATAGCTGTCTGGAGCCCTGGAAATGACCTTAACCCGCGCCGCTGTGATCGCAGAAATTCCACCCGTGCCTTTAACCATCGAAGGCTACAGCGTTCTCCATCAGATGATGCGTGTCCGCTGGACAGCATGGCGGGGACTCGATGCTGCAGTGAAAGACTCTCTGCTGCGCGAAGCGAGCGAACGGCTGAGTCAGATGCAGGCGAGGTCAAACGGGCAATCCGCCGTCTATTCTCTTTTGGGCCACAAAGGCGACCTGATGCTGGTTCACTTTCGCGAATCTTTTGATGCTCTCAATCAGGCCGAACTTGAAATTTCTCAGCTGGGCATCAGCGACTATCTGGAGCCCACAACTTCCTACGTCTCAGTGATCGAACTGGGACTGTATGAATCGACCATAAAGACTTATCGCGAGCTCGCTGAACGCGGTATCGAGCCGCATTCGGAAGAATGGAAGTCCGCAATTGCTGAAACCTGCAGTCGCCAGAAAGAGGCCATGCGGCCACGGCTGTTCCCGGATATTCCACCGCATCGCTATATTTCCTTCTATCCGATGGATCGCCGTCGCGGCGAAGACAAGAACTGGTACTCATTGCCAATCGAAGAACGTGGGCGGCAGATGAACGAACACGGCCTGATCGGGCGTCGTTATGCGGGAGAAGTCAAGCAGATCATCACTGGTTCGATCGGCTTCGACGATTGGGAATGGGGGGTCGATCTATGGGCCGACGACCCATTGGTGTTCAAGAAATTGATCTACGAAATGCGCTTCGACGAAGTCAGCGCCGTCTATGCATTATTCGGGCACTTCTATGTCGGCATACGCGTTATGGCCACCGATCTGGGCAAATTTCTGAACGGTGAGCTACCGCAGGCAACTGGGCGTTAGCTGCTTTCTCGGTTGGAAGGATTCCAAAATGGCAACCCTCGGATTGATCGAATACAAAGACGCAAGCCCGGAAGTGCGGGCTGTGTATGACGACATCATGGCCTCTCGCAAAACCGACTGGATTAATAATTTCTGGAAAGCCATCGCCCACGATCCCGCCACGCTCAAACGCACATGGGAGGATGTGAAGCAGGTCATGGCGCCGGGCGCGCTCGATCCCCTGACTAAAGAAATGATCTATCTGGCCGTGAGTGTGAGCAATCAATGCAGCTATTGCATCGCTTCTCACACCGCAGGCGCGCAGAAAAAGGGCATGAGCAACGAAATGTTCATGGAGCTGATGGCAATCGTCGGCATGGCCAATGAGACAAACCGCCTGGTCGCGGGCTACCAGGTTGCCATCGACGAACAGTTCAAAGTCTGAGCCTACCCGACGTCTTCGTTCCAGTTCTCGAGCGTCTTCTTCACCAGTGCCATGAACTGGTCGGCAACCGCGCCATCAATCAGACGATGGTCATACCCCAGTGTCAGGTGCACAACGCTGCGAATGGCGATGGAGTCATTACCCTCCCTGTCGGTGACAACCAGTGGCATCTTGGTGATTCCGCCCACCCCCATGATTGCGGAGTTGGGCTGGTTAATAATGGGCAAGCCGAACACAGCGCCGAACTGCCCGGGATTGGTGACCGTAAAGGTCGAGCCTTCCACTTCTTCCGGCTTGAGCTTTTTATTGCGGGCACGCTCACCAAGGTCGGTAATGCCACGCTGCAGTCCAAGAAAGTTCAATTCATCGGCGTTTTTTAGAACCGGGACAATCAGCCCCCAGTCGAGCGCCACTGCAATCCCGACATTCACATGGCGGTGGTAGCGGATAGCATCGCCCTCAAGGGATCCGTTGATAATGGGCCATTGCTGCAATGCGATGATCGCAGCCCGCACAAAAAACGGCATGAACGTGAGCCGGGCGCCATGGCGTTGCTCGAACGACGCTTTATGTTTGTTGCGCAGATTCACAATCCGGCTGAAATCCACTTCGTACATGCAGTGGACATGAGCGCTGGTACGCCGCGACTCAATCATGCGCTGCGCGATAATGCGACGCATGTTTGTCAGGGGCACCAGGTCGACGGGAATTGCCGCAGGCGCGGGTGCGGAAACAGGGCGAGACCCCGGAGCTGAAACCGGGGCGGTTGCCGGGGCGGCAGCGGGTTGCTGTGATTTTTCTATGAAGTCGAGAATGTCCTGCTTGGTGATTCTTCCGCCCAGGCCGGTCCCTGAGACCTGAGCCAGATTCACGCTGTTCTCGCGCGCAATCTTTCGGACCAGGGGTGAGGAACGGGCGTGATCGTCTTCATCGCGAGCCGCGGGAGTTGCCGGGGCCGCCTGAACAGGTTCAGGGCGCGATGGTGCGGGAATCGCTTCGGGCTTCGCTGATTCTGACTTCGCTTCCGGCTTCGGGGAAGAGGGGGCGGAAGAAGATTTGGGCGCTGAAACTTCACCATCCACCGCAATTGTGCCAACAACCGTGTTCACCTGAACGGTCGCACCCTCGGCGACTTTAATGTCCTGCAGCACACCGGCCGCGGGGGAAGGAATCTCGGCATCGACCTTGTCGGTGGAGATCTCAAATAGCGGCTCATCGCGCTGGACCTTGTCCCCGGGCTTTTTCAGCCATTTGGTGATGGTTCCTTCGACAATGGACTCGCCCATTTGGGGCATTACGATGTCAGTCGGCATAATTCACCTTCCCTGCTCTCACCAGAAATCGCACTTAAGCTGAACCACGTATTATAAACGTCCCGTCCGCGGCCTACCCTCAATGCTCATCGTGCTCGTGATCTGCGTGCTGGTGATCAGCGTCATCGTGATGCGCATGATCGTGCTGCTCGTCTGACGCAGTGGGTGGCGCAACTCCGCTGGCTTTCTTCCAGTAATCCTGCACTCCCGGCGAGAGCTTGTTGAGATTGGATAAAAATGCCGATACCTTCCAGATTTCCTGTTCGGAAAGCGCTTTATCCCATGCCGGCATGCCGGTGTATCGGGCGCCAGTCCGTATCACATAAAAAGTGCGCCATTCAGGATCATCCATCGGATGCATAATCACTTGCGGCGCCGGCGGATACAGTGAGTGCGCGAGCGTGGCGGGTTTCTGGTCCAGACCACCATGGCACACAGCGCAGTTCATGGTATAGAGCTTCATTCCGTCAATCATGTTTTCGTCTGTCTTGGGCAAAGGATTGCTGACTCTCGGCGCATGCCGCTCGACAGCAGCATCCAGCGCTCCCATGGCAAAACGCCGCTCCCAGCGCGGCGAATCAGAATTGGCCGTTGTGGGCAGCATGCCCAAGTTGGCGGCAATCACGGTGCCGATCGCAACCAGTAACAAAGCCAGAACCGCTCCCAAGATAAGATTGCGCATGTTTTCTCCTGATATGGTCGCCGGTGCAGCAGAACGGCGCTGCTCAGTATGACTTCAGCTTGCGAGCCTGTTCGATGACGTCCGCCACCTGCGGCAGATAGTGGTGCTCTTGCGGTGGAGAGAATGGGACCGCCGAATCCAGCCCGGTGATGCGTAAAATCGGACCATCCAGATCGTCAAACGCCCGCTCGTTGATTATAGCTGCGATCTCTCCGGCAATTCCCCCGGTGCGCGAGTGTTCGTGAAGAACGATCACTTTGCTGGTTTTCCGGACGGTCTGCACGATCGCTTCCTGGTCAAGCGGAGCCAGTGTTCGGAGATCCAGAATTTCAATTTCAATGCCTTCTTTGCTCAGCGCTCCCGCCGCCTCCAGCGCCGTATGCACCAGCGCTGCATAGGTGATGATCGATAAATCGCGCCCTGCACGCGCGATACGGGCTTTACCGAGGGGCACGATGTAATCATCAGGGGGAACTTCTTCCTTGATCCGACGGTACAGATATTTGTGCTCGAGGAATATGCAGGGGTTGTTATCGCGAATAGCGGCCTTCATGAGGCCTTTGGCGTCATAAGGCGTAGCCGGGCAGATCACCTTGAGCCCGGGATTGTGCACGAACCACATCTCGGGATTCTGGGAGTGGAACGGGCCGCCGTGAACATAGCCTCCGCTGGGTCCGCGAAGCACGAGCGGAGCAGGCGCGCCCCACAGATAATGGGTTTTCGCAACCATGTTGGAGATCTGGTTCATGGCACAGGCGATGAAGTCCATGAACTGGAATTCGGCCACCGGACGCATGCCGGTGAGCGACGCGCCGAAGGCCGCGCCCACGATGGCAGATTCGGCAATGGGAGTGTCGACAACGCGTTCCGGGCCGAAACGGTCAATGAATCCGTCGGTTACCTTAAATGCGCCACCGTAAATGCCGATGTCTTCGCCAAGGCAGAAAACGGTCGGGTCCTTTTCCATTTCTTCCCAGATTCCCTGGCGGATGGCTTCGAGGTAGGTGAGTTGAGGCATGTCGTGAACAGTTACTTCAAATGTACAGCCGCTTCCGTTTGCTTCGGACCAGCAGAAGACTTCGTGGTCCGCACCTTCGGCAATCCATACTTAGGCTTGATGACATGACAACCATCTTCGCAGTACACGCCGCCTTCGGCGGATTCAGGCGTTGGCATCGGGGAGTTCACCGCAATCTCTCGTTCTTCTTCTATCACTCGCTCAACTTCCGCAATCAGGTCCGCGTTTTCCTTGGCCGATAACCATTTTTTCTCGCGCACTAGATAGTTCTCAAAGCGGGTGATCGGATCGCGCTTTTTCCAATAATCGAACAGCGGCTTGGGCACGTAATCCGCTGCATCGTGAATGGCGTGACCTTTCATACGCATCATCTTGGCTTCGATCAGGGTCGGCCCTTCGCCCCCATGCGCGCGCTCCACTGCTTCGCGCGCTGCGTCGTACACCTGGCAAGCATCGGTGCCGTCGATGATCACTCCCGGAATGCCGTATCCAATCGCGCGTTCCGCGAGATCTTTTACGCGGTATTGCATCTCCGATGGGGTCGAGTACGCCCAGAGATTGCTTTCGATGAAAAGCACTAAACCAAGATTCTGCACGGCGGCAAAATTAATTCCCTCATAAGTGACGCCAGTGGATTGGCCGCCGTCGCCGATGTAAGTCATCACCGCAATATTCCGGCCTTGCAGGCGCGCGCCCAGCGCCACTCCAGAGAGAACGGGAATCAGATCGCCCAGCATCGAGATGGGCGAGACCATGTTGCGCTTTTCGATGTCACCGAAATGTGAGGTCCCATCGCGGCCTTTGGTCGGGGACCCCGCCTTCGCCATGTATTGCATCATGGTGTCGCTGGCGCGAAAACCGCGCACCAGGAGCGATCCCTGATTACGGATCATGGGCGCGAACCAGTCGTCTTTATCCAGTGCGTAGGCCGAGGCGCAGGAGCAGGCCTCTTGGCCGAGGCCGAAATATACTCCGCCCACTACTTTTCCCTGCTTGTAAAGGTTTTCGAGCGCGGTCTCCATCCTGCGATTGAGCAGCATGTAGCGGTAAATCTCGATGCACTGCTGCTTGCTCAGATAATTCGAATCACGAATGGGCGGAACCGGTGTATTCAGATCGCCTTCTACTTCATAGCGGAATTCATCGCCGCTGCGCACCTGACGCACGATGTAATCCGGCACTTCGAGGCGATAATCCGGGATGGAATAGGTGCGTGTGCTGCTTTTGTGCTGCCGTTTTCCGTTGGGGCTCGGCTTGTTCTTATGATTGGACATCAGCGAATTCATCTTAAATGAAAACGAAGACGGCAGGCCACGCTCACGCCCAGGTGATGTCTTCATCTCCGCGACTTTGTCGCAGTTCTGCTGGAGGTCGCATGGGAACGCCTAGGGTCGGCCCAAGTAGTGAGTCTAAGCTCTCCAGCCACAAAACCTGGCTCTCAAACACAATTCCGACATTGCGTGACAGGGAGT
>QHZY01000206.1 GCA_003224855.1 Acidobacteriota bacterium | reverse complement strand
CCTGCTTGCTGAAAATCGTTCCTTTGATCATTGGATCGATCAGATCTGGCAACACCAGATCAGGCATCGATCGCAACCGATATCCGGTCGCAGGTCGCCCCGCGATATCCACAGCGTAAGCGCGAAGTTTCTGCACCAGTCGCCAGACTTCCGCCCGATTACTTTTGATCTCCTGAGCAAGCTTGGTGCCGCTCACAATGACGGTTGCGTTGTTCATCAGCAGCCGAACGATGCGGGAAAGACGCGCATCAGCCGGCTCGGGCTGCGCTGGTCTTCGTTTATGTGCGACTTGAGCGATGCCGGAATTATAAAGAGGAATTCAACATCAGGCGGGTAGAACCCTCATACTCATATCCACCGCGGCAGCCGAGTGCGTAAGCGCGCCCACCGAGATAAAGTCCACTCCGGTCTCGGCATATGCGCGTACATTTTCCAGATTGACGCCGCCCGAACACTCCAGAGGAATCTTGCGGCTGCTGGCGGCGCAGCGCGCAACCGCTTGTTTCACATCGTCTACGCTCATATGATCCAGCAAAATGGACTCGGCTCCGTGTCCCATAGCCTGCTCCAGTTCTGCCAGATTGCGGACCTCGATCTCGATCGGCTGCTCGCCGCGACGATTGCGCAGCGCACGCTCCAGCGCGGGAATGATTCCGGCCGCCAGGGCAATATGGTTGTTCTTGATCAGAATGCCGTCCGAAAGATCAAGCCTGTGGTTCTGCCCGCCGCCACAACGGACCGCATATTTATCGATAGCACGCAGGCCAGGAATGGTCTTGCGGGTGTCCAGAATCTTCGTTTTCGTGCCAGAGACCGCCTCCACGAACTGGCGCGTAAGGGTGGCGATACCGCTCATGCGCTGCATAAGGTTCAATATGACGCGCTCGCAAGATAGCAGCACGCGCGCATTATGCCGAATCACGGCAATCGATTGCCCTCTGTGCAGACGCACCCCGTCGAAGATCTCCGGATGCGTGGTGACCTCATAATGCGAGGTCACCGCCCCATCGAGCGTTGCATACACGTCAAGTATCCGAGCCACGCAACCAATCCCCGCAAGAATGCAATCCTGCTTGGCCAAAATGGTCGCCGTCGCGCGCTGATTAGGATCGATGCAGGCATAGCTGGTGGCATCGCGCGTCGCCCGGTCTTCCAGCAACGCGTTCTCAATCACCGCCGTAATGCGCCTGCTATTCCAGTCCATTTTTTCCGTTCACGCTGACCTGCCATTTAAGGCTTAACACTTCAACTCCACCAGCTTGTTTTTCGCCTTCTGCTGCAGAACTTCAAGCTCCGCCAGCCGCTTCCGCCGCCCCTCGACCACCTCCGCCGGCGCCTTTGCCACAAACGACTCATTCCCAAGTTGCTGCCGCGCACCGCTCATTTCTTTCTCTATCTTCTCAAGATCTTTTTTCAGGCGCTCGCACTCCACTGCCAAATCGACCTTCTGTTCATAAACAACATGCACGTCGAATCGGGCGGTGCTGCGCGACCCCGGCAGCTTCGCCAGCGGCTCCGGCGCAAACCTAAGCGTATCAACGCTCGCCAATTTCTCCACCGCGCCCCGATTTTCTTCCATCAGCTTCCGAATCGCCGCGTCCGCATAGATCTCAACCGCAATTCTCTGCTTTTGCTCGATTTTCAGCTCCGCCCGCAGGTTGCGCACCGAGACGATCAGGTCCTGCAGAATCGCCATGTCGGTCTCAGCAGCCAGATCGATCTGCGACTCGTGGCCCTGCGGATACTCCGCCAGCGCAATCGACTTCAGCGGTGCGCGGCCATCGTATACAGCCTGCCAGATTTCTTCGGAAATGAACGGCATCACCGGATGAAGCAAGCGAAGCGAAGCCTCAAACAGCGCAACCAGATTCGCGCAAGCAAGCTGCGCTTCTTCTCCCGCCAGCCTTGACTTAATCAACTCGATATACCAGTCGCAGAAGTCTCCCCAGAAAAAATCATAAATTCTGTTTGCCGCCTCGTGGAAGCGGAAATCCTGAAACGCTTCATTGATATCCTTAGTCACACGATTGAAGCGCGAAAGTATCCATCTATCTTCCAGGGTAACCGCTTTAAAGGCAGCAATTTCCGCGTCAGGACGAAGTCCCGTCTGAATCCTGTCCGCATTCATGAACATGAACCGCGCCGCATTCCATATCTTGTTGGCAAACGCTCGGTACCCTTCCGTCCGGCTCTCATTGAACGCAATGTCGGTGCCGGGGGCGGCCATGGCGGCCAGCGTAAAACGGGTGGCATCGGTCCCAAAGCGCTCAATAATGTCCATGGGATCGATCACGTTTCCCTTGGTCTTCGACATTTTTTGCCGATCGGCATCGCGCACCAGGGCATGGATATAAACGTTGCGAAACGGCACGCTGTCATCTTTGCGCTGACCAAAACCGCTCGCCTGCCTGATCGCCGCATCCTGTCCATGCCCCTGCATGAAGTGGCAGCCGAACATGATCATGCGCGCCAGCCAGAAAAAGATGATGTCGAATCCTGTAATCATTAACGCGTTGGGATAGAACACCTCTTCATCGCGCGTCTTCTCCGGCCAGCCCAAACTTGTAAACGGCAGCAGCCCCGACGAAAACCACGTGTCCAGCACATCCAGTTCCTGCCGTAGCGGAGATTTTCCGCACTTGGTACATTTCTCCGGCGCTTCCCGCGCGACCATGATTTCGCCGCACTCGCAATACCACGCCGGAATCTGGTGCCCCCACCACAGCTGCCGCGAAATGCACCAGTCGTGGATGTTCCGCATCCAGTTCAAATAAATCTGCCTGTAATTGTCGGGAACAATCGTGATCTCGCCGTTCTCAACCACTTCAATCGCGCGCTCCGCCAGCGGCTTGATGCTGATAAACCACTGCATCGAAAGCCTGGGCTCGGCAATCGTTCCACAGCGATCGCACTTGCCCAGTGAAATCGTATAATCCTTTTCCCCGGCCAGAAGATTCTGCGCGCGCAAATCATCCAGCACCCGCTTGCGCGCCTCAAACCGGTCCAGCCCGGCATACGGCCCGGCGTTCTGGTTCATGCTCGCATGCTCATCCATCACGTCGATCTGCGGCAGGTTCTGCCGCATGCCCGCAAGAAAATCATTGGGATCGTGCGCCGGCGTCACTTTCACCGCACCCGTTCCGAACTCAGGATTCGCCAACTCATCCACCACGATCGGGATCTCGCGCTGCATCAGCGGCAGCAGGACCTTCTTCCCGTGCAGATGCCGGTAGCGCTCATCTTTCTGATTCACCGCAACCGCCACATCTCCCAGCATCGTCTCCGGCCGTGTAGTCGCCACGGTGATGAACTCATCCATCCCCACCACCGGATAACGAACCTCGTACAACTTTCCCTGCACGTCCTCGTGCTTCACTTCGAGATCCGAAATGGCCGTCGCGCACCGTGGGCACCAGTTAACGATGTACTTGCCGCGATAAATCAGCCCTTCTTCATACAGGCGGACGAAAACTTCGCGCACCGCCCGCGAAAGGTTCTCGTCCATGGTGAAGTACTCGCGGTCCCAGTCGACCGAAGCCCCGAGCCGCTTCATCTGGTCCAGAATCGCCCCGCCATACTCGCGCTTCCACTCCCACACGCGCTCCACGAATTTCTCGCGCCCCATGTCCCGCCGCTTCTTGCCTTCCTTCGCCAGTTGTCGCTCAACCATCATCTGCGTAGCGATCCCGGCATGATCGGTGCCCGGCAGCCACAGGGTGAGAAACCCGCGCATGCGATGCCAGCGCACGATGATATCCATCTGCGTCTGGTTGAGCATGTGCCCCATGTGCAGGCGTCCGGTCACGTTGGGAGGCGGCAACAGCAGCGTGAACACCGGCCGCGTCTCGCCCGGCGGAGGCGTGGGAACGGAGAACAGCTTCTCCCTGATCCAGTACTCGGCCCAGCGCTTTTCAATTTCGCCGGGCTCGTACGCTTTGGAAAGATCGTGGGGCATGGGTAGCTTTCAGCTCTCAGCCTTCAGTTGTCAGCCTTCCGCTCTCAGCTTTTCGCTCTTAGCCTTTAGCTGTTAGCTTTTGGCCCGGAAATCCGAGCCTACAGAACTGAACTCTGGCTGCTGGTGAATCCTTGATATTACAGGCGGGTGGAAAAAGGGGTCAAACGGGAGGTGGGATAGTATATGGCGACGGCAAAAGTGACCCCCCTCCCGCGTTTCGTCCCGTTTTTCAGCCCCCCACTGCGCTCCCTAGCTAGCTAATGAACAGAGTCGGGGCAAGACAGGATGCGCAGGGCGCGCGAGCGAGAACGAGGAT
>QHZY01000062.1 GCA_003224855.1 Acidobacteriota bacterium | reverse complement strand
TGGACACACGAACTCACCCCTGTTGTGAATACCTTAATCACCTCTCGCGGGCATAATCTTATGAGTGTCAGGTTCCGCCCTAATTCTCCTCACCTGGCCGCCACCATACCCCTCGAAGCATTGAGCGATGAACATGCAGCCGCTGGATTTTTGAGTGTCTTGCGGGAACTGGCCGCCGGCGCATCCACCCACCAGCAATAATCCGCAATCAGCTCAATCCACCGGCTCGGGAACGAACCTGTATCCCACTCCACGAACTGTCAGCAAGTGTTGGGGTTTGGCCGGGTTGCGCTCAATGTACTTACGCAGGCGAACTACGAAATTATCGATGGCACGGGTATCGGTGTCTTCGTGCAGTCCCCAGACATTTTCGAGAATTGATTTCCGTGATACGACCTTGTCGCGATTGGCGATCAGATGGCGAAGCAGTTCGGCTTCCATGAGGGTCAGCTGGATGGTGTTTTCATCAGTGCGTAATTCCAGCTTGCCGAAGTCGATGGTGCGCCCGTCGAAGGAAAATGTCTCATAGCCGCTGGCTGGGGCTTGCTCAGGAGTTGCGCTCTGAATAAGCCATTCGCGGCGGCGAAGCAGCCCCTGCAGGCGAGCCAGCAGGATCGGCAACTCGAAAGGTTTCGGAAGGTAGTCGTCAGCCCCGGCGGCAAAGCCCTTCAGAACGTCTTCCGGGCGACCGCGCGCGGTCAGCATCAGCACCGGAACGAAGTTCCGCATTTCCCGCAGCTCACGAACTACTGTAAATCCATCTTTTCCAGGGAGCATTACATCAAGCACAACCGCATCGAACGGGGTTCGAGAGCCGTTACTCAAAAGCTGAACGGCGGTTTCGCCATCCCGGGCAACTTCAACCGAATGACCTTCTGCCTCAAGGTTGAAGCGCAGTCCCTTGGCCAGATGGGTCTCATCTTCCACCACCAGCACCCGGCTCATGTGCTGCTCCGGGGCAGTTCCATGCAGATAGTGGTTCCCTGCCCTTCACCCTGGCTTTCAGCATAAACCCGGCCACCGTGCTTTTTGGCGATCGAGCGGACGATAAAAAGCCCCAGCCCGGTTCCCTGCACCATGCCCAGTGATCGGTTGGGAACGCGATAAAAGCGCCGGAAGATACGCTTGAGTTCGCCGGAAGGAATGCCGACGCCGTGATCACTGACCGAGAGTTGAAGATGGCCTTCATCCGGGGCGGCCAGGCGCACCGCAACATCAACGTGCTCGCCGGAATATTTCACTGCGTTATCGAGCAGGTTGGAAATCGCGGTACGCAGATCTTCGGCATCTCCCATGATCCTGGCTCCGCTGCCGTTCACCGCGATCTGGTACTGAAGCGCCCCTGGCGGCAAATGGTGGCTGGTGCGCGCAAGTTCGACGCAATCACCGACCAGTTCTGCCAGGTTGAGTTGAGTACGCCGGCGTGATTTCCTGAGCCCGGCTTGCCCCGCTTTTAACACCTGTTCGACCGTACCCAGCAGGCGGTCCGTGTCATCGATCATCAAACGGTAGAACTCGGCACGCTGGGCTTCATCGACTTCGCGCCGCTGCAGGGTCTGCAGATACAGGCGAATGGACGTGATCGGCGTCTTCAGTTCGTGAGTCACCGCGTTGATAAAACTGTCATGCTGCTCGTTGCGGCGGATTTCGCGAATCAGGAAGCTGGTATTGAGAATGATGCCGGCAGTGATGGCGGCAAAGAATATGAAACCCAGAAAGACTTTAAGGTCAGCGCGCCAATGCAGGATAATCCAGCCGCTGCCAACGGCCACTGCCACCGCCGCCAGCAAAATGCCGAGGGTGAGGAAAAAAAAGATCGCTTTCCGGCGACTGGTGATTCGCATGTGCCTGACAGAATTTTACATTCAGCAGGCAAGGAAAGGCTGAGAACTCAAGGCGGGCAAGAACGTCCGCCCACAACATGGCTTTAGTCGCCAGAAACCTCAGGTACTAACGCCAGGGGCTCGGCGGGCTTTGCCAATGGTGGATTCTCAGGGAGTTCGTCCAGCTTTACGCGGTAGACGTGGCGCGCCAATCCCAGTTTATTGAGCAGCCAGATACCGTACCAGTTGAGATCAACCTCATACCAGGCGATGCCGTGGCGCGCAGAAACCGGGTGGGCATGATGATTATTGTGCCAGCTCTCGCCGAAGGTGAGCACTGAGAGCCAGCCATTGTTGGTGGAAAGATCGCGGGTGGCAAAGCGGCGTGAACCCCAGGTGTGGGTAACCGAGTTCACGGCCCAGGTGGCGTGCAGCCCGACCACGGTACGCATAAAGATTCCCCACATCAGGAACGGCAACCCTCCGATGGCCAGCAGAATCAGCCCCAGCACGATAATCGGAACATAGTGAAATTTCGTAATCCAGACGTGGAACTTATCTTTGACCAGATCAGGCACGTAGCGCGCCAGCGTTGTAGTGTCATGGTGCATGGACTTGCCAGTCAGAATCCAGCCCATGTGCGCCCACCACTTGCCGTCAACCGGGGAGTGCGGGTCGCCCTCCACATCGGAGTGCTGATGATGGATGCGGTGGGTTGCTACCCAGAAAATTGACCCACCCTCAAGCGCCAGTGATGCGCAGACAGTCAAAAAGTACTCAACCCATTTCGGAGTTCGGTAGCCACGATGCGTCAGCAACCGGTGATAACCCATGCCGATGCCCAGGCTGCCGGAAACCCACCACAGAAAAATGGCGACGAAAAATGCCTTCCAGGTGAAAAAGAACAGCGCAGCCACTGCCCCGATGTGAAACAAGGCCATGAAGATGGCGGTGACCCAATTAATTTCGGTATTTACTGCGGCTTTTCGATCGAGGGCTTCGAGTTCCATGCTGTGCCTTCCTGTGGCGATGGCTGACCATCCCCATAGAAAAAAATAACAGGCACACGCCGGGTGGAGTGTAAAACTTCTGTAATAGGCGATGTGAGCCGGATTACGAAAGTACAGGGATCAGGTTAATCGCCCACCGGCTGCCCGGAAGCGACTGCTGCCTTGACCTTTACTCCCGCCCACTTTTCAAGCAGTGTCAGAGTAGCCGCGTAGTCGAGATCGGCATTGCCGTCTTCGGCTGAAAGGTCATAAATCTCCTCGACCGTTTCCAGCCCGGGAAGCTTGACCCGGGCTTCCTTGGCCGCTTCGAGCGTCAGGCGAATGTCTTTGTGCATCAGCCGCAGAGGGAAATTGGCCGAGAAATCGCGATTCAACACGAAAGGCGCCTTGTAGTCGACCACCCCGGAATTCACCATGCTGGCCTGCACCAGCGGTATCAGCGTTTCAGCATCCAGGCCAAGCTTGGCGGCCAGTGTGAGCGCCTCAGCGAATCCTTCGTAGATCATGGCGATCTGCAGATTCATGGCTAACTTGGCAGCCTGCCCCTTCCCGGTTTCGCCCATGCGGAAGATCTTTTTACCCATGGCGGCCAGCAGAGGCTTGATACGGTCAATCGCTGCTTCTTCTCCGCCGATGATGAAAATGAGCGTACCGCTCTCCGCCCCCGTTTTGGATCCGGTCATAGGCGCATCGATGTAAGAAACTCCGCGCCCGCGAACGCGCTCCGCAAACTTGCGCGTTGCCATAGGCGAAATGGTGCTGGAATCTACGATGATCGCGCCGTCACTCACGGTCTCAGCAGCCCCTTGCGTGCCGAACAGAACGCTTTCCACCGCCTGGGTATCGGAAACGCACACCCAGACAACTTCCGCGCCGGTCGCTGCGTCCGCCGGAGATCCTGCTACGCGCGCTCCTTCCACCTCTTTGGGCGTACGATTCCACACCGATACTTCATGCCCGGCCTTCACCAGATTCAACGCCATCGGGCGTCCCATGATTCCCAAACCTAAAAATGCAACCCGCATGCTCGCTCCTGAACCATCGATTAGAACCGACCTTGGCAACAGTGGTCAAGCAATCGCTGCGCAATCCTTTAAAATAGTTTTTTGCAGAAATGATTGAGGGCAGCGGGCAGGCACAGGGCGGCATCATTACTGATTCATGCTCAAGAACACGCTGAGTAATCCGGCGCTCCGCAAGCGAGCGAGGCAGTTTGGGCGCCTGGTGCGGCACTCCGCTGTGACTCCGCGAGTCGGCGTGATCCATCGGCCCAGGCTGGTGAGTGATGGCCAACTGGGAGTCACTTTTATAGGCCATGCCAGCTTTTTTATTCAGATCGGTGGACAGAATGTTCTGATCGATCCTAACTTTGCGCGCTGGTTGTTCGTGCTGAAGCGTTTGCGGCGTCCTGGGCTGCGGGTGCGCGATCTGCCTCCCATTGATGTGGTTCTTGTAACGCACGCGCATTTCGATCACTTGCATCGCCCCTCGCTGCGCGCCATCGTGCAGCAGACCATTCGCCGCCGCGGCAATGCCCCCACCGTGGTTGTCCCCGACCAGGTATTTGATCTGGTATCCGATCTTGGATTCGAAAATGTGGTTGAGCTCAAATGGTGGAACAATTACCGTCATCGCGCTCTGACCATTACGCACGTGCCCTCGCGGCACTGGGGCGCAAGGGTGATCAGCGACTCACACCGCGGTTACGGCGGCTTTGTTTTGCGCGACTCGTGCCACTCCGTTTATCACGCCGGAGATACGGCTTACTTCGGCGGGTTTCGCGAAATCGGCCAGCGGCTCTCGCCGCAGCTCGCCTTGCTCCCCATCGGAGCTTACAACCCACCATCGTTTCGTAATGTTCACGCCAACCCAGCCGATGCTACCCAGGCATTTCTCGATCTCAACGCGCGCTGGATGGTTCCCATGCACTATGGCACCTTCAAGCTTTCGCATGAGCCGATGGACGAACCGCTGCAGTTGCTGGAGGAAGAGGCGAAAGCCGCCGGAGTAGAAGATCGGGTGGTAGTGCTGGAAGAAGGCGTGACCAGGTTTTTCTAAATTCCCTGTTTAGTTACTTTGCGATGTCATTCTGAGCCTTCGCGGAGCGAAGCATGAAAATCTCTGAATTTTCTTCAATCCATAGATCCTTCGCGCTGCGCTGCGCTGAGCCTCAGATCACAAGACGCTGATCCCGAGACTCTGAAGCTCAGCTCACGTCAATAGGCCAACAGGACTCTCAGATCTCTCAGGTTGTTGCCGGTTGGCCCCGTCACAATCGTGTCACCAAGCGCCTCAAAAAAAGCATAGGCATTGAATGCGTTCAGGTGTGATTGCAGGTCAAGATTTTTCTGCATGCCCCGTGAAATCGTCGTCCCGTCGGCCACTGCGCCTGCCGCTGGACTGTTACCGTCGATCCCATCGGTGCCCGCGCTCAACACGGTGATGTTCTCGCCCCCGATCTTCGATGCGCAATACAACGCAAACTGCTGATTGCGCCCACCTGTGCCTTCGTTGGCAACTTTCACGGTCACCTCTCCCCCGAACAGCAGGCACACGCGTTGCGTCTTTTGCCGCAACTCACGCAGCCGTTTCAGCAGGTAATCGGCGGCACGCTGGTAATCCCAGTCGTCGCAGGAGTTATCGATTTCAACCGCAAAGCCCTGCTGCAAAGCTTCGGCCTTCGCTGCTTCGAGCAAAGACGCATTCGATAACAGAGTCCACCAGCGCGAACGAATGAAGGCCGGATCATCCGATTTCGGGGTCTCTTCCAGCGCATGCCGCTGAAAGAGTTCACGAACGGACCCGGGGAATTGCTCCATCAATCCATGCTTCTTGGCGATCGAATAGCAGTCAGAAATTGAGGTCGAGTCGGGCATAGTCGGCCCGGAAGCGAGTGCGTCCGGGGTATTGTC
This sequence comes from Acidobacteriota bacterium, assembly GCA_003224855.1. Classification (GTDB taxonomy): domain Bacteria; phylum Acidobacteriota; class Terriglobia; order Terriglobales; family Acidobacteriaceae; genus Gp1-AA142. The sequence continues at coordinate 11,631 of QHZY01000062.1, read as the reverse complement.
GGGCACGTCCGAAACCAGCAGCGAAACCTGCTGCGCGGCTGACCCGGCTAGCGCGAGCCTGCCTCCTTTTACCGCCGACAGATGCTTGCGAATGGCATTGATCTCGGCGATAGGCGCCCCGGAGTTCACCAGCGCGCGATAAGTGGTGACCAGATCTTCGAGCGAAATTTCGTCATCCACCGGCTTTTCTGCGATGGACGAACCTCCTCCACTCAAAAGAAATAGCACCAGCGACCCGGCGTTTTGCGCTTGCAGGGATTTAAGCATCGCTTCGGCCGCACGAATCGACTCAGAGTTGGGCAAAGGGTGTCCGCCACGAAAATAGCGGAACCCTCGCACCTGGGAAGGCGGATCGACCGGCGCTGCCACGATTCCTTCAAAGCGGCTGCCGGCCTGCATTTCCAGCGACGTCACCATGGAATGCGCCGCTTTGCCGATCGAGATAACCAGCACCCGCGAATAGGAATTCAGGTCGTACAGGTCTTCACAAACGCGCAGCACTCCGCGCTCACAATCGACATGCCTCTGAAATGCTCGATCGATGTTGGTCTCGGCCAGCGCATGTTCAAACAGATGGCGCGCCGTAACCCGCATTTCTACCGCAAGATGATCGGAGCCGGACATGGCGGGATTGTATAAGAAGACTAAAGCTGCAATGTCGAGCGCAGCCAACTCTCCATCGCTTCCCGCATCTCGCGCAGCCGGCCTTCGAAAAAGTGGTCGGCAGCTTCAATAATTACCAGCTGCTTGGGTTCATGCACGAACTCCAGCACTTCTTGCAGGCGTGCCTGCGATCCGTACTGGTCGCGGGAACCGCTGATAAATAACTTCGGCTTCGCGCAATGCTGCAGAAAATGGAAGTCGTAATCCCGGTCGTCGGTGGCAGACACCGGCAGGCCTAGGGCGATCACCGCCTTGACTCGTTCGTCAGGACAAACGGCCTGAAGCCCAACTGCCGCTCCAAACGAAAAGCCGGCAAAAATAACCGGCAGATGGAACTCATGCTGCAGCCACTCGACTGCGGCGGCGACATCATCGGCTTCGCCTTCCCCATTGTCATGCTTGCCCTCGCTCAGTCCCGCCCCGCGAAAGTTGAAACGCAGCACAGGAAATCCGAATCCGTTCAGGGCCTTCATGGCGTGGAATGCGACTTTGTTGTGCATAGTGCCGCCAAAAACAGGGTGCGGGTGGCAGACCAGGGCGGCGTGTGTAGCCTTCTCCGCGCCGGCATTCAGCAGGCATTCCAGTCGGCCGGCCGGGCCCTCCAGAAAAAATGACCGGATAGTTGAGGGAAGCTCAGGCACCTCGATCAAAAGTATCAGAACGCGTTGCGGTATGCTTCACAGCATGGATCTGGTCGCGTTCACTCGAAAGCTGGTCGACGTCGATTCCACTACCGGCAGTGAAGGCCGGCTTGGCGAATTGTTGTTGCGCGAGCTTGAGCAACTCGGTTTCGTCGCCGAAAAAATGCCGGTGGAAGCCGGACGCTTCAATGTTCTCGCCACCTGGGCGGAGCAGCCGCGTCCAGCTATTGTGTTTTCAACCCACATGGATACCGTGCCACCCTTTATAGCTTCATCGGAAGACCCCCAACGAATCTACGGACGCGGATCATGCGACGCCAAGGGAATCATTGCGACGCAGATTGCAGCCGCTATCAAGTTGCGCAGTGAAGGAAGCAATGTGGGATTGCTGTTTCTCGTCGGCGAAGAGCGCGACAGTCTGGGCGCCAAAGTCGCAAACCAGAGTCCGAGGGGATCGAAGTTTCTGATCAATGGCGAGCCTACGGAAAATCGAATCGCGGTGGCTTCGAAGGGAGCGCTGCGGGTAGAGCTTACGGCAAGGGGGAAGATGGCGCATTCCGCCTATCCCGAGCTGGGGGAATCTGCCATCGATAAGCTGCTGAAAGCTCTAGGACGGCTGCAAGCCATGAAACTTCCAGGCGACGCGCTGGCCGGGCCGTGCACTCTGAACATCGGTAGCATCGAAGGTGGACGCGCGCCCAACGTCATTCCGGATTTCGCGCGCGCACAGCTGCTGTACCGTTTGGTCGGCCCAACCAGGGAACTGAAACAGCAGATCGTGAACGCCGTGGACGGCCTGGCCCAAGCAGACTTCGTACTAGAAATTCCATTTGTACGCCTCGAAACTCTCGACGGCTTGCCTTCCATGGTCGCCGCTTTTACCACCGATATCCCTGCGCTCGCCAACTGGGGCCGGCCAATCCTGGTGGGGCCGGGGTCAATTCACGTGGCGCACACCGAGAGCGAGTACGTAGAGAAAAAACACTTGAGCGAGGCAGCGGACTTGTATTGCGGGATAGCGAAGAGGCTGACCAACGGTTAGTAGTCTCACCTTATTGATCCTGCCAAACTGGATGCCTTCGTCCAGAAATTTTCAGCTGAAAAATCCGCTCCAAAAGCAAAATCGGACAACTAAGTCAGGGCAATCACGCACCATCAATAATTCCATTTTCGGGGGTGTTGGCCGATCAATTTCGGGGCCCGGCGTTCTAAGTGAAATTGCCTGATTGCAGCCAGTGACGATCATCACAATCGGCGTGTGGTTTTTGCTGTATCGTGAGTGCCCATGACTTTCTATACGGACTCGTTGGTGCTCACATACACGAGCGTCGAAGCTGCCAAACGGTGGTGGATCGACACTTTCGATTGCAAAGTGGAAAAGGTTCCCGCAGAGTGGGACAATCCTCTCGCTTCCGACGTAGCCCTGAAATTTCCCCAGGACAAAGTGCCCACAATTCTGCTCTGTGCTCGATCGGAGATGGAGCAGGCGAAATTAGATCCGCCTTCATCAGTGGTGTGGACGATCTTCTGCGACAACCTCAAGAAGGCGCACCAACGGCTTTCAACACGTGGCCTCCTGGTTGGGCCGATCCAGGATGGTGGCGATACCCAGTACTTTGAAATCCGTGACATCGAAGGTCATCTCATCCAAGTCTGCAAAGAACTCTGACCATCCCGGCAGCTGAACGCGCGAGCGCGCCAGGAATGCACTTTTGCCGGGCGCTTTCACCTGATCAATTCAAACCTTTAGACTAAAGGCATGACCACCCAGGCCCTCAACTCCCTTGCCCGCGCTTCTTCTTCTTACCTGCGCTCTGCCATGCATCAGCCCATCCAGTGGCATGAATGGGGAGAAGAGGCGTTTGCGATCGCTAAGCGCGAGAACAAGCCCATCCTGCTCGATATCGGAGCGGTCTGGTGCCACTGGTGCCACGTTATGGATCGCGAGTCCTACGACGATGCTGATATCGCGCACATCGTGAACGAACGCTTTGTCGCCGTCAAGGTCGATCGCGATGAGCGGCCTGACATCGACAGCCGCTATCAAATCGCCGTGAGCGCCATCAGCGGACAAGGTGGATGGCCGCTCACTGCGTTTCTTACGCCGGATGGCAAACCTTTTTATGGCGGAACCTATTTCCCTCCGCAGGAACACTACGGCCGCCCAAGTTTTCGCCGCGTGCTGCTGTCCATTTCCGACGCGTATCGGGAAAAAGGAGAAGATGTTGCCGAGCAGGCCCGCCTGGTTGAAGCAGCCATTGCCAAATCGGACGCACCCGCCGGCAATGAAACAGCAGTCTCCTCAGGGGTGGTGGATGAGATCGTTCAATCCGCAATTAAGATGTTCGACAGCGCCAACGGCGGCTTTGGCAGTGCCCCGAAATTTCCTCATCCCTCCATTCTCGATCTGCTGATCGATCGTTTTTCCCGCACAAAAGACGGCACCATTCGCGAGATCTTCACCAGCACGCTTCAAAAGATGGCGTACGGCGGTGTCTACGACCAGCTGGCCGGCGGCTTCCATCGCTACTCAGTGGATGAGCGCTGGATCGTGCCGCACTTTGAGAAGATGAGCTACGACAACTCCGAACTGCTGAAGAACTACGTTCACGCATATCAGGTAACCGGCCTCAGCTTCTTTGCCGAGGTGGCGCGCGACATCATCCGCTGGATAAATGTCTGGCTCAGCGATCAGGAGCATGGCGGCTTCTACGCTTCCCAGGATGCGGATTATTCCATGGATGACGATGGCGATTACTTCACCTGGACTCTCGACGAAGCCAACGCGGTGTTGAGCGAACATGAATTGGCCGTGGCAGCATTGCATTACGACATCAACGAAGTCGGCGAGATGCACCACAATCCGGCCAAGAATGTGCTTTACGTGCGGGCCTCGAAAGAAGAGATCGCGAAACGCCTCAAGCTGTCGTCCGGCGAAGTGAATCGACGGCTGGATTCTGCTCGGAAAAAAATGTACGCCGCGCGCCTGCAGCGTCCCACGCCATACATCGATAAGACCATGTACACGGGTTGGAACGCCATGTGCGTCTCTGCCTACCTGCAGGCGGCCGCAGCCTTGCAGATCGATGCCGCCCGCCATTTCGCCTTGCGCTCGCTGGATCGCATTCTTTCCGAAGCCTGGAACAACCAGAGCGGCATGCAGCACGTGATTGAGTATTCCGATCCGCACTCGCAGAAGCGGTCCATCAACGGAATGCTCGAAGACTACGCCTTCACCGCCAATGCCTGTCTTGACGCCTATGAAGCCACCGCCGACATAACCTACTACCGCTTTGCGGATCGCATCGCGGCCAGAATGCAAGACAAATTCTGGGACGCCCAGGGCGGCGGCTTTTTCGATAGTGAACGCTCGATCGAGCAAAAATTAGGCGTGCTTGGAACCCCACGCAAACCGTTTCAGGATTCACCAACTCCGGCCGGCAATCCCGCCGCCGCCATCTTGCTCCTGCGGCTTAACGCCTATGACCATAATCAGGAAATTCATGACCGCGCTACCAGAACTCTGGCTTTGCTCGCCGACAAAGCATCTCAGTACGGAATCTTCGCTGGCACCTATGGCATAGCCGTGGTGATGCTGCAGCTGCCTCATTCCCAGGTAGTGATCCTGGGAGAAGATGAAACGGCAGATCAGCTTTATGCCGCCGCTGCCGGCAGCTTTCGTTTCGGCCAAACCCTGCTACGGCTCAAAAAAGATCAGGCAGTCGCTCAAAATCTTCCACCCAACCTGGCCACAACCATACCTAACCTGCCGGGTTTGCTTCAGAAGAGTGTCGCCGTGGTGTGTTCGGGATCGAGTTGCCAACCTCCCACTTCAGACCCCAATCACTTGGCGCAACTCATATCGTCGCAACCGAAATAAAAAAGGGTTGACGCCACGCGTCAGCCCAATTGTGGGTTTGCAACCATAAGCCAATGGCACAAGCCCGAGAGAACGTTCTATCCCATCCACCTATTTCGGTGGGCAGGGTCTTTTTGGATTGCACAGCGGAGCCGGACCCTCGGCATGTACGAACGGGGTCGCGACTGCTACATAGGTGCAAACCAGACCTACCATCAGGATCATCATCCTGACCGCACGTTTCATATTGCACTCCTGTGTGCGGGTCTCCTGGGAGCGGCGACCCTCACGCGAATGCGCAGCATTATACTGACGTGCTCTGGTTAGTCCAGCGAAATTTTCGCCGCCCGTAACCACTGAATTTCCACTTAAATCTTTTGGATTGCTACACCTAGCGGATTGAGCAACTTACCATTGCAAGCTTGAAGTATCAGTTGCCGACTTCGGCAGTGATGGCAGGAACTGGCGCCGGAAGCAATCCCGGGCTCGATGGACTTTTCTTGGGAGCCGGGAAGGTGTGCAGACCTGAGCGGGATCTGACCGGCGCAAACTCGCTCGAGTTAGCAGCTATTGCCAGGCGAGGCTCGGTGGTGTTGCGCGAGAGCGCCCGATCGACCATTCCTTCAAACATATAAATCAATGATTCCGATGGCGGAGCAGTCTGTAAATCTGAAAGCCCCTGTTCCCATCGTGCAGATGCCAGCACCCGCTGGTTGCCTGCGCTCGCTACACTTCGCCGTACACAGTACACAAACCAGACTGCGATCGCCAGGTTGCAGCTGACCAGGTCCACCAGGTTGACCATCCCTTGCGTGGCGTGATTGCTGGCATGCAGCGCGAACATCGTCAGTTCAGTCGCGGCATAGGTTCCGAATCCGAGAGTTATGCCGAAACTGTGGTGCCGGGAAGAAATCCCTAGATAGCGGGAAAAAACCAGTAAGAACAAAATCAATCCCACCTGCACAACTCTCACGCAACGCTGCACCGTAACAATCGCTTGCACTAGCGGCCCTTGCAAACTCGCCGGACTTGAAGCCGCAACCACCACCGCGACCAGCAACATCACCAATGCGGCCCACTGGAAAAGCACAGCTCCAAGGTCCTGCAGAGTTGGGTAAGGATGAAGAATTTCGAGGAATACCTCGTAGATCACCATGAAACCCAGCACCAGGTTTATGGCCGAGTAACTCCAGTATCCATAGAAGTACTGCTCGTAACCACCCCACTGGAAACCGCACTAAACACAGCGTCGTTGCTATGCAAAACTTAACAGGTTTATCCGGTCGGTCAATGAACCAAGGTAACCGGAAGTAATGGTTACTGGCTATGCCTTCAGGCCATCTTACTGCGCATCATCCAGATAGAACATGTCCAGGATGCGGCCTTTGCTGTCGAGCAGTAACACCCGGCCGTTATAGACCACACGCTCCTGGTCGCTTGAAAGCCGGGGCAGCTGGTCCTCGCATGCCAAAGGCAACGGTTGGGCCTGCCGTTCGAGCTCCGAAGGAAATACTTCGCCTCGCCGGACCTGGCGGTCAGAACCCGGTGGTAGCTCCGGCCTCTGAGTAGCGCTGGGAGGCAGTGCGTCTGCATGCTCGCTGACGCAGTTCCGAATCGTCCGGCGGTCCCGCAAACTGAACAGCCCGCCATTGTCGTATGGCCTGCCATTGTCAGATGGTGGTGGCCCGGAATCCTCTTGGGCTATATCCGGCGGTCGCTGATCCGCCGCTCGCTGATCCGGCGCTCGCTGATCCGCAGGCGGTGGTCCCTGGTCCTCCTCAATCGATGGCCGGCGCGGAGGAGTGGCATTCGAGGGCGGAAGCGGTGATGTCGGGCTGGACGCCAGAGTAGTCGTGAAAGAAAGAACCGCCTCGGATTCTACCGCTGCGATTTTGCGGCCTGTAGCGGCCGCTCCGGCGGTGCCGGCGCCAGCGCCCACTACTGTTCCAATCGCAGCTCCTTTGCCTCCCCCTGCTATGCCGCCAATGATTGCGCCCAGCGCCGCTCCGCCGCCGATCTTGGTCGCGTTGCTCTTGGTGTGCGATTCCCCTTTGATCACCAGCGGCTCGGTGCGCACCGATGACGCTACCATTCGAGCGCTGATGGTCACCAGCACCAGGTCCAGTTCACCCGGCTGGCTGAGCCGTCCTGAGGGATGCACGTCCACCACTCGCCCCATCACATCCGCGCCTTTAGGATAGAGTTCTCTTCCCTCCACCATAATCGGATCTTCCAGCGTTGCCCGGAAGGTGTCATTCACCTGGGCTTCTTCGCTGCTCAGCTTGTCGATCATGCGGATCCGAAGGGCAGTACCAGCCGGGATCTCCAGGCTCTTCTGCTGTGCTGAGGCCGAAACCAGCGTCAGCGAGCAACAGAAAATCGAAACCGCTAATTGCGACAGCCGACCCGTCATAGGAACCCTCATGTCCGTAATTTTAACTGAGCGGACTTCCAGGCAGTGGCATGTAGAGCGTCCGTCAGTTGCCGTCTACGGCACCATCTCCTGTCCCACCGTCCCGAACCGGACCACAAAACATCGTTCCGAGATTTGCCGCGCATCATAATTGCCGGGCCCCGCGGTGCAGATGACCGTAAATACTCCATCATCAGGAATTCTTTCGAACGGCATAGCTTCCGCTCCCGGCTCAACGGAGGCCAGGTAAGTCAGGAAGTCATCAATGGTTTCCGCGCTACTCAGTTGCGGCGCGAGATAAGCAACATCTTTCCCCTCGGCCTTTAAATGCCATGCCAGGGAAGCAGCAAGGCTCACCCCATTCTCGTATTCCGCTGCGGAAATCAGCCCTGCCGCGGGATTATCGAAAATAATACGCGCCCGGGGGTTGTCGTCGCGAGCATACTCGCGCACCATCAGCGAGCCTGATTTCGCCGTGGCCTTCCAATCGACATGGCGAACGGAGTCCTGCGCCTGGTATTCGCGCATCCTGTAGAGTTCAAAACCCTGCCCACGCGAAAAAGTTTCGATTGCCCCGCTGATTTGCGGCAGCGCCGCCTCGATCGCGCCGGGCTGCAAGCGCGGGTAAACGACCACACTGCGGGTTGAGCGGATGGGGCGGGTCTTGGACAGAAATGCGAATGGAAATCGAGTACAAATTCCGAAAACAGCGCTGCGATAGCAGCCGCGCCTTGCGAATTTCACATCCATCTGCGCCGATTGCTCTTTGCCTGCCGCTATGAATGGAAAATAGACTTGCCGGCATTCCAGAGCTGGAGATGCTGGCCTGCTTGGCGCTCTCTTCAGTTGGCGATCCGGCAATCTCACCCATACTCTTCCATTCAGTCGCCCGGCATTGAGTCGCCCGGGTGGAAACGTAAAAGTTGAACGCTCCCATTGCCAGCGGGGTGATTTGGAAGTCTGGATTGCCTTGACCATCACTGAAAACAAAGGCAGCCTGCGGCGCGCATTTTTCAGCTTAAACACTGCCTTTGCCGGCTGGCCTGCAAAAGTACGCTCAGGAAGCCGGACCTCAATTTCCACATTTCGCAGGATCACCGCGGAAGCAATGCCAGAGATCAGGATCGCTCCCAGCATGACTGCGACGATTATGTAGAGCAGATTATTGCCGGTATTCAGGGCTGCGATCCCGATCAGCACAATCGAAGCCACGTACCAGATTCCCACTCGCGTAACCTCGAACTGAATTGCATCGCGTACGCGATCGCCCACAACCTGCCGCGCCAGAACCGGAACCGTCGTCACTCCCACTAGGGTCGCCAAAACCAACGCCACCGACGCCAGCGCCAATGTCGCCCAGAAATGCCCCTGTTCGCGTGCGACAGTTGAGAACAACGCAGAAGCGAAAGCTGCTATCAGGCAGCCGAATGCCAGCAGGAAACGGACCCACATCGGCTTATGTGTGGTTTCGACTGAGTGCATGTCAGCCATAAATGTCGGATCGCAGTCGCCTTACTCGGGTCCCAATCCCTTCTCTGGACCAAAAACGCGGTGCATCCAGGCGGTCGCCTTGGCCGACGCTTGATCCGCGACAGCTCCAATTTTGGGGAAGCGGTCGCGTAACTTTTGCAGCAGCCGCTGCGCCCAGGTGTACTCAGCTGAAAGAATCACCAGCCCGATCAGCAGGAACAGAATTCCCTGCAGTACCGGCAGGAAAAGCCCCACTATCCCCAGCGCCACGAATGCCCAGCCTGTCAGTATCAGCAGGAAACGTTTAACCTTTGCCGTCATTCAACTCCCGTAAAACCTGTACCTGGTGCCAGATTACGTTGCTGTGACACACTGCTGCCACTGCAAAGCGCTCCCATCACGAGCTAAGGTAATCAAGCACTGTCTGATTAAATTTTTCCGGGTTTTCCTCATATGGTAGATGCCCCACGCCTTCGAGTGTCACCAGTCGCGCACAATCAAACGCCTTCAGTAACTGCGTTCCGGATTCCGGATCAACCGCGCGATCCTTGCTTCCCCAGATCAACAACGCGGGAATGTGGCGTATACCGGGCAGCACCTGTTCCAGCTGCTTCAAGTCTCCCGCCCATGAGCTCACCACCGAAATGCCATATTTGAAAGCCTCTGGAATTCGGAAAGGCGCCGAGTAGCCTTCCAGCGTACCGGGACGTATACGCGCTGGGTCGCCATACAGATTTCGCAACAGAAACCCATGCATGAATTCCATCATTGGAGCAACCTGCAGGAACATCGGCGCCACCACCGGACTGCTTAGAAATGCCGCCATCTGGCTGCCTCGCAGTGACCATGGATTCGCCGGGGCCACCAGGATCAGCTTCTCAATCCGCTCCGGCGCCAGTCCAGCCGCCATCATCGCCACCGCGCCGCCGTGCGATGTACCCACCAGATTGCAGGAAGGTAATCCAGCGGCGTCCATGAAAGCCAGCAGCCTTTCGGCGCAGCTGCGCAGACAGCAGTCAAGCCCCGCGGGCCGGTCTGAAAATCCAACTCCCAGCATATCTACCGCGTAGACCGTCGCCTGCTCGGCCAGGGCCGGAATTGTGTACCGCCATGAGAACGAATATCCCAGCAGGCCATGCAGCAAAATCAGGGGTGGTCCAAGGCCAGCGCGCAAATACCGCATTCGGGCGCCCTCCAGGGTGATCCAGTGGTCCTGGATCGTATGTGCCGGAAGGGCGATGCTGGGGCTGTGCTCTGTCTGTTCCAACCTGGCGTCCGCCTGCTTAGATTTGTTCCCCGGACAACTCGTGTCCGGCCTTTCGCATTCTTACCTGACTGATATCGCCTCTATCGCTTCTGTGAAAGGGGAGCTGAAAAGCTCCCCCGTCTTTATCGGTTTCCGCTCTCCAGCAACCTCGTAAGGCGGGCTTCTTAAAAAATCCGTGCTTTTCAAGTGCTTACAAAAATTCACAGATCATTACGGAAATTCATATGTTCACAACGGCTGAGCTTCTATAATCTTGGAAGTTGTTTTTAAGAAACAACTTATAAAGTTTCTAACCCGGACTGCCGTGGAAATCAACTTGCAAAAACATATTGGGGGTGGTTCGTCCACCCCTCATTCTCCTTCCATGGATCGGGATCTCCAAGTTCGATTCACCGCAGGCTTGCTTCTGTTAGCCACTACCGCTGCCATCGTCTTTGCATCGATCAATGTTGCCAAAGAGTATGAGATTCAATCTCCCACCGATGGGGTGCGCTGGCTTGAGGAAAATGGGCGGTTGGTGGCTCATCGGGTCGAAGCCAATGGTCCGGGTGATAAGGCGGGCATAAGACAGGGAGATCGGCTTACGGCGGTTGGCCAGCACGAGATTGCCGATGCAGCCGGCCTGGAACGTCAGTTGTACCGCATCGGCCCCTGGTCCAAAGCTGCCTACAGCCTGGTTCGCCAGTCGGTGCCGGTCGACACCACCGTTATTCTGGTACCGGCCGATAAATCTCTAAACTCCTGGCTGCGCCTGATCGCGCTGATTTATCTCTGCATCGGAATTTATGTCCTGCTACGCCGCTGGACCGCCCCCGGTTCCACTCACTTTTATATCTTCTGCCTGGTTTCATTCGTTTTCTACGCCTTCAAATACACCGGAAAGCTGAACGCCTTCGACTGGACGATTTATTGGGGCAATGTAGTTGCCTGGTTGTTGCAGCCCGCCCTTTTCCTGCATTTCGTACTCAGCTTTCCCCAAAAACGGGAATTCCTGCGCAAGAACTCATGGATCATTGGGCTGATCTACCTCCCAGGATGCTTGTTACTGGGCCTGCACATCGCTGCCGTTGAGTTTGCCCGCGCCAGCGAACGGGTGCTGTGGAACCTGGATCGTCTTCAGATGGGCTACCTGGCGCTCTTTTTTGCAGGCGCGGCCGCAATTCTCTGGGACAGCTACCGCCGCGCCGCTACCCCCATCCTGAGGCAGCAGCTGAAGTGGGTAACTCGCGGCACCATCCTGGCCATTACGCCCTTTACATTGTTCTACGTCATTCCCTACCTGTTCGGCGCAATTCCCGGCTCCGGGATGAAGGTTTCG
>QHZY01000205.1 GCA_003224855.1 Acidobacteriota bacterium | reverse complement strand
CGATTGGCTACAGTTTCGCCGCGCGTGAATTCGCCACGCGTCTCCACGTCTACGTGCATGTCTTTGGTTCTGACTAGAGACGAGTCAACGGCGACGGCAACGGCGGAAGGATCATACATGGGCGTACCGAGCGATCCGAACCTGGCTGACAGATCGACCAGATGCTTGACCACGGCGTACATAAAATCGTTGATCGGGCCGTGAGTCTGGCCAATCTGATCGAGGTATTTCTGCGTGAGCAACGCTTTGTCGCCGACTTCCAATCCGACCATGGTCAACGGCCAGCCGGCCTGAAATACTATTTGCGCCGCTTCGGGATCGTTATAAATATTGGCTTCGGCGGCAGCGTTCACGTTACCGCCGGAGATGGAACCTCCCATCAGAACGACTTCTTTGACCAGCGGAACGATGGAAGGATCTTTCTCAAGAGCGAGTGCGATGTTGGTAAGCGGCCCGACCGGCACCAGCGTGATCTCGTGCGGCGACTCATGAATGAGCTCAATAATCAGATCAGCCGCGTAGCGAGAGTCGACTTTGCATTTGCTGGCAGGCAGCTCGACATCGCCCAGGCCATTTTTGCCATGCCAGAATTCAGCTGTAACGAGCTTCTGAAACAGCGGGTGCTGGGCGCCGGCAGCGACTGGAATATCGCAGCGGTTCGCGAGCGAGACCATCTTCAGTGCGTTTTCAAGTCCCATCTGCGCAGTAACATTGCCAGGCACAATCGTGATGGCGCGCAGGTCGAGCTCGGGCGAGTTGAGCGCCAGGATCAGAGCCATAGCGTCGTCAGTGCCGGGGTCGGTATCGAAAATGATCTTTTTGGGAGCAGCCCAAGCGGGGAGAGCCAGCAATAAGAAAGAGAAAACTGCGGTCAGCGTACGAAAGCCGGGACGACTTGCGTGACGGGTAGTTGTCATTTTTTAATAGCGACGTAGGCTAAAGCCGAAGGCGGTGAGTGTCAAGGTATTTCGCTTCCTGTGCACGGCGCTACCCAGGACACAAAAGCTATACGAAGGAATACAATGGCTCGCGGTTAAGCGCACCACGGTAACGAATCGTAAGTCGGCCTCAAGACATCGAAATGACAGTGGAAAAGAAAACAAATGTTTCAACCAGAGGCCTGGCGCAACCTGACCCGAGTTCCGCTCTCGCGAGCCTGAACGGTAAGCCTCTGCTTTCAAACAACGGCATCCCTTTGAACCTCGATTGGGTTCGACAGGCGCGGGTGAATACCAGCGCGGTGGAGCGGCGTGCGCAAAGCCATGCGCTGCGGCGAACGGTAAAGAAAGAGTGGCAGGCGGCATGGTTGCTGCGGGCAATCACCTGCATGGATTTGACAACGCTCTCGGGTGACGACACCGATGAACGCGTCCGCAGGCTGTGCGCCAAGGCGCGCAATCCCATCCAGCATGAGTTGGTGAAAAAGCTTGGCATTGAAAGGCTAGGCATTCAGGTCGCAGCGGTTTGCGTTTATCACACATTCGTGGAAACCGCGCGGCATGCGCTGGAAGGAACAAATATTCATGTGGCGGCGGTTTCGACCGGCTTCCCGGCGGGGCTTTCTCCACTGCAGGAGCGAGTTGCCGAGATTCGAAGATCGGTGGCGGCCGGTGCGCATGAGATTGATATAGTCATCACTCGTGCTCATGTCTTTGGAGGGCGCTGGCAGCAGCTTTACGATGAGATTGCAGAGTTCAAGCAGGCGTGCGGAGCGGCGCACATGAAGGTGATTCTCGGCACCGGAGATCTGATGACGCTGCGCAACGTGGCGCGCGCCAGCCTGGTGGCGATGATGGCGGGCGCGGATTTCATTAAGACTTCGACCGGCAAAGAAAGCGTGAACGCCACGCTGCCGGTGGGTTTCGTGATGACACGCGCCATCCGTGAGTACGCGCAGGAGACGGGCATGGCGGTAGGATTCAAGCCAGCGGGGGGCATTCGCACGGCGAAGCAGTCCCTGGAATGGCTGTCACTGATGAAAGAAGAGCTGGGCCTGCCCTGGATGAAGGCGCCGCTCTTTCGTTTAGGCGTCAGTTCCCTGCTGAATGATATTGAGCGGCAGCTGGAGCATTACGCAACCGGAAGGTATTCGGCGGAGTACAGGCATCCGATTGCGTAAATAGCGATTTGTAACAGGCGAGAGCGCCCGTCTTCCAATCAAATGAGTATTGCTGACAAATTCGTCTCGATGGCATACGGGCCGGCGCCCGAGGAGCCTAAAGAGGCGCTGTCGTGGCTGGATAAGCACACGCGCCGATTTGGGCATTTTATCGGCGGAGTATGGGCGCAGCCGATTGCTGGTCAGTATTTCGACACGAACGATCCATCGACCGGAGAGAAGCTGGCCGGCGTCGCCCAGGGAACGGCTGCAGACGTTGATGCGGCAGTGAAGGCTGCACGCGCTGCGTTTCCAAAGTGGCAGGCACTGACACAACATGCGCGTGCGCGATTTCTGTATGCGCTGGCGCGGCAGGTACAGAAGCATTCTCGGCGGCTTGCGGTTCTGGAGACCATGGACAACGGCAAGCCGATCCGTGAGAGCCGTGACATTGATATCCCGCTGGTCGCGCGTCATTTTTATCATCACGCTGGCTGGGCGCAACTATTGCCGCAGGAATTTCCTGATTACATCGCTTGCGGCGTGGTCGGCCAGATCATCCCCTGGAATTTTCCACTCCTGATGCTGGCCTGGAAGATCGCGCCCGCACTGGCGGCCGGCAACACAGTTGTTCTTAAGCCGGCGGAGTTCACTCCGCTGACCGCGCTTGCCTTCGCTGAGATCTGCCATGAGATTGGCTTGCCGGATGGGGTAGTGAACATCATCACCGGAGACGGTTCAACGGGCGAGGCGCTGGTCAAACATCCAGATGTGGACAAAATTGCATTTACCGGCTCGACTGAAGTTGGACGTGCGATCCGCAGCGCAACGGCGAATAGTCATAAGCGCCTGTCACTCGAACTCGGGGGAAAGTCTCCTTTCATCATTTTTGAGGACGCCGATCTCGACAGCGCGGTTGAAGGATTGGTGGATGGCATCTGGTTCAACCAGGGCCAGGTGTGCTGCGCGGGATCGCGCCTTCTGATGCAGGAGAGTATTGCCGATGCATTGACCTCGAAAATTCGCGACCGCATGAGCACTTTACGGGCGGGCCCGCCACTCGATAAAGCGATCGACATTGGCGCGATTGTGGCGCGCGTGCAGCTCGACCGCATCCATCGGCTGGTCGATCAGGGCATCGCCGAAGGCGCAACCTGCTGGCAACCGCAAATTGAAATGCCGTCGCAGGGGCTGTATTTTCCGCCGACGCTGCTGAGCAACGTGCACCCGACTTCGATTGTGGCGCAGCAGGAAATCTTTGGACCGGTGCTGGCGGCAATGACTTTCCGCACCCCAAGCGAAGCAGTGGAGCTCGCGAACAATACCGTATACGGACTTGCTGCCTGCGTGTGGAGCGAAAGCATCAATGTTGCCCTGCACGTGGCCGCGCAACTGAAAGCAGGAGTGGTCTGGGTAAATTGCACCAACCTGTTTGACGCGTCCTGCGGCTTCGGAGGATATCGCGAGAGCGGTTACGGGCGCGAGGGCGGACGTGAAGGGATGCTCGAATATCTTGAGCCGAAGTGGTTCAAGAATGCGCCGCCACTGCCTCCTGTGCAACCGGTACAGCCGAGTGAAGAGGCTTCCCTGCCGGCGATCGATCGCACGGTCAAGCTTTACATCGGCGGCAAGCAGGCGCGCCCGGATTCAGGTTACAGCTTTGAGGTACACGGCAAAAATGGCGAGTTGCTGGGCGAAGCGCCGCTCGGTAATCGCAAAGACATTCGCAACGCGGTGGAAGCGGCCCGCAAGGCTGTTTCGTGGTCCAAGGCGACCGCCCATAACCGCGCGCAGGTTCTTTATTACGTGGCCGAGAATCTTTCTCAGCGAAGCGATGAGATTACGCGGCGGCTGGCGGCCGCAGTAGGACCGGAGCAGGCAATCAAAGAAGTTGAACTGAGCGTCCAGCGGATCTTTTCTTACGCTGCATGGGCCGACAAATTCGACGGCGCAGTGCACAACCCACCGTTTCGCAATATTGCAATCGCCATGTATGAGCCGATTGGAAATGTGGGCGTAATTTGTCCGTCAGATTTTCCGCTGCTTGGATTGGTCTCGTTGGTGATGCCG
>QHZY01000204.1 GCA_003224855.1 Acidobacteriota bacterium | reverse complement strand
AAGAAATTTGTGGGTGCATCGGGCAAGGCTTTGTGCGCTGCTTGGGCTGCCCTCAATGCATCGCGCCAACCGCGTGCGCAAAGACGCTAGCCTTGCTCGATGCGGAGTGCGCTACGATCCCTTTCCGATTGCAGTGTGCCGTCGCGATTTCCTAGAAACAAGCTGATGTGATCTGTCCTGCTCCTGGGACCTTCCGATCCGCCGCTCTGGGAAAATTGCATGGTGTGCACCACCAGGTCCACTTTGCCGTCCCTATTGATGTCCGCG
The DNA here is from genome assembly GCA_003224855.1 of Acidobacteriota bacterium. Classification (GTDB taxonomy): domain Bacteria; phylum Acidobacteriota; class Terriglobia; order Terriglobales; family Acidobacteriaceae; genus Gp1-AA142. The sequence goes on along the minus strand of QHZY01000204.1, from coordinate 3,606 downwards.
GCTCCATCGACGTTCCACACGCTGAACCCGCTGCTTATTGCGGCGAGCGGCTCCAACTGAAACGTGCCGTCGCCGGCGCCCAGCAGAATCCTGACTCCTCCCGAATCGTCAACCCCCAGATCGGGCTTGGCATCACTGTTGAAATCTGCGGCCACGAGATATCTGAAATCCCCCCCGGCCGAGACCGTGCTCTGCAGTGTGGCCTCCTGTTTCGCTGACTGGAATGTCCCGTCGCCGTTTCCGATCAGAATAAGAATTCTGATCTTTCCAGAGCTGTCCAAATCAGCAATAGCAACGTCCGCCTTGTGATCTAGATTGAAGTCGGCCACAACAATGTCTGTCGCTACGTCCAATTTCGTAACGTTCGGGGGCTGAAACGCGCCGTCACCTTCACCCAAAAGAACGCTCATTGCACCTGTAGTCGGCGGACCGGGGTCTCCAGCTTGAAAAGTAGCCAGATCCAGCTTGCCGTCGTTGTTGAAGTCCCCTTTTGCCAACGCGACCGGATTAGGCAGCCCTCGGGAGGGTGCAAGTACTGGAATTCAGTATTCTCGGCGATAGCCGTGGTCGCGGTCATCATACTTTCTGCGAGGATTAGAATTGAACGGCTTGTTTTTAAAACTGTCTTCGCGAGCTTGGCTCATTCCGTCGTGACCTTGGCCGGGTGAATTTCCCAGAGTGTGGAGACTTGGGCGCTGCCACGACCATGTTCGAAATCCTCGAAGGGCAATCCAAGCACAGTGACCCGGAGCGGTTGAGGTATCTCTCCGCCGTGTTGGATATCAAGTTGGAAACCGTTCTTCTTTAGTTGCGACTGTAAGCTCTGTCGTGCGCTACAGTACTCGGCATCAACGGGAGTTTCGACCACTACTCTCGGGGCTTTTTTGTCAGCCACCGCGGAGAGTTCCATGTGAACGTCACAATCTCCCGGGTTGATAGACGCATTTTGTAGAAAAGCGAGCGCAACATGGACCAACTGTAGTTCGCGGCCTGTCCGAGGCTGATCGATAGGAAGAGGGATGGAGTCTTCAGGCCAAGAAAAAATGGTCGTTATGTCGATCTCTTGAGGAACACCATCAGGTAGGGCGACATGCTTGGCAGCGTGGCGGTAATCTGCGGCATCTGGTTCCAGGGGCGCACAACCGCAGATGTCTGCGGACACCGCTTGGGACACGTCTCTGAAGCTTACACAGGATAGATTGAGGACAATTGTGAGCAGCACGCCTTGAAGAACAATTCTATTAGCCCACATAGTAAGCCTTGCCCCAATCGTCAGTCTTCCCATGTCGGTTTGGTAGATGTGGGCAGTGACGCCCTATTGTAGCGACGAAGTTTTTCAAAGCGAGCCCAGTCCAATCACTGACAGATCAGTGCGGCCGTACCCGTAACCGTAGCTGACGTGTTCTGCACTCCGTTGCTCACAGTGAACTGTAAGTTTTGCGGAGCACTCGCGGTGACGGTCACACTACCTGGTGCTGAACAGGTCACCTCGCCGGTGGATCCAATAGTCGCCGCGACGGTCCCTGTGCTGGTCGGCGAGGTTTTCCAGGAAAGACCGTCCACCTGCGAGAGTTCCCGACTCTTGCCATTCTGAAAATTACCCGTCGCGGTGTAGCCGACCTGGCCCTGAGGGCTGCTTGTGGTGGTAGCCGATTGGGGACTAACAGTAATGCTGGTTAGGTTGGCATGCCCAGCACCACAGCCAATTAGCGTTAATGCGCCAACGAAGAGAAATACCAAATACTTCATAGTGTGAACTCAGAGGTTAAGATGCGTCGCCTGTGCTTCTGGTTGGTAGGCGGATCCATTGAGGGTTTAACGTTGGCTTCAGGTAGCAGCAATTGATTGAGTTGAAGAAAACTGAGGCGAGCAGCAGATCTTCGAGAACGTAGCATCTCATCAAATTGGAAACCAGGCGACTAAACACAATACTTTTCCGCTTAGTTGGAGGAACGTATGCCGTGACAACTATGAATAGCAGCTCTCGCAATCGCGGCGATAGTGGCATTCAGCGGTCCCTCGCATGCGCAAAGTTTGTCGGCAAGCTCACTCATTGGGATCCAAACGACAGGTAGAGGCAAGCAGATTGGCCTGTCCTAGAGGCGCCATTCCGCTACAGCGCGGCTAGTCTAGGACGACGAGCCATTCTCAGACAATGCGATCTGGCTTGGCATGGCTATGGCGATCACTGACAAGAAAATTAGGAAGCCTTATATCACCAATGCCAATTCGCTGGCCGACGGCAGCGCGTTGGCAATGAGACATTCAGGTATCGAGAATCTGGATCCACTCACCGAGGATCTTTAGTTCCTGGGCGGCCAATTCACGGAATTGATCGAAGGTATTGACATACCCCTAGCGTGCAAGGATCATCGATTAAAGAGCCCGCGAAACACGAACACCATAAATTTCGACTGGGCACTACCCAAATTCGACCCGATTGCGTCCTTGGTGCTTCGCCGAGTACAGCGCGGCATCGGCGCGAGCAAGTAGCGTGTTAAATTCCGGGGGTTTGGGTCCCCGGAAGCCCGCAACCCCGAAGCTCGCCGTCGCCCGAATCATGTGGTCACCAAACTTGAATTTTCCTGTCTCAAAGGCGTTGCGGACACGTTCAATGGCAATGCTGACCTGTTCCTTGTCGCCGTGGGTTAGGATCATGAGGAATTCTTCTCCGCCCAGCCGGCCACAAACATTGGCCTTGCGAGTGTTTGCCTTGAGAATCTCAGCAAAGTACTTAAGAACGGTATCGCCCGCATCATGTCCGTAGGTATCGTTAACTCGCTTGAAGTGATCCAGATCGGCCATGGCCACCCAAATGGAGAAGTCGTGTCTTGCGGCCGCACTCAATTGGCTACTCACCCAAAGATCAATCGCGCGACGGTTATGGAGGCCGGTCAGGGAATCTGTCAGCGCGAGTTCTTCCAGTTGACGGTTCTTGGCCTCTACTTGACGATGGAGATCAATGATCCGCCGGCCGACTCCCACACGCGCGACGAGTTCACCCGGATGGAAGGGCTTCGTGAGATAGTCATCTGCTCCGGCTGCCAGCCCCTCGATCACTTGTTCTTTGTTCGTATGGCTGGTAAGAAGGATCAAATAAGAGTAGGACTGACCAAAGTCCCGTCGTATTGATTGGCACAACTCAAGACCAGTAACGTCCGGCATTGTCCAGTCTGTGATGACAACATCCGGTTGATGCGCGGCGAAGCAATCAAGCGCCTCGCGACCGTTTTTCGCAAAAATTATGGGATACGGTTCGTGGGAGAGAGACTGCTGGACGAGCTTGCGATAGATCGGCGAATCATCGACGACCAGGATTTTGAATTGCTGACAGGGATCAGACGTCGTATTCCTAGTCTTCAATTGCTTCAAGGTTAAGGGCTCGACCACCTGTCGAACAATTCTATTCTCCCCGACCATATTAACGGTTTCTCTCAGTTCTTGGTGTCCTAGTTGGCGTTCGTGTACCATTGAGCTGTGCTTCGATGACGACCGAGAGTCGGTATCCAAGCCCAATTTCGACTTCTCGAAACTAAGCAGCGCTGCCCCGTCCTTCTTTCGCCTTGGCTCATTTTTCTGCGGGAGGCTGCTCAACACAAAAACCCG
>QHZY01000203.1 GCA_003224855.1 Acidobacteriota bacterium | reverse complement strand
TATCCGTCCGGTTGCAACTTGCGATTCAACGATCATCTCAGACCAAGTTTCACATCAGATCTCCAAAACTTTCAATACTCGACATTCACCAGGTAAAGCCCGCGCGCCGGCGCGGTCGCTCCTGCTGCAGAGCGTTCTCTTGCCTCCAAAATGCGCCCGATATGTTCGGGCTGCAAGGTTTCTTTGCCTACCAGAATGAACGTTCCCACTAGATTGCGAACCATGTGATGAAGAAACCCGTTGCCGCGCAACTGGTAAACGAGTTCATCTCCCTGGCGCGACCATTGTGAGCTAAAAATCGTGCGCACATTCGAGTGGGAGTCGCCGGGCTGGCTGCGTTCTGGATCGACCGCCGCAAAGGAAGTGAAATCGTGCTCACCAACAACCTGGCCCGCGGCAATACTCATGGCTTGCTCATTCAACGGATAAGGATAATGCCACACGTATCGCGCCAGGAATGGCGAACAAATATCGCTGCGCAGAATTCGATAGCGGTAGATTTTTGCGCGGGCTGATTTCCGCGGATGAAACTCCGCCGGCGCTTCGCTGACTTCGATGGTGCGGATCGCCCGCGGAAGAACGTCATTCAAGGCCCCTGCCAGGTTTGCCACGGGAATGGGCGACGATGTGGTGAAACTTGCAACCTGGCCCAGCGCATGCACACCGGCGTCGGTGCGGCCGGAGCCTTGCGGCAAAACGTTTTCCCCGGTAACTCGTCCAATGGCTGTGGCCAGCGCGCCTTGAATGGTCGGGCCTGCCGGCTGAATTTGCCACCCCAGAAAATCAGTGCCGTCGTAAGCGAGCGTCAGCTTGATGTGGCGGAGCAACATGTTTGGAGTCGTTTCCGTGCTGCCTTACATCCAACCGATTTACGAGTTTACAAACATTTACCGGATTTGGGCGGCCGGGTCAGCATGCTGGCGGAACGCATTCGATATACTGTTTGATTCCCGGGTACTCGGAATGGCGGGTTCTCCGAGCAAAAATTGAACCTCGCGCCGCAAAATTTCGTATCAGGCAGTGATTCAGCTGGCTATCTTCATAGTTCTACCAACGGAGAGGGAAGAATGGTTTTTTCGCATCTGCAGCCCATTTTCCGGGCAGGAGTAGCTCTGACCCTGGTAGCTGTTCTAGGGGGAAATCTTATGGCCCAGCAGGCGCAGCCGGCACCGGCCCAAGCGCCGCCTGCCCCTAAACCGCAGCATTTCGTGTTGGAAGACTACACCAAGCCACGCTCCCATTTTCCTAATCCGATTGGGCCTTATTCGCCCAAAAGATTGCCGCCGATTGACCTGAGCAACACTCCGCGGATGGAAACCCTGCTGCAAAACGGGAAGCTGTACCTTTCCATGAACGACGCAGTTGCGCTGGCGCTCGAGAACAATCTTGATATCGCGATTCAGCGCTTTAATCTTGGAATTGCCGACACTGACGTTCTGCGCGCCAAAGCTGGCGCGAACACTTTGGGCGTCAGCCTGGGTTTGCTGCAAGGTACACCGGGCGGCACCCCGGGTGGCCTGGGCGGCACGATCGGTTCGGGTCCTGGAGGAACCAGCGTCAGCGGAACGGCGGGCGCCGGTACCGGAGCTTCGGGTATTGTGTTTTCAACCCTGGGCAGTGGCCCGACGATCACCAGCTTTGACCCGGTTCTGACGGGATCGCTACAGTTCGATCATGCCAACACGCAGTCAGTCAATCTGTTCGGCGGAGCTCCAATCGTAACTCAGAATTCCACCACCGCAGATTTCGCATACAACCAGGGATTCCACTGGGGAACAAATCTGAGCGTTGGATTTAACAACTCAAGAATAACCACCAACAGCTTGTTCTCGACGCTCAGCCCAAGTCTGACCTCTAATTTTCAGGCTCGGCTTACACAACATATCCTGCAAGGTTTCGGTTTTGCGCCCAACACGCGATTCATTGAGATCGCAAAGAATAACCGGGAGAGCTCAGACGTCGCGTTTCGCCTGCAGGTAATCACCACAGTCGATCAGATTGAAAACATCTATTGGGACCTGGTGTACGCCTATGAAAACGTCCGCGTCCAGCAGGAGTCGCTGGCATTCGCTCAGAAGACACTCTCCGACACCAAGAAACAGGTAGAAATCGGCACTCTGGCGCCTATCGAAGTGGTGCGGGCGCAGAGCACAGTCGCGGGCGATATGCAGCAACTTACGGTTGCGCAGACCAACCTTCAACTGCAGCAATTGCTCATGAAGAACGCTTTGAGCCGCACGCTGGTGGATGCTCGCCTGGCCGATGCCGAAGTAGTACCTACTTCAGCGATTCAGTTGCCCGCCCAGGAGCCCGTGACCCCGACAGAGAACCTGGTTAACGACGCTCTGAACCATCGCGCCGAGCTTGCGGAAGCACGCATTACGCTGGCGAACCAGGAAATCAGCAAGAGAGCAATCCGCAATCTGCTGCTGCCGTCTCTCGATCTTTTCGCTTACTACGGGGGCTCCGGGGTGGGGGGAGCGGTTAATCCGAGTGTGCCTCTTTGTAATGGGACTAACTCACAATTCTGTTTTGACCCGGCGAACGCACCACCGGCGTTTCGCAGCGGCACGGCTGTCAGCTACGGTTCCACACTGAACCAGTTGATTGACTCCACTGCTCCCGACAAAGGAGTTGGACTGAGCCTTACCATCCCACTTCGCAATCGCACTTCACAAGCTACGCAGATTCGTTCCGAAATCGAATATCGCCAGGCGCAGATGCGCTTGCAGCAGATCGAAAACCAGGTTCGCATCGAAGTCCGCAACGCTCAGTTCGCAGTGCAACAGAATCGGGCGGCCGTGGAGTCGGCGCAGGCGGCCGTGGAGTTGGGCAAGCAATCGCTCGCTGCCGAGCAGAAGAAGTACGCCCTGGGCGCCTCGACCACCACACTGGTTTTGCAGAATCGCACTACCCTGGCGCAGGCCGAATCAACCCTGCTCTCCGCCATGGCAGCATACGAAAAAGCACAAGTGGAACTTGATCGTGCCACCGGCCTTCTGCTGGATCATTCCGGCATTATGATTTCTGACGCCGAGCATGGCCAGGTAAATCACATGCCGAATATTCCTTACGTGCAGCCGCGTCCGCAAGGCGCAGCCTACGGGGTGGAACCGGCAGTGCAGAATCCTCAACAGCAACCTCAACCGCCTGAACAGCCGCAGCAGCCTCCGCCATCGGAGCAGCCGCAAGCACCACCGCCGCAGAACCGATAACATAGTTCCCTGCCCCGCTCGGCGTTTGAGCGGGGCTTTTCTTTGGCCGACTAAGCGCATCTCAGCACGCAATTTGCTGTTTTCGCGCCGCGGTTTATTCTTTCCTCGTGCTGCTCTCGGTTGTGCTGATCACATTCAACGAGGAAGCAAACATCGCTCGCACGCTGCAAAGCGTAGCGCCGCTGGTGCAGCAGGGTCGCGGTGAAATCATTGTTGTTGATTCCGGTTCAACGGACCGCACTCTGGAAATTGCGCAGTCATTGGGCGCCAGAGTTTTTTCGGAAGAATGGAAAGGGTTCGCAGCTCAAAAGAATTCCGCGCTCGCGAAGGCGAGCGGCGAATGGGTCTTGAGCCTCGACGCGGACGAAGAACTGAGTAACGAGCTGGCCGAAGACATCGAGCAAGTGCTGGCGGACTCCGCTCCAGGCGCACCACAGCCGCGGTCTGCAGTTGCCTATTGGATTCCCCGGCGGAACTACTTTCTCGGGCGCTGGACCAGGCACGGCGGCTTCTGGCCTGATGACAAACTCAGGTTGTTTCGGCGCGGCGCAGCGCAATTCAAGCACACACCTGTTCACGAAACGATTGAAGTCCTGCCTCCCGCGAAAGGCCTGCCCATTGCTTACGGCCATTTGCCCGGCCATTTGCTGCACTACTCGTATCCAACGCTTTCCAGCTATATCGAGCACATGAACCGCTATTCTTCACTCGGCGCTGAGATGGCGGCAGCAAAGGGCCACGGCGCATTCAGCTTCAGCAACATCGTTCTCCGGCCGGCGGCAACGTTCATCTACAACTATTTTTTTCGTTTGGGATTTCTGGACGGAAAAGAGGGATTGCTGTTGCATCTCTATCACGCCTCATACGTGTCCTGGAAATATGCCAAGGCATGGGAGAGGTCACGTCCGTGGTGTCAGAATCCAGTACCGTCAGATACAGATTGGGCTTCAAAAATTCCATCACACTGTTGGATTCGATAATCGCGTTCGAAGCCTGCGCAATTTTTTCTCGCACCAGCGGCATGGCTTCTGCAAGCCTTCCCTGCTCGGTGCGGACCCACCAGGAACGCACCGCACCGGCAACCAGGAATCTGGAAGTGTCGGATTCTCCTGAGCGGTCGCGCTCTTCGCTTACTGCCCAGGAGTGATCGGCGCAGGCGCAGTCGCAAGCAGCGCCATTCTGCGAGCAAATCCCATGCCCGTATTGCGTTATTTTAAAAGCACTCCATTGGTGATTGGGCAGCGCAGAAATTAATCCAGCGACTACGCTGGTCTTGCCCACGTTGCGCGAGTGCCCGCCGATAACGATGGTGGCCATGGAGAAGCTACTTGTTCTTTGCCAGCGTCGAAAGTAGCGCCAGCTGTTTGAGGTATTCGCGGATGGGGCGCGCCGGCGTGCCCCAGAAAACCACGCCTTTGCCGCGAATCACCTTGTTGGATGGGATGCCGCTTTGCGCTCCCAGGATGGCGCCTTCTTCAATCCGAACATGGTCAGCGATGCCCACCTGTCCACCCAAAATTGCGTTTTTCTCGATCAGCGCGCTGCCGGAGATGCCGGTCTGCGCCGCAATGACCACATCTTCGCCAATCTCTACATTATGGCCAACGTGCACCAGATTATCGATTTTCGTGCCCCGGCGAATGATGGTCCCATCAAGCGCGCCACGATCCACGGTGGAGTTAGCGCCGATCTCAACCTGATCTTCGATTTCAAGACGCCCGACCTGGGGAAAGGGAAAATAGCGGCCGGTCTGTTCATCGCGCACATAACCAAAGCCGTCGCTGCCCAGCACCGCACCGGCATGAATGACCACCCAGTTGCCGATGGTTGTAGACGAGTAGATCGTGACCTTCGGATAGATGCGACAGTTGCTGCCGATTTTCACTCCCGCCGACAGCACACAACCGGCTCCAATGAAAGTGTTGTCTCCGATCTGGACGTTTCTGCCGATTACTGCCAGTTCAGCAATGCTGACATTTTTACCGATGCTGGCGGATCGATCGACCAGCGCGCTGGGATGAACTCCGACGGGCGGGGTAGTCGCAGGGAATATGAGGGCTGCGGCTTGGGCAAACGTCAACCGGGGCTGCGAGGAAATCAGCAGGGGCTTGGTCGAAGAAAGGTTGGCCGCGAATTCCCCGCCGACGATTGCCGCCGCGGCCGAACGCAACGCGTCATCCAATCGTGAGGCCTGCTCAACGAATACCAGGTCTCCAGCCTTCGCAGACTGAACGCTGGCAATTGCAGAGACCGTCGCGTTCTGGCCGATCAGCCGCGATCCGGTTTGAGCGGCGATTTCACTAAGCAGCCGTGGCATGGGTTCTTTTTGTACGTTTGCCGCAGTAATTGAAAGCACGAGCGCTACAATGCAGGGGTGGAGCGAAAGATCTTTTGGACTTCGTTCACAGTCCTCGGGCTTCTTGCCGATTTTCTACTGCCAATCTGGTGGGCGCTCGCGGCCACCATCCCGATTGCGTTTGCCAGCTGGTGGATCGCCTACCGCAGTGATTGGTTCTAGATTCGCCTACCACTGCCAGTGTTAAAAGCATAAACCGCAAGAGCGCGAAGTTGATCGCGAAGGACGCAAAAGCGCGGGGTATCAGTACAATCCCGCCTCTCCGGGCGGCCTGGTCTTCCAGCGGCGATGCACCCACAACCACTGGTCCGGATACTGACGAATTTTTCCCTCAATTACCGAAGTGAACAGCTGTGTGTTCGAAACGATGTCCGCTTCCTCGTCGCCGGTGCGAATCAAAGTCAGCGCCGGATCAAACAGCAGCCGATACTTGCCAAGCTGCGAGTCCCACACGGTGAATCCAGGCACCACGGTGGCATTGGTGCGCATGGCGATGCGGGCCACTCCGCTTGCGGTGCATGCATCGATCCCAAAGAACTTCACGAACACGCCTTGCGGTGGCGTCATGTTTGTATCCATCAACACGCCCGCGGTCTCTCCGCCCCGCATGGCAGCCAGCAACCCGCGAACGTTCTCATCTTTGTCGAGCATGCGGTTGCCGTGCAGGGTGCGGTACTCCCGCGTGAGCTGGTCCATGTAGGGATTGTCCAGCGACCGCATAAGCACGTGCAGCGGATGCCCGTAAAGCGAATGCGCAAAGGCTGACAGTTCCCATCCGCCTAGATGAGCGGTCAGAAACAAGACACCTTTGCCGCGCTGTAAGGCCTGTTCGAAATTCCCAAAGCCGTCGTACACCACTACTTCGCTGACGTTTTCCCGCGTGTAGGTTGGGAACAGGCACACTTCCGCCAACTGTCGGCCGAGGGATGTAAACACACCTTTCAGAATGCGGGTGCGCTCCCGGACGCTCTTTTCCGGAAAGGCCAGCTGCAGATTGCGTTCTCCCACCCGCCGCAGCTTTACGTGAAACAGATAAACAACCCTGCCCAGGGCGATGCCGAATGCGCGTGCCAGTGGCCGTGGCATGAGGCCGATGAGCTTGATGAAGAACCACGCGACGGCGTATTCAAGCCGATAACGCATTCAGGGGGAAGCGTGACGATGCAGCATACCAACCCGCATTTTCTACTTCTTCTCTTCGTTCGCAGCTGCCGGAGCCGGCGTTCCCGAGGCCGTCTGCGCCCACTTTGACAGCGTACTCAAGAACGGATATGCCGCTTGCGGCGCTTCGATGGTGCCCTTCAGCGACGTATTGAACGGGACCATGCGTCCGTAAAACTCGCGCGTGCTGCCTTTGTCCTGCTCGATGACGGCGCCATTCAACGCCAGCCCGGCGAATGCGCCGCGCGCACGCGAGTAGCTGAGCACCTGAGCCTTGAGTTTCCAATCGGTATCGGCGGCGGCATGCCGGCCGACCGGACCGGCGGCGACACTGGCATCGGCCCCGAGTTTGAACTGACTGGATAGCAGATTCTTCATCCCCTGCTCGTTCATGATCAGCATCACCAGGTCAATCGCCTGTCCGCCGATCTGCAGGCCGAAGCTGCCACCCTTGATGGTGAAGAAAGCAGGAGCGCTCCAGCCCTTGGTTGTCCGGCAGCTGGCCACGCCGCGTCCAAAACGGGCACCCACGATAAAGCCGCCATTCAACATGGTCGGCACCACCGCCACGCATTCTGCCGATCCCAGAACTTCTTCAGGTATCCGCTGATCAGGCGCGGACTCAATCTCGTCCAGCACAGTGGAGGCAGCCTGAATACGTTCAGCCGTCTTCATCTTGCTTTCGGCGGCAAACGAACTGATGGCCAGAGACACTACAACGCAGAAGCCAATGAAAACTTTCATAATGGGAGACGCTCCTCAGTATCAGAGTGTCTGATTGTAAAGGATTCGCTAGAGGAAAAGATGGTTTGGAGTTTTAGAGGAAAAGATGGTTTGGAGTTTTAAGGTTCAGCCAAGTTATGGCTGAAAATAATTCGGGGTTGGCAGCGGTGACCCTAATCCCCACTCCCAACCCCGTCTCCCAGGTTCTGTGGTAGGTGAGATGAGTATGCTGGCGGCAACTAAATCGAACAAGATTACTTGGGTCAGTGTCCTAAAGTAACCTGCCCGCCGTGACCCTATTTCGCCGTAACCAGCGAATGGGTGATGGCATGCACCGAGAGCGCAATGCGGTT
>QHZY01000202.1 GCA_003224855.1 Acidobacteriota bacterium | reverse complement strand
CAGCAATTGAGTAACAAAGCCGGGCTGCCGCGTCTTGTCTCGAATCGCAGTAAGTTTCTGAAATATCAGCTACTTGCCCGAAAAGCCGCATCCGCCTGCATCAGCCATGCGCAAGCTGATTGCGCCTTTTTGCCGCTGGAACCGTGGTTGCATTACTGCAAGTGCAATCCAGCGGATGGCAATGACAAGCCTAGCCAAATTGGTCCTGTTCGGCAGCCTGATGACGGTGTCTTGCTACGCGCAAGCCGCGGCATTCAAGATGTTGCCGTGGAACGGCCATAAGGCGGCGATCTCGCTGACCTTTGACGACGCCCGCCCGATCCAGTTGGATGTCGCAGTTCCTGAGCTGAACAAACGCCACCTGAGGGCTACATTTTTCGTATCGATTTCCAAGCTGACGCGCATCGATGACTGGCGCAAGGCGCGGCTGCAGGGTCATGAAATTGGAAATCACTCGGTGACTCATGAGCACGCGAACACACTGAACAAAGCCACCGAAGAGACCCAGGTGGAAGATGCCAAGGAATTCCTGGAAAGCAACTTCAGCACCAGCGTCAGCATTTTCGCTTATCCCTATGCGGAGTTGTCGCCCGGCCTGCTGTACTGGGTAAAGCGATATGACTTTGCAGCGCGCGGCTGGCGTGGTGAAGGCAATCTACTCTATGTAACCGCGGACAGCATTCCCGACTGGTACAACCTGCCAAGTCAGGCGGTGTTCTCGTCCTACGGCGCTGAGGTCTATCGCGAATGGATCGATCGTGCCCTGTCGATGGGCGCATGGACGACCATTCAGATCCATGGAATCGGCGATCCCTCCACCGGTTTTGAGCCGATGCCGGCCGACACTTTCATTGCGCTCCTCGACTACATGAAAGAACAGGAGAGCAACGGGTTGTGGGTCGCCCCGTTTGGAGAGATAGCTGCCTATCTGCGCGCGCAAAAAATCGTGGAAGAAGCCAGGCCGGAAGCCGACGGCCAGCAGCAGAAGTACACCTGGGCCGCCCCTTCGCCCTTTCCAAATGGAGTAGTGCTGAAGGCCACGGCGGAACCTGGAAGACGGCTTTACCAGAACGGGCGCGAAATTCGCCCCGACACCAAGGGTGAGTACCGTATCGCATTCGATCAGCACGAGCTGATGGTGCGAGGTGCACGGTGAAGAGACTTTGCGTGCTGCTTCCCGCAAAAGACGAGCACCTTGGAATCAGCAAGACCATCAAGAGCATTTTGAATGCAGGTGTTCTGCCCCTGGATGTGTACGTGATTGATGACGGCTCGAGCGATGGCACCGGCGAAATTGCCAAGGCGTTCGACGTGAACGTGATGCGTAATCCAAAAAATCTCGGCAAGGCCAATAGCCTGGCCAAGATCGCGACCGTGTCGGAGCTTACTCGTCGCTATGACTATATCTGCCTGATGGACGCGGACACCGAAGTCAGCAGCAATTACTTCCGAGTGGTTCGCGGCAGTTTCAAGGACGCCGACGTGGCCACGGTGTGCGGACGCGCTAAGAGTGCGCCCCACAACTGGCTCACCGCTTATCGCTGCCTGGCGTATTGGATGTCGCATGCCATCTACAAAGCCGGGCAGAGCAACATGGGCGTGATTACGGTGACGCCGGGCTGTGCGGCAAGTTTCCGCGCCGACGTCTTCCGCCAACTGGAGTGGACGCACGACACCATCGTGGAGGACATGGACTGCACCATCCAGATTCACCGCAAGAAGCTGGGCAAAATTGTGTATCAGCCGGAAGCCATCGTTTCGACCCAGGACCCGCGCGCGCTGCGGGACTACGTGAAGCAGATGTATCGCTGGCACACCGGGGCGTGGCAGGTAGGACAGAAATATGGAATGTGGGGCGGCCTGCAGAAAATCGACTGGGAATACAAGTTGCTGATGGGCGAAGGGCTGATTTTCGCCACTCTGCTGCTGACCGTACCGATCTGGTTGCTGCTGATGCCGCACTTCGCATTTTTCGCAGTGGGGGCAGATTGGCTCTTGCTGACTGTGCTGGCGCTGGTCTGTGCCGCATGCGACCGCCGGCTGGACGTTTTCCTGTTTTCGCCGCTGTACGGCCTGATGCGCTTCGTCGATTGCACGGTGCTGATCTACAGCTTCTGCAAGACCGTGATCCTGCGAAAACAGGTGAATGGGTGGTTCGCAGTCAAAAGGTATTAACGAACGAAAATGAATAAGCCGTTCGCCCAATTCGTACTTCTGGTCACGCTGGCAGCTTCCGCCGTCGCGCAGCAGCAGAGTGCCGCGCCGGCTTTGCGGGGAAGCTACGCCGATACCCTCGGCTTCCCCGGGCAAAGCTGGACCACGATCGGCAACCTGAGCCCGATTGAGCGCAACAACTTCTATCTGCAGTCCTATATGGAGCAGAACGCAGCGGTTTTCTCCGCTTACTCCGATTCACTCACCGTCACACCGTACGTAGCGCTCGGGTTATCGCTTGATACACAGGGTTTGAACTGGAACAACAAGGCGCAGCCGCGCTTTGGGATCAGGATCAACAAGTCTTTTCGCCATGGAGTAGTGAGCATCGGCTCGGGGTACGCGTACGAAAAAAGGTTTAATGGCACCACCAGCAGCGCTCCCGTCCTCTACTTACAGGACTGGTTCGGATGGCAGTCTGCCGCCGAGAAGCACAGCCGTTTCCCGGGATCCTCGTGGTTCGCACTCGGAAACATTTCTCCGGTGGAGCGCGGAAACATTATCGGCCAGGGATACATCACGCAGGGAGTGGTGGCCAGGAAGTTTTCAAATTTCTCCCTGGTGCCCTATGCAGAAAGCACCATATTCCGCGACACCAAAGGTTTTGATTGGGATAACAAGATCTTGGTCGGCGGCGGCGTAAAGGCGGTGATTCCCCGCCGCGAACTGTACACCGAAGTCGGCTTGTCGTTTGCGCACGAAAAACGTTTTGACTCGGGCAGGTCTGCCTCGGGCCTGACGTTCTTCACCAATTTCTCGTTTGAGTGGAATCTTCTAGGTCGAAAGGCAGGTAGATAGGTATGGCGTATCTGGGATTTGGAAGCCTCTCCGGAACTATTCATTTGCTGGCGAGGCTTTCGATTGGCAGAGGCGCGATTGCGGTCGTGACCCTGTTGCTGATTTTGTGCCATTGATGTTCGGCAATCTGTAAGCGCATTGGCCCGCAGCTGGTGATGGAGGAAGGTTAAATGGAGTCGTTGTTGTTCACTTCGGTGCCGCAGCCGCAATCGCGGTGGAAAGCATTTGCCGCAGGCTGGAGCGCCCAGGCGATTGGGATCGCCGGGCTTCTCGCGGTCAGCACCATGCTGCCGCAGACCGTCCAGCAGGTCCATCGTTACACGACAACTCCGCTGGTTGCATACGAAGCGCCGCAACCAAAGGCGTATCAAGCTCCGCGCCTGGCAGCGGTGTTGAAATCTCCCGGGCCAGTTGTCCCGCCAGCCATTGTGCTGCCGAGAGCCGAAAAGATCGTTCGTCAGCCTGAAGTAGCCGCACCCGAAGTGAAGATCGCGGCCAAAATTCCAGACCTACCGATCGCGCCGCCGCAGCCCAAGGTGATGGCGACAGACACGTTCAGTGCAGGCAAAGCGGACAAGCCGACCACGACCAAGCCCGCCGAGGCTGTACAGATGGGCGGGTTTGGAGATCCCAATGGAGTAGCGGCCCGTAATACTCAAGGCGCGGTAAACATCGCAGCCTCTGGTTTTTCTGATCTTCCAAACGGATCCGGCCGCGGCAATGGATATGGCGGACCTAATGCCGGCGTTGTTGCGTCCTCCGGGTTTGGAGCAGGCCCGGCGGGGAGTCACGCGGGTGCCGGAGGCGGCAGTCTGCAACAGTCAGGATTTAGTGGTTTCAGCTCAGCACCGGCTGTGAAGAAAATCGTCGCCAGTGCGGCCTCTACGATCCCGGTCGAAATTCTCTCCAAGCCCGTCCCGGACTACACGGCAGAGGGCCGCGAACTGAAGATCGATGGCGAGGTCCGGCTGGAGGTCTTGTTTACCACCAGCGGTCAGGCCCACGTGATCCGCGTAATTCAAGGACTCGGACACGGATTGGATGAGCAGGCAGTCAGGGCAGCACAGCAGATCAAGTTCAAGCCTGCGTTGCACGAAGGGCAGCCGGTGGATTCAACGGCTGTAGTTCACATTATTTTTCAACTCGTTTCCTAAGGAGCCGTATGCGTTGCATAAAAGCAGTTCTGAAGA
>QHZY01000201.1 GCA_003224855.1 Acidobacteriota bacterium | reverse complement strand
TTCCAATGTGAATGTAGTTCGCCACCAGCATGCGCCAGGGCTGAGGGCCGAGTGAAAGCGGCAGCCAGTTCGCGCCCCACTTAACCAGTTGCAGAGAAGAGGGCTCAACCAGGGAGACGCCACTCACCACCATGGCGATGAACATGGCGGCGTTCAGGCCGATCAGCACTGTGGTCGGCGAGAGGCGACGAAATTCAAGCGCTTGAGGCGAGCTGGACATGGTCAGGGATCACGCGCGCTGGTCGACGGGCGCTGCTGCGACCTCCTGCAATCGCTCTGTGCCAGTGACTTCGGCGCTCGTAACCAGCACCACCGAGGCGACCACGATTGCACTGCCTGAGAGAATGTACACCGTTATCGGTTCATGTAAAACAAGCCAGCCCAGAAACACCGCCACCACCGGGTTGACGTAAGCGTAAGTGGAAACCTTGGAAGTCGGCGCATGCCCGAGCAACCAGATATAGGCGGTGTAACCGATCCAGGAGCCGCAGACGATCAAGTAAGCGACCGAGGAAATGCCGCGGATTGACCACTGGACTTCAAGCTGCTCACTTCGCGCAAAAGCAAAAGCGAAATTAGCGAAGCCGGCGAAGATCATTTCCCAGGCGGTCGCCGAGAACGCATCGACTTCCGGCGACTTCCATTTCTTGGCCAGCACCGAACCGAGCGCCCAACTGAATGATCCGCCAATCAGGCTCAAGGAAGCCCATAGCTGCACGCGATCGAGCGTGCCAGGGGATTTTAAGTCGGGCCATAGAAGTACAGTCAGCCCCACAATTCCCAGAGCCAAGCCGCACTTACCGCGCGAGGAAATTCGGTGATGCCCCAGTAGCAGGCTGTCCAGGACCAAAAACCATAGCGGAGTAATGGCAACAATCAGTGCGGCCAACCCGGATGCCACATGGCGTTCCGCATACGAAAGGGTGAGATTGCCGCCCATCAACAGCAGCACGCCGACAACTGCCATTTCGGCAAGCTGGGTGGCGGAGTAAACAATGCGTTTGCCGCGCCATCCGCAGAAGGCCAGCATGAACGCACCGGCGATGGTGAACCGCACTCCACACATCAGCGCCGGAGGAATGTGTTCGACCGCAATATCAATCGCGAGATAGGTTGATCCCCAGAAGAAATAGACAAGAGCGAAAGCAAGGATCAGCGCAAAGCGGCTTGATTGAGTGGTGGTCATCTGGGACTGTAAGTATCAGACTATGAGTAGTAGACGCAGGATGCAGAATGAATCCGAAGGTTTTAGTTGGTTCTCGCTACCCTTTACCTCGAGGTATAATCAAAGCTGATTGCGATGCATTTCCTGAATCCCAATTCGCATCTGCCTGCTTGCTGGCTGCAGTTCCTGGTGTGCCCGCGCCGGTACCGCGCCGTGCTGCCGGCGCGTTCGCGCCCGAATCTTTTCAGCGGCGACTAGTCACTCTCTCCCGGTTCATTGCTGTACCTGCTTCGGTTTTCCGGAGCCAACCATCCCTGGCAAACGCCCAGAACCGTGAATACGGAGAACAACATGACCACTCAGACTCTCGCTGGACCCAAGATCAAGACCACCCTGCCCGGCCCCAACGGCAAACGCATTCTGGCCGGGGACGAAAAGTACCTTTCGCCTTCCTACACCCGCTCCTATCCGCTGGTTGCGAAGAGCGGACGCGGCATTGTCATTACCGACGTTGACGGCAACGAATTTTTTGACTTCTCCGCCGGAATCGCGGTGACCTCAACCGGTCACTGTCATCCCCATGTAGTTGCCGCCGTGCAGAAGCAGGCGGGCGAGCTGATTCATATGTCGGGCACCGACTTCTACTACGAAAGCATGGTGACGCTGGCCGAGCGGCTATCGAAAATCGCACCTATGCCTGGACCGCATAAAATTTATTACGGCAACTCGGGAACAGAAGCTGTGGAGTGTGCGCTGAAGCTGGCGCGTTACCACACTAAGCGGCCGAACATCATCGCTTTCTTCGGCGCCTTTCACGGGCGAACCATGGACACACTCGCGCTCACCGCTTCCAAACCGCAGCAGAAGCGCCGTTTCGCGCCGCTGCTTCCCGGCGTCACCCATGTTCCGTTTCCGGACGTGTATCGCAAGGGCGAGCAGGATGCGATGGCGTGCGCTCGCTTCATCGAAGACAAGCTCTTCAAAACGACATTGCCTCCTGAGGAGGTCGCGGCAATTTTCGTGGAACCGATTCAGGGCGAGGGCGGATACGTGCCCGCTCCTGCGAACTTCATGCAGGAACTGCGGCGTATCTGCGACAGGCATGGGATTCTGCTGGTTGCGGACGAAGTGCAATCGGGTATGGCGCGCACCGGAAAGTGGTGGGCAATCGAACACACCGGCGTGCAGCCCGATATTGTGTGCGTGGCCAAGGGAATCGCATCCGGCATGCCGCTCTGCGTGACCATGACGCGCGCTGAAATTATGGACTGGGTACCCGGTTCGCACGCCTCAACCTTTGGCGGAAACCCGGTGTGCATCGCAGCGGCGCTGGCTACGCTCGATGTTATCGAAAAGGAAAACCTGGCGCGCAACTCGGACGAAGTCGGCAAGCACATGCTGAAGCGCATGGAAGATTGGCCGAAGAAGCACGCCATGGTTGGCGATGTTCGCGGCCGCGGCCTGATGCTCGGGGTCGAGATCGTCAAAGACAAGCAGACCAAGGAGCAGGCCGGCCCAGAGCGCGACCGCATTGTCGAACTGGCCTTCGAACGAGGCGTGCTTTACCTGGGCTCCGGCCCGAGCACGGTTCGTCTTGCGCCGCCATTGGTGGTCACCAAAGAGGAAGCCGACGTCGCGCTGGATGTTCTGGAAGAATGCATTTCGATCGTCGAGCGTGGTGCGCATAAACAAGGTGGCCCGGGAAAACCGCAGGGCTCGTAATTGTTCTGCAGGTCGGCAGGACGGGCGAGGACGCCCGTCCTCCATCAACGGCGTGAGAGAAAATATGTGGCAAGGAACAGTTGAATCCATTCACATTGCGGCGCGCGCGGTAGAGCCGACGCGGTCAGTTGCTGAAATCCGGGCATTGCCGGGTAAAGGACTGGAAGGTGATCGCTATGCAACCCAACAGGGTACTTTTTCCAAGCCTAAACCCGATCATGAGTTGACGCTGATCGAGGCTGAGGCTATGGAAGCAGCCGCGCGCGATTACCAGATGCAACTCGCGCCCGGTGAAGCGCGCCGGAACGTGGTTACGCGCGGCGTTCCGCTGAACCACCTGGTGGGAAAGGAATTCAGCATTGGAGACGTTCGCGTGCGCGGCATTCGTCTGTGCGAACCGTGCGATCATTTGCAAAAGGTCACCGGCAAGTCCGTGATCAAGAGCTTTCTGCATCGTGGGGGATTGAGGGCGCAGATACTCAGCGAAGGCATAATTCGCGTGGGGACCACCATTTCGGAGATGTAGCAGGTTATGCGAGGACGCCCGTCCTCCACCTATTTCAGCGCACCCAACTCAGCCATGCCCACCCGACGATCATGGTCGCGACTGTGATCGGCAAGCCGGCGCGAAAATATTCCCGAAAGCCGATTTCCACTTCCGGCCGCGCACTCTCTACCACAATGATGTTGGCCACGCTTCCGGTCACCGTGAGATTGCCCGCCAAAGTTGACGCCATGGCCAGCGTCAGCCAGGCAGCTTGCTGGTTCGGCAACCCCGAAACCACTGACTTGAGCAGCATCACTGCCGGAACATTGCTCACGATATTGCTGAGAATGGCAGTTGTAACCGTGAACACTGCGATGTGCTGCAGGTTCCAGTGCGCAGCAACCTGGAGCAGCTTATCCACGATTCCGGTGTTTTCCGCGCCGCCCACGATTAGAAACAGCCCCACAAAAAAGACCAGCAGCCCCCAATCCACCTGCTGATAAATCTTGCGCGGATCGAGAGTGCGCGTGATCAGCATGACGGCCGCCCCCAGTGCCGCGACCATGGCAGGCGGCGCGCCCGCAAAAAATCCAATGACTACTGCCAGCACCACCAGCCCAGGCTTAGTGAGCCGGGAGAGTTCCAGTTCCGGTAATGGAATCTGTTTTTCGATGAGCGGCGCGACATCCTGCTTTCGCCTGAACAAAAAATGAATAATCAGCCAATCGAGGAACAACCCAGTCAGGGCCACCGGCCCCAGATGCCCAATGAATTCGCGGTAACTGATTCCCGAGAAAGAACCAATCAACATGTTCTGCGGATTGCCGGTGATGGTAGCCACGCTTCCGATATTCGAAGCCGTTGCCAACGCCAGCAGGTATCGCGTGGGTTGCAGGTGAAGACGGCGGGTGATGCTCAAGATAAATGGCACCATCACCAGGCACACAATATCGTTCACGAAAAAAGCCGAGAAAAAACCCGAAGTGA
>QHZY01000061.1 GCA_003224855.1 Acidobacteriota bacterium | reverse complement strand
GCAGTGCTTTCTGCACGATGATCGGGCCGTGGTCGAGTTCCTCGTCAACAAAATGCACGGTGCAGCCCGTCACCTTCACTCCATAGGCGAAAGCCTGCTCCTGCGCTTCGAGCCCGGGAAAGGCCGGCAGCAGTGACGGATGAATGTTCAAAATCTGCCGAGGGTACTGCTGAACGAACCAGGGTGAAAGCAGGCGCATATAACCCGCAAGACACACCAGTTGAACGTTATGAGCATGCAGTGCCGCGACCACTTCCCGGTCGTGTTCTTCGCGTTGCATTCCCTTGGAGGGAATAATGCAGGTTTCGAGCTGAAGGTGCCTCGCAGTCTCTAGCCCGGCGGCGTCGTGCCGGTTTGAAATTACGATCGCAATGCGCGCATTGGGAATTTTTCCGGAGGCGACGTTCTTCGCAATCGCTTCGAAGTTTGAGCCACGTCCGGAAAGCAGGATGCCGAGATTAGCCGTAGTCACTGCCCGCTATCATAGTTCAGTCATTGCGCCATTGAAGCCCCGGGGCGGTCTCGCCTCTCCCAACACCTTTGGCCTTCGGCCCGCAAACCCCTCCCGCATGCTTCCTGTCTGGTATATTTTTGGTTTATGTATAAAGACTTCCGCGCCACCGATCGCTGGAGCAAAAAGCAGGTGCACTGTCTCTATCAGTCCCTGATCGTAGCCATATCGACCCGGCATGCGGACGCGGTTGACATAAAGTTTCTGGTCGATGGTCACGAACTCTGGGTCGCGCTGCCCTTGCCTGCCTGGGATGAGTACAAAAAGCGTTCTGATCTGGTCATCACCGATACTCTGGCAATTGACATTGCCGGACATTACCTGAAAATCGCGCTTGAAACCGGCGAGGGGGTTGGACGCGAGATGTACTCACTCACCATCGAGGAAACTTTACGTCATCTGGATGCGGTTGCTGAAGAAGCCGCAGCCCTGACTCCCGCCGACGAGGAACAGCCGGCCACAGTAGGCTCCTGAATTCCTGGCTTTGAATCTGGCATACAGTTGAGAGAAAATAGAAGGTCTTGTCTCGTGGGGGTTACTGCGCCTCCGCCTTGCGCAATGGGCGGGGCTCTCCCAGTTTGTTGGAGGAGATGCTCTTAATGTCCAGCCTCACACTCGATGTTGAAACAGCCGACCGTGAAAACCGCAACAATCGATTGAGCCAATGGGTTCAGGAAACTGCCCAACTATGCCAACCGGATCGCGTCTACTGGTGCGACGGTTCAGAAGCCGAATACCAGAACATGTTGCAGGTCATGGTTTTGTCGGGAGTTGCGATCCCTCTGAATTCAGAAAAGCGGCCCAACAGCATTCTCGTCAGATCCAACCCCGCCGATGTAGCCCGGGTGGAAGACCGAACGTTTATTTGTGCCCGCACAAAAGAAGAAGCCGGGCCTACTAACAATTGGGAAGAGCCGGAAAGCATGAAGGCCAGGCTAAGACACCTGTTTGCCGGCTCCATGGCAGGCCGTACCATGTACGTGATTCCGTACAGCATGGGTCCCATCGGTTCCCCGATTGCCAAGGTCGGGGTTGAGATCACCGACAGCCCCTACGTTGTGGCCAGCATGCATATTATGGCGCGAGTGGGGCAGCGCGTACTGGACGCACTCGGCGAGGATGTCGAATTTGTTCGCGGTTTGCATTCCGTGGGGGCGCCTCTTGCTCCTGCGCAACAGGATTCCAGCTGGCCTTGTAATGCCGAACAAAAGTACATTTGCCACTTTCCTGAGACCCGTGAAATCTGGTCTTACGGTTCGGGATACGGCGGCAACGCTTTACTCGGAAAGAAGTGCCACGCATTACGCATTGCTTCGGTGCAGGCGCGCGACGAAGGCTGGCTGGCCGAGCACATGCTCATCCTGAAACTTACAAACCCGTCCGGTACGGTGAAATTCATTACCGGGGCATTTCCTTCGGCGTGCGGCAAGACCAACCTTGCCATGCTGATTCCCACCATTCCGGGCTGGAAGGTGGAAACCGTAGGCGACGATATTGCCTGGATGAAGTTTGGAAGCGATGGCCGGCTGCACGCTATAAATCCCGAGTATGGATTTTTCGGGGTTGCTCCCGGAACCAGCCTTAAGTCGAATCGCAACGCAATGGCGACCATTGCGCGCAACACCATATTTACGAATTGCGCAGTGACCCCGGAAGGGGACATCTGGTGGGAAAGAATGACGGTGGAGCAACCGCCAGAACTGATTGATTGGCTGCGGCGTCCCTGGAGTCCTGAAGCTAAGCGCCCTGCGGCGCATCCCAACGCGCGTTTTACGACCCCGGCAAGGCAGTGTCCGGTGATGGCACCAGAGTGGGAAGATCCGAACGGGGTTCCCATCGACGCGATCCTGTTCGGCGGCCGGCGCGCCGGGGTGGTCCCGCTGGTGACGGAAGCTTTCAACTGGCAGCACGGAACATTTCTGGGTGCAACCGCCAGCAGTGAAACGACAGCTGCTGCGGCCGGCAAAGTGGGCCAGCTCCGCCGCGATCCCATGGCCATGCTGCCGTTCTGCGGATACAACATGGGCGATTATTTCGCGCACTGGCTGGAGATCGGGCGCAGCGCCGAAGCCGCTAAACTGCCCAGGATTTTCTACGTCAACTGGTTTCGTCAGGACGAGAACGGCAGATATCTATGGCCGGGGTATGGCGACAACAGCCGTGTGCTGAAGTGGATCTTCGAACGTTGCGAAGACAAAGTCCATGCCAGTGAGACCGCCATTGGCAGGCTTCCTTCTCCGGGCGACATTGATACGAAAGGCCTGAACATCTCAGAAGCTGATATGACCAGGCTCTTGAGTTTTGATTTGAAGGGCTGGCAAGCCGAATTGCCGCTCATCAAAGAACACTTGGCGCGATTTGGGAGCCATCTTCCGGATGGTTTGCAGAAGGAAGTTGCAGATCTGGAACGTCGCCTTAAGGCCTGAACGCGTAAAGCAACACAAGCCCCTTCCAGATTCGAATCCTGCCATCCAACAACAACGTTGCCGGGGCGATGTGATTAAATCGAACAATGTTTGCGCGAAAAATTCGCGTCGAGTACGAAGACGCGGGCGAGAAAAAGCCGTGCCCGATCAAATGGCTCGATAATTTTTCGATGCGCAGCTTCACCAATGCGAGCGTTTTCGATGACACCCTTCCGGTAGCCGACGGCGTGATTGAGGTTGGCGCGAGGGTCCCGTTAGATCAGCTGCAATCCGCAATGGAAGATTGGTTTAGAAGGAAGAGCTACCTGGCGACAAACGCGTCGCTGACTTTGCGGGATTCGAATAACCCCGACTAGCCGGGGCTAGGGCGCCCAGCCTCCATCATCAAATGACTTATTTCTGGTAGTGCAGCAGAGAAAATACGTCGTAGTTTTTGAGTTTCTCTCTGCCCTTCAGAAAGTCGAGTTCGACGACGAACGCCAGTCCGCTGATTTCGGCACCGAACTCACTCGCCAGCTTGGCAGTCGCTTCAGCCGTTCCGCCGGTGGCGAGCAAATCGTCAACGATCAGGACCTTCTGACCCTGTGCCAACGCGTCTTTGTGGATCTCCAACGAATTGCTACCGTACTCAAGCGCGTACTCGACGCGCGATGTGGCAGCAGGCAATTTGCCGGGCTTGCGCACCGGCACAAATCCGGCATTGAGCCGATAGGCCAGAGCTGGGCCAAAGATAAAACCGCGCGCCTCCATGCCCAGCACTAAATCAAGCTTCTTGCCGATGTAGTGCTCGGCCAGGGCATCGATGAGCGTGGCGAATCCCAGCTTGTCTTTCAGGACCGTCGTGATGTCGTAAAACAGGATACCCGGCTTCGGGAAGTCAGGAATTTCGCGGATTAGCTTTTTGAGCGGCTCGCAGTTCATGGCCGGCTTGGAAGCTTCATTCGACATCACCAGGCTCCTTCGATTCGAAATGTAGTCGCGTCAGCTTTCGGTGCTGCCGCGCGCTCTTCCACGTTGTCGACCCGGGCCGCTCGGGGGCCTTGCCTCAACTTGCTTTTCAAAGCCGAGAGTTGGAGGGTGGTGCCCTGTGCCATGACTTCGACGCTGCCGTCGGCATTGTTCCGCACCCAGCCGGCCACCCCCAGCGCGTGCGCCTCGCGTTCCACGAACCAGCGAAAGCCCACACCCTGCACACGCCCGCGGACAACGAAGCGGGCGGCGGAAATCTCTTTATCGCTTGAACTCATTGCCTGGCTTACGCGCGTGAAAGGTATACGCCTTCGGCAGTATCCACCCGGATTTTCTCGCCTTCGTTTATAAATGGCGGAACTTGTACCACCAGGCCGGTCTCGGTTTTGGCCGGCTTGGTCACGCTGGACGCGGTTGCGCTCTTCAGCCCTGGTTCGGTCTCAATGACGGTCAGTTCAACTGTCTGTGGCAATTCGATGCCAACCGCTTTACCGTCAAAGAACTCGACCTTGATCTGCAGGTTTGCCGTGAGGTAGTCCACCGCATCTCCCAGGGTGTCGCGAGTCAGATGGGTCTGCTCGTAGTTGGAAGTATCCATGAAGTAGTAATCGTCACCGTCGTTGTAAAGATATTCCATCTCGATCTCGTCCACGTTGATTCTTTCAATCGGGTCGGGCGAACGGAAACGATGCTCGAACATGGCGCCGGTGCGCAGATTGCGGAGCTTGGCCTGGATGAATGCTCTCAGGTTGCCCGGCGTGCGGTGCTCGACACTGAACACGGAGTGCAGATCATTGTTGTGCTTGATGATCATGCCGGGCCGAAGCTGGGTGGCAGGGATAGCCATTGCTGGGTAAATCTCCTTTAAAATTCAGTTGTTATGGGCGGAAGCGGGCAGGCCACATTTTCCGCACGCACGTGAGAGTCAACTGGTCAGTTTACACGCGCTTGGGCCGGTTTGGGAACCCAGCCGAAGAATTTCCCCCCCGCACTTCACACTAACCGGTTTGCGGACAGCTAAAATCGACATAACGGAATCCAAAATAGTGAATTCAATCGACGAAAGGAACTAGCTATGCGTCATGGCAACTATGAAGCGTCTGAGGGCGGCAGTGGCACCGGTACCGCACTCACTTTTCTTTTGCTCGGCCTGGGTGTCGGCGCCTTATTGGGCATGGTTTATGCACCCAAAACCGGCAAGCAATTCCGCAAAGACCTCCGCCGCCGTTACGATGAAGCGCGTGAGTCGTTCGATGACATCAAGGAACAGGCCCGCGACCTCGCGGAAGAAGCAATCGAGCGTGGATCCGAACTAGCGGACGAGGTACGCGAGCGGGTCACGCCACTGGCAAAGAATTTGCGACGCCGCTAGCCGTACTGACGGCCGTCCTAACGAAAGATACTGGAAAAGAAGCCCCGCACTTTGCCCATTACACCGTGGCGGGGCTTCTCGCCTTTCCCTTCACCTTTTTGCTCTGGCGGAAGTGCGGTGATCAGAGTGGGCGCACCTGCGCCCGCACGCGCGAGAGGCACTTGCGTGCCATCGAGTTTGGGCGGGGGAGCAGGTGTCGAGCGGGTCCGGTAAACAATAGGTGCTTCGATGCGTACCTGAATCTGATTGGGCTGGACCTCGGGTGGCGAAGTACTGGCTGCCTGGGAAGATGGCATGGAGGGAGCGGGCGGCTGCAATGGAGGGGATTGATTCGCACTTGCGTTGCTCGGCTGAGCCAGTCGAACCGACTGCGGCATTTCTGCTTCCGGCTTGGCTTCAACGGGAATGGATGTCCGCAGTACGGGCACGCTCGGCGGAGGGCATCCGCATTCCTCGTATTGGGGAATGTCCATCAGATTAATGTGCCCCGAGCGGAATAACACTTTCTCGCGCGGCTTGACCTGATACGTTCCAGCGTCCATCAGTTCAGAGACGATGAGTGAAGCCGTGTTTCCCGGCAATGAACGTACGCAAGTATTGCCGCGATTATCGGCGCTGACCGCGAAATGAAAGTCGCCAGGCCCGGCCAGAAGAATACGGAAGTCGGGCGTCAGAATCGAGTCAGCCGACGCTCCCAGCCGGTAATGCCCCTCCACTGCACCGGTTCCCATCGCCAGCATCAAGTCCTGCCCACTTTGCGAAGGTGTAACCGTAACGCTGGTACCCGGGCAGACCCTTACCTGCCCGCCCCGGCCCAGGCGGAGCAATGCGGTGTCATCTCCAGCCGTAACTGAGGCTCCGGCAGCGATCTTCTTTCCGGCGAGGAAAACCGCGCCAGAGGCCCCGGGAATGATCGGCAGGGCAGCGGGTTCGACGCCCCGCGTCATCGAAAAAGCCGAAGCTGGTTTAGTTGGTTGATCCTGGGTGGTTCGCGGTTCCAGTGAAATTACCAGCAACCCCTGTTTAGCTGAGAACCGGTAATCAAGCGGCTGAAGCAGGTCAACCACTATGCGAGCCACTGGTGGCTTCTTTCGGAATTGATCGATCCGTACAGCGCTTAATTGATCGCTGCTTGCAGCAAACCGCTTTCGTTGCGCGATATAAGTTGCATTCCTGAGATCGATGACCAGTCGCGGCGGTTTTTCCAGTTGCTGAATAGCCGGCTTTATATATCGGTCGGAAAGAATTTCTATGTTGGTTCCATGGGGCCCTGCCACCACTTTGAGAGATCGGATATTTGCGGGTGGGGAATCGGATTTGAGCTGCGGGCCCTGCGCCCCAAGAGTAGGACAGCTTGCGAGCAGAAGCACCATGACTATGCGCGCAAGGTTGCGGCGTTGCACAGATTCCCCTGGTTCAGAAGGCACTAGTCGTGAACCATACCACCGCGATGGACGGCAGAAAAGAACAGAATGGAATGGCGAAGATTAACTTTCCGCCAGAAATTCGTACTCGTCAATCACCGCCGCTACGGCGACCTTGCCATCCGATTCCGTATTATCTACGCGTACGACTTTGCCCTTGCAATGGACGCGAATGGCCTCAGTCAGGGTAATTTCGGGGGGCAGGGTCAAAGTGAATTCGATGGAAGATCCGGATGAAATGGCGGAGTCCAGGTAGAAGCAGATGCCGCGGGCGCTTACGTCACGCGTCTGGGCGGCATGCTCATGCGAACCGTTACCGGGAGCAACCACGGAAACGGGAAGGCGCAAGGCAAAACGGCGGGTTGCGCGCTTTTCGCGCTCAGTATCAGCCATAGTGCTGTTCAAGGCCTGTAGCATGGCCGTTTATACGGGCAGTGTCAAGGAAATGTTTGCTGCAGTGTTGTAATCTGGAATCCGTGATTTATGGTGTTTGTGCTCGATAACTACGATTCTTTTACCTATAACCTGGTGCAATATCTGGGGGAATTAGGCGCCAAGGTGGAGGTTCGCCGTAACGATCAGATCACGGTCGGCGAAATCGAGGCAATGAAGCCCGAACGGATCGTGATTTCGCCCGGTCCCTGTACCCCCAACGAAGCGGGAATCAGCGTGGAAGTGGTACGGCACTTCGCTGGAAAACTGCCCTTGCTTGGTGTTTGCCTGGGGCATCAGGCGATTGGGGCAGCTTTTGGCGGGGAGATAGTCAGGGCGCCGCACCTGATGCATGGCAAGACCAGTGAAGTTTGCCACGATAACAAAACCATCTTCCGCGGCCTGCCGTTTCCTATGACGGCGACTCGTTACCATTCCCTAATCGTGCGCGAGAACAGTTTGCCGGAGGAACTTGAAGTGAGTGCGTGGACCACCGAAAAAGACGGCTCCCGTACCATCATGGGTTTGCGCCACAGAGACTTTCCCGTCGAAGGAGTTCAGTTCCACCCTGAAAGCGTGCTGACAGATCACGGAAAGAAATTGGTAGAAAACTTCCTCAACGGCTAAAAGTCAGAAATCTGATTTCCTTCGTGAACCTTTGTGTGCTTCGTGGTTAAGGATTTGCGTGCAGCGTTCATAGTCTCCCCCTCGCCATCTCGACTGCCCTCAACACTGCCTTTGCTTTGTTCATGCACTCTTCGTATTCACGCGCAGGGTCGGAATCCGCTACGATGCCAGCTCCCACCTGCAGGTAAGCCTTTTCTCCTTCCATCAGCATAGTCCGGATGGCGATGCAGGAATCAAGGTTCCCCGCAAAGTCAGCGTACAGCACCGAGCCACCGTAAATTCCCCTACGGGTCGGCTCCAGTTCTTCGATGATCTGCATCGCTCTGACTTTGGGCGCCCCGCTTAAGGTTCCAGCGGGAAAACAGACGTGCTCGGCACGTTCTTTTTCGTCCGCGAGCATTTCCTTTTCCAGTCTCTCGTCCTCCGCCTGGTCATGGCCACGGGGGCGAGTTCCAGCGATCGGCCTGTATTCGAGCCTGGCGCCGCTTGCACGTACCAGCATTTCGGGGGACGATCCGATGATCTGGGTTTCGCCCATGCGCAAGTAATAAAGATAGGGCGACGGATTCACGGTCCGCAGCGCGCGGTAAATGTCGAATCCTGACACTTTTGGCGTAAAGCTCAGGCGCAACGAGGGCACAATCTGAAATGCGTCTCCGGCTGCGATGTAAGTCTTAGCCCGCTCGACCGCCTGCATAAATCTCTGACGAGAAATTCCTGCCTGGATCCTCATCTTATGCCGGCCCGAACCTGCATTCGTTTGCCAATGCGCAGGGCGCAATCCTGTAGACAGTTTCTTCTCCAGAGCTTCAATGTCGTGCAGGGCCCGGGCGTACGCTTTACGTGGACTCTCTTCTCGCACGTCTGCACTGGCAATGATGTGGATCTGATGGCGAAGGTGATCAAAAGCCAACAGCCGGTCGAAGAACATCAGTACAGAGTCGGGCAGTTTGAGATCGGCCTTTGCGTGGTTGCCGATCTTTTCCAGTTGCCTTATCAGGTCATAGCCGAAGTATCCAACGGCTCCCGCCGTGAAGGGAGGCAGTCCGGCTATGGTCGCGGGCTTGTGCGCGCGCAGCACCTTCTTTGCTGTCCGCAGCGCGCCCCCGCTGGTTTCTTCCGTGTGCTTGTGGGTTGTGATCAGAACCTGATCTTCGCGCGCCGAAACCTGCATGTACGGACGCGCTCCCAGAAAGGTGTACCTGCCGATCTGTTCTCCGCGCTCGACCGATTCCAGAAGGAAAGCGTACGGTTCTTTTTCAGCCACCGCCAGAAACGCAGAAACCGGCGTAAGCAGATCAGCCGTGACCGACTTCACCACCGGAATGAGCGTATGTCCCCGCGCCAGTCGTGAGAATTCCCTGAAATCAGGTTGCACCATGCAATTTTTGGAGCTGAATCAGAGTTGGATTATATGGAATCGCGGCCGCAATTTCGGGCGCATGGATTGTAAAATGTTCGGCAGAGTCTTGAATGCCCCACAACGCGTTTCCTCCCGGGCCTAAGCCCCGGTTTCTGATCGGCAATATGCCGCTGGCGGGCGCCGATCCTCTGGCACGCTTCGAAGCCTGGGCGCGTGAGTATGGCGATATCTTTCATTACCGCGCTGCCTGGCTTCCCGTCTACTTCCTGAATCATCCCGACTATATCGAGAGGGTGCTGGTGACCCAACAGCAGGATTTCCTGAAAGATCGGGTCATTCAGAACAGCCGGTGGTTTCTGGGTCAGGGACTGCTGACCAACGAAGGCTCGAGTTGGTTGCGGCAGAGGCGGCTTTCGCAGCCCGCGTTCCATCGTGACCGGCTCGCGATGTATGCAAAAACCATCGCCGAGTATTCACACGAGGCGGTCTCTTCCTGGCGCGATGGCGAGGTGCGCGATCTGCATCAGGACATGATGGAACTGACCCTGCGCATCGTTGCCAAACTTTTGTTCGGGGTGGAAGTCGGCGAGCAGACGCAGCGAGTGTCACATGCGCTGAATCTGCTGATGAAGCACAGTTCCGGCATCCGGATGATCCTTCCCCCAATCGTCCGCTACCTGCCCCTCCCAACCCTGATTCGAATGCGCCGCGCGATCAGCCGGCTGGATGACACGGTATACACCATCATCCGCCAGCGCCGGGCCAGCGGCGAAGACACGGGCGATCTGCTCTCCATGTTGATTGCCGCTCGCGATGAAGATGGCACTCAGATGTCAGATCGCCAGCTACGCGACGAGGTCATGACCTTTCTGCTTGCCGGATATGAGACGACCGCCCTCGCGCTCTCCTGGATGTGGTATCTGCTGAGTCAGAACCGTTCCGCTGAGGCCGAACTGCATCAGGAACTGGCAGCAGTTCTCAAGGGCCGCGCCGCCACTTTCGGCGACCTTCCGCAACTCCGCTTCACGGAAGCCGTGGTCAAAGAAACCATGCGGCTCTATCCACCAGCCTGGAGTGTCGCCCGTGAAGCCGCGCGTGAGGTAGAGATTGCCGGCTACAGAATCCCAGCCGGCTCGAACATCGTGATGAGCCAGTGGATCATGCACCGCGATCAGCGCTACTTCCCGGATCCTCACAAGTTTGATCCTGCGCGCTGGCTGAACGGTGCAACTCAGCGGCTTCCGCGCTACGCTTATTTCCCCTTTGGCGGTGGGCCGCGTCTTTGCATCGGAGCGTCTTTTGCCATGATGGAAGCAGCCCTGGTGCTGGCGACCATCGCACCTAAATTCAGCTTTCGTCTGCTTCCCGGACACCTTGTAAAACCAGTTCCCAGCATCACTTTGCGGCCGCAGCATGGAATCAAAATGAGCGTGCATGAGCTTCCTGCGACCGCTGGTGAACCACAGCACGAATTGACGGATTCTGCTGTGCCATACAAGATGGCGTAGATGCGCATTCGATTCTGGGGCGTGCGCGGCTCAACGCCTACTCCACAAGCTGAAAATCTTCGCTACGGCGGAAATACTTCCTGTGTTGAAGTGCGCGTTGGCGACAACATTTTCATCTTTGATTGCGGCACCGGTTTTCGCAACCTGGGGCTGGCTTTGCATCAGGAATTTGGGCAACGGCCGCTTTCGGCGCACGTTCTTGTCTCGCATTATCATTGGGACCACATTCAGGGTATTCCTTTCTTTTCGCCGCTTTACGACAACCCCAGCAACCAGTTTTCGTTTCATTCATCCAGCCGGAACCGGACCCTGGCGCGAGTTATCGACGATCAGATGGCGTCTCCTTACTTTCCGGTGGATGCCAGCGAGATGAAGGCCCAGCGCCGCTTTTTCGAAGTTGAGCAGGGCCGCGCCAATCTCGATGGCGTTCACTTGCAATCGATGTGGCTGAACCATCCCCAGGGCTGTATGGGATTCCGCCTGGAGACGCCAGAAGGCATTTTTGTTTACGCGACCGACAACGAACCCGGCGATGAACAGTTCGACAAAAACGTTCGCGAACTGGCTACCGGCGCTGACGTGCTGGTCTATGACTCGCAATATCTTCCGGAGGAATATGAAGCCCGCAAACGCGGCTGGGGCCACAGTCACTGGCGCGAAGCAATCAATGTCGTTATGGAAAGCGGGGCCAAAGAGCTGATCCTGTTTCACCATGATCCCGATCACGATGATGCCTGCATCGATCATGTCGTAAAAGCGGCGCGCGATCACTATCCTAAAGTGCGTGCTGCGGCCGAAGGCATGGAGATGGTGCTCTAGGCAACATAATTACGACAGCCGCCCTGGGCTTTCCAGGCGAGCGGAGCTCGCCGGCGATGACTAGGCAACTTACAGAGTCAAATCCCTCATCCTCAGAACGGAGACTTCTTTGCGCGTCGCTCTCATAGCTCCGCCTTTTATCTCCGTCCCGCCCGCCGACTATGGCGGAACGGAACTGTTCGTAGGACAACTCGCGGAAGGTCTGGTCAAGAAAGGTGTTGAGGTTGTCGTCTATACCAACGGCGATTCGACTGTAGCCTCAGAACGTCGCTGGCGATATGAACACGCGCAGTGGCCCATTAAGCAGGACCACTTCGCTTCCTTCAAAGAACTCGACCATACGGCCTGGGCGGTGCGCGACTCGGCAGAGTCTTGCGACGTTCTCCACACCCAGTCCGCTATCGCGCTGCCATGTACTCAGTTTGTCCGCCGGCCTGTTGTGTGCACCCTGCATGGCCCGCACCACCCGCAGCTTACCGATCTCTATTCGCGATATCCCAACGTTCACTACGTCTGCATCAGCAATGACCAATGCAGGCAGGAAGACCTGGCGCTCAAAACCGTCATTTACCACGGCATCGACGTCAATCAATATCAGCTGATTGAAAGTAAGCAGCAGTATTTGAGCTTTATCGGCCGCATCGCCCCCATCAAAGGCACCCACATCGCGATTGAGGTTGCCAAGCGTTCGGGCATTCCGCTTAAGATTGCCGGCGACATTCAACCCGCCTTTCGGGATTACTTCGAAGCCAAGATCAAGCCGCATCTCGACGGCAATTTCATCGAGTACATCGGACTGGCCGATCTCAATGCAAAGAATGAACTGCTCGGAAATTCATTGGCCATGCTTTTTCCCATCCAATGGAATGAACCGTTTGGCTTGGTGATGGTCGAAGCCATGGCGTGCGGCACTCCCGTTCTGGCAATGCCCGGGGGGTCCGTTCCGGAAATTGTGAGAGACGGGGTTTCCGGCTACGTCTGTCGCACTGTTCCGCAGCTTGTGAGGCATGTCAAAAATCTCCATTTTGACCCTGTGGCGCTGCGGCAATATGTGAACGATAACTTCTCGCTGGATCGCATGGTCTCACGCTATGTCGAGTTGTACCAGCGCGCGATGACGGAGTCGCCGGGTTCCAAAGCGGCATAACTCTTTTTCCCGAACTCAACACGTTCTCCCGTTCTCTTGCCCTCGCGTATTAACCTGCTTATACTCTTGATCTTGTCCGTCCTCAGACCTAAAACCGTGCCGTCCGGCACTACCCAATTTCGGAGCCAGCCATCATGGAGACTATGACGTTGAAAACTCCCTCTTACGGAGAGGAAACCAATCCGTGGGAGGCGCAAGCGGCGCGTTTCGATCTGGCCGCGCACAAGCTCAACCTGGACGAAGGCATTATGAAGGTTTTGCGTTATCCCACTCGCGAAATCATCGTTCACATTCCGGTCATGATGGACAATGGCCAGCTGGAAGTTTTCACCGGATTCCGTGTGCAGCACTCCATCGCACGCGGCCCGGCCAAGGGCGGAGTTCGTTATTCTCCCGATGTCACCCTGGACGAGGTTCGCGCCCTGGCCAGCTGGATGACCTGGAAATGTGCCGTGGTGAATATTCCGTTCGGCGGCGCCAAGGGCGGCGTCATTTGCGATCCCCATAAAATGTCGATGGGTGAACTGGAACGCATGACTCGCCGCTACACCGCTGAACTGGTCGAATTCATCGGCCCTGAAAAAGATGTTCCCGCGCCCGACGTGAATACCAACGAACAGGTCATGGCCTGGATGATGGACACCTATTCCATGCACATGCGGCAAACCGTCACCGCGGTAGTTACCGGAAAGCCGATCAACATCGGCGGGTCGCGCGGCCGCCGCGAAGCCACCGGCCGCGGCATCATGATCATGTGCGACGAAGCGGTAAAGAAGCTGGGCCTGGCGCGCGAGAGTTCGCGCGTGATCGTGCAAGGCTTCGGCAATGTGGGATCGAACGCTGCGCGCCTGATGGCCGACGCCGGATACCAGGTGATCGGCATTATTGAGGTAGAGGGCGGCCTGTACAACGCGCATGGCATCGACGTGGATGCTTTATGGGAGTATCGCCAGCGCAATCGCAGTATCACTGGTTTCAAAGACGCAGAAGCGGTCGACCCCGCGGAGCTGATGGTTACAGACTGCGAGATTCTTATCCCCGCCGCCACCGAAAACCAGATCACCAGCCGCAATGCGGACCGAATCAAGTGCCGAATTCTTGCGGAAGGCGCAAACGGTCCCACCACTGCGGCGGCGGACGAAATTCTCGCCGAGAAGAAGGTTTTCGTAATACCCGACATCCTATGCAACGCGGGCGGCGTCACCACTTCATATTTTGAGTGGGTGCAGGATCGCCAGGGCTACTTCTGGAAGGAGTCGGTGGTTATTGAGCAGCTGGAACACATCATGAAGACCGCATTTGAAGATGTGGTGCGCTATGCCGAGACCCACGGCGTCAATAACCGCATCGCGTCGTACATGCTGGCGATCGATCGCGTCGCGTACACCATCCGCCAGCGGGGGATCTACGCGTAAGCTGCTTTAAGTTCTCTGTGGAGGGAAGCTATGATGAAAGCGCATCTGCGTTGGATCGTGTTTCTTGCGTTGGTGCTTGGTTTCACCGCAAGCGCCGTAGCTGTTCCGCAAGCGGCTTCAACCGAAGATCAGACCACCACCTCCAAGCCCCGGAAATCGAAAAAGAAATCCAAAAAGTCCGATACAACCGAAACTGCAGCGGCTGCTGCCGATAACTCCAGCAGTGCGCCTGAGAAAAAATCCAAAAAGAAATCCAGGAAGTCTCAGAGTGAAACCGCCTCTGCAACTTCTTCTCCGGCCGATCCTGCCGAAAGCGATACCGGCACAAAGAAGAAGAGCCGGCGCAAGAAGAAATCCGAAACAGAGACCACCGCATCAGGCTCTACCACTGCAACTACGTCGCAGGCTGATTCGGGTACAAAGAAGTCTCGAAAAAAGAAGCAGGCGGATACCGCCAGTGAAGCATCTACCGCCAGCGCCGATTCGAGCGCCGCGACGCCCAAGAAACATCGCAGGAAAAAAGCTGAATCCGAGCCCGCCGCCGCAACTGAAGCACCCGCAGCAAGCTCGAACCCGGCAACGACCAGCAGCGAACCCGCCCCCAGGAAGTCGCGGCGCAGCCGCAAAGCTGATTCCGATTCTTCTGGCACTGCGTCGACCACCCCAGCCCTTCCGGAACACAACCCTCCTGCGATGAGCCCGGCAGCGCCTGCTTCAAATGCGCCTGCCGCGCCCGCCAGAACGAATCCTGCCCGCGCGTCAGCCGAAACGAACAGCACCTCTGATTCGCAGATTGCCGCCGCGAAATCGAGCGGCATGGTGTGGGTCAATACTGACAGCGGCATTTATCACAAGAGTGGCCGCTGGTACGGTAAAACAAAAACAGGAAAATTCATGAGTGAAGCAGAGGCCAAAGCCGCCGGCTACAAAGAAGCCCAAAGATAATTCAGGAGAAACGCCCATGATCAGAAAACGGATTTTCGCAAATATCGCAATCAGCACGTTGCTGTCACTGGTTCTGTTGTGCGGCATAGCCGGCGCGCAGGCCTCATCCGGAAAAACTACCAAAAAGACTTCTGACGCCGCCATGTCGGACCAGGCGTCTGCCGATCTGATTGATATCAACTCCGCCAGCAAAGATCAGCTCGATGCTTTGCCCGGCATTGGCGAAAAGTATTCGCAGAAGATCATTGATGGCCGGCCCTACAAAACCAAGACTGAACTGGTTCGCAAAAAGATTATTCCCCAGGCTACTTACGCCAAAATCAGGAGCAAGATCATCGCTAAACAACCATAGAATTCAGGAGGATTAATGACAGTCTTTGACGACATGTGCGGAAAGGCGATTAGCGGCGTCTTCGGAAATAGCTCGAACCCGCTTGCGGCCAGCGTGCTTCAGATGATCAACAATCACCCCGGGGGCCTGGGTGGTCTTATTCAGGGTTTGCGTGAAAAGGGCCTTGGTGAGGTGGTGAACTCATGGGTCAGCAGCGGCCAGAACCTGCCCATATCTGCGGAACAGATCCAGCACGCGATGGGTAATGACAAGCTGCAAGAGATCGCCCAACAGAGCGGGGTTGCCGCAGAGAGCGTCAGCTCTCAGTTGTCATCCTTGCTTCCGGTCCTGGTCGATAAACTGACCCCCAACGGCGAAATGCCACAACACGGTAACCTGCTTGATATGTGCAGCGGTATTCTGAATTCTTTTAACAAGACCACCGCCGCCTGAATTCGCTCAGATGCCCCGTTTGATACAGAAATGGGGCATTCGTTTTTGTGACCGCTCCGCTTCTGCCAAGGTTGTGTCCTCGATTGCTTCCCCTTCCGGCGTGGAGCATAATCTAAACGTGGCGGTGCCGGCGGTCTGGTCTCGAGATGTTTCACAACCCGCAGTGAATCTACCCAATTCCATCACGCTCAGTCGCATCTTAAGCATTCCGCTGCTCATCTGGATACTGTCTACCCATCGCTTTCCATCAAGCGACGGGACCCAGGAAATCCTGGCTTCCGCGCTGTTCATCGCAGCGTCGATAACGGACGGAATTGACGGCTACCTGGCACGCAAGCGTGGCCAGATTACAACCATGGGTATGCTGCTCGATCCGCTGGCGGACAAGATGCTGATTGCTGCTGCGTTCATCACACTTGTCCAATTCAATCCTTCTTTGGTTCCTGCGTGGGTGGCAGTCGTGATCATTGGGCGCGAATTTCTGGTCAGCGGGCTACGCTCCATTGCGGCCTCGGAAGGCTTCGCCATTGAGGCCAGCGATCTCGGTAAATTCAAGATGCTGGTCCAGATCGTGTCGGTGGTGGCGGTGATTCTCGATCATCGCTGGTACAGTTGGCCGGTTGGCCCATACATTTTTCCCGTCCACTGGATTGCATTTAGCGCCATCTGGTTCATGGTGTTTTTGTCTCTTGCCTCTGCGCTCGATTACTTCATCGCTTTCTGGTCAAAGATCGACCGCCAGGTTGTCAAACGCCGTCGCCGTGCGTTTGTTCTCAGCCGGCGTAGGAAACGCGATGTTCCCGCCACGTGAGGCGGCCGCGCCGACTCCCGGAGAGCAAACGCGCGAATTTACTGATATCGAACGTGCGCTGCTTTTAAACATTGCCCACCAGTCGATTGAAAGTGTGCTGAAGCACCAGCAACTCCTTTTCGAGCCGCCCCCCTCCGACCACCTTGCCAAGCCGCGAGGAGCTTTTAGTACGCTTTATCTGCATCAGCAATTGCGAGGCTGTGTCGGATATTTTGAGGCGGTGAAGCCGCTCTACATCACGGTCGCAGAAACTGCCTGCGCGGCAGCCTTTGACGACACCAGGTTTCTTCCGGTCTCAGTCCAGGAGGCCGCAGATCTCAGAGTCTCTTTGAGCGTGCTCTCTCCGTTGCGCGTTATCCGGCCTGAAGAAATCCAAATCGGAGTTCACGGACTGGTCGTCACTCAAGGCATTTACCGCGGTTTGCTGCTGCCACAGGTTGCTGAGGAACACGGCTGGGATCGGATTGCTTTTCTGCAGCAGACTTGCCGGAAAGCCGGTCTTTCCTCTGACGCGTGGAGACAAGGTGCTTTAGTACAGGCATTCAGCGCCGAAATATTCGGCGACCTCGAAGAGTCGCAATAAAAAGCGGGGAGAGCTTGTCTCCCCGCTAGGTTGTTCGGTGTACCAGATTTACTGGTCTAATTCGACTGTGTCCCCGATATGAACATCTTCCAGGGCAAACACGATCATGCCAGTGGAAGTGGTCGGAGTGGCATCCAGTATCACGATCTCGCCCACCGCGCGGCGCGGCAGGTCAGCCACATGAATATTTGGCCCCTTGGTCCTGGTAAACATTCCACCTTCGACAGAGGGCGGACGTTTCTGCGTGTCCTCAGTGTTGGACGCTTTGAATGAAAGCGAATCAACCGGGTCCTTTAAGTCTTCAGTGTAGTTGCGCACCGCTTTGAAGTAGTCGCCGATTTTGATTCCCTGGTTGGTTCCCACGTTCATGTAAATCTTGGCTCCGGTGCCCAGTTCAGTATCGAAGTCGCGGGCCAGCACAATGCGGCCACTCGCTTTTCCGTTGGGGGGCGCAAAGCGGTCAAACCGGACCGGAGGATGAAATGTGATTGGGGGTTTTTCTTCAAATGGCACGGCGATATCACCGGGAACCAGCGGTTCACAGCTGAATTCCACTTGAGCGATGGCCGACTTGCTGCGCGTATCAGTGACTCTGACGCGCCCGATCTCGGCGTAAGCCTCACCCATCGATTTCAGTATCCGGCGCTGTCCAGCGAAAATCTCATATTCATTCGGGTCGCGCAGCTCGCGCAAAATGGTGTACTTCTGACCAACCTGGTAACCGCCGCCTGCCAGGTAGATCATTTCCTGATTAGTAAACTTGGTGGTGTTGGGAGTTTGCAGCCCGCCGGCTATAAACTTGCTATTCGGAAGGGGCTTGCCAACGAACCCAGCACAATAGATATCGGCATGCGTCGGAGTGTTGATCCGTACCACGGGAAAGCTAGTACTGGTTTCC
Organism: Acidobacteriota bacterium; assembly: GCA_003224855.1. Taxonomy (GTDB): domain Bacteria; phylum Acidobacteriota; class Terriglobia; order Terriglobales; family Acidobacteriaceae; genus Gp1-AA142. The sequence goes on along the minus strand of QHZY01000061.1, from coordinate 2,742 downwards.
TGCGGCGCAGCCTGGTCGCCAGCTGCCGGATCCGTTTGCTGTGCCACCGCCGCTGACGCCAGGGCTAACATCAGCAAAGCCCATACTTTCTTCATGTTACCTCCAAAATTGCTGCCGCTTTCTGGTGCGGCTTTCAACGCAACTTGCAAAAAAACAAGGACTTACAGCCGGACAGTAACAAGCACGGGAGGGGTGGTCAAGGTTACGCTGGTGTTAGCGCACCAGGATGGCGCGCTGACTTGCCAACATGTATTCCATGAATCCATTGTTGCATCTGTAATTACGCGCCTGTAATATCCCGATTCGTTCCTCCCGGCCATGTCATCCGGCAATAACTATATCGGCAAGCTTCTGCGGCTCAGGCTACCCAAAGTGTGCGTCCCGGTCACCGGAACGGACGCAGCCGATCTGGTCGAAAAGGCGGAACTGCTGGCTCGTGATAACCCCTTCTTAGAGTTCAGGTTAGACTATCTTTCGCAGCCCGCTACAGCCCTGCCTAAAATCAAAAGGTTTACCGAGTATTACCCCCAGGCGCTGGTGATTTGCACCTGCCGCCGGGAGGCCAGCGGCGGCCGGTTCAAAGGGTCAATCGCTTCGCAACTGGAAATACTTACCAAAGCGGCCGCGGCCGGTTGTCAGCTGGTCGACCTGGAATTGCAGACGGTCGTTCGCTGCAAGCCGGAACAGCTGGAGAAGCTGCGTTCTCGTTCGGCTTTAATCATTTCTTTTCATGACTTTCGGGCAACTAAAGACCTGGATGAAACGCTGGCGAAGATGTCCCGCTTCCCAGCCGACATTTACAAGATTGTGGGCACCGCTACCACCCTGCACGACAACGTAACCATGATGAAGTTCCTCCAGGAACAGGGGGATAAGCACTCACTGGTTGGGCTGTGCATGGGTGAGCAGGGCATTATCAGCCGGATTCTGAGCATCCGGGCGGGCAGCGTGTTTACCTTCGGCGCAATCAGCCCGGATGAACGAACCGCCCCGGGGCAGGTCACGGCTCAAGAACTCCGCAGTACTTACCGGATTGAACAGGTCGATGCCGCGACAAAAGTTTATGGCGTGGCAGGGGACCCGGTTGCTCACTCGCTTTCGCCGGTGATCATGAATACCGCGTTGCGGCGGGAAAACGTCAATGGCGTTTATCTGTCGTTACATGCCAAGACACTGAAAGACTTATTGGCGTGCGTGCGCGATATTCCGATTCATGGCCTCTCGACCACCATGCCTTATAAGGAGTCGATCCTGAAATATCTCGACAACACCGATTCCCATACCACAAAGATTGGAGCCTGTAACACGGTGGTGCGCGCACAAGACGGCAAACTGTATGGATTCAATACCGATACCGCCGGCATTGTGCGTCCCCTGGAACAGAGAATCACGCTGGAGAAAGCAAAAATTCTGGTACTCGGTGCGGGCGGAGCCGCCAGGGCCGCAGTATTCGGCCTGAAGGAACGTGGAGCGGAAGTTTACGTTATGAACCGGAGCGCCGGCCCGGCGCAGAAGCTGGCGCGCTCGGCACGCGCGCGAACGGCCAAGCGGGCTGATCTGAAGAAGATGGCTTTCGACGTGATTATTAATGCCACGCCGGTGGGGATGAATAACCAGCGCGAAAGTCCGTTGAACGCCGAAGAAATCAATGCCAGGTATGTTTTTGACATGGTCTATGATCCGCCGGAGACCCGGCTGATGAAGCTGGCTCGCGAACGCGGGGCGCAGACCATACCGGGAATCGAAATGTTCGTGCAGCAGGCGGCTCGCCAATTTGAGATATGGACTGGAAAACCCGCGCCATGGGATGACATGCTGCGCGCGGTGGTGCTCAAAATCCAGGAGCGCGTTGCGGCAAAGCACGGCGCGCGAGAAGAAAGCCAAACGGCTTAGGCGCGGTCATTTTGACTTTTTCCTTCCCCTTGGCATTTGTTCAAAAGGAATCACAGGACTGGCTGCCAACTCTGATCACATCTCAAGTCTGATCACATCTCAACTCTGATTGGGACAGCGCGATCGCTGGTGCACAGCGCAGCTGCTTGAGAGTTACTGCACTCGAGAATATTCAGCTTGCGCGTCTTTCAAAATGGGGATGTCAGGATCTGCGTCCTTCCAAGTGCCGAGAAAGTCCTGGTATGCGACCCGGCTGTGCGCCTTGTCTCCAGCCATCGCGTATCCCCGTGCTACCCCAAGGTGGGCTAAGGGGATGAGCGGGTCTACGCCAATGAAGTTCTTGATATCAAGCAAGCGCTGAAATGCCTGTACCGCTTCTGCTCCTTGTCCTGCCCGCAAAAACGCATTCCCGCGTATATACAAGGCAACGCTGTTGGTGCGCGCGTAAACCATGGTGCTGTCGAGCAAATCGATCGCCTTGGCGGGATTGTTGTGATCGATCTCAATCTGCGCCTTCACAGCCGGCAGAGCTACAAATTGAACAAAGGCGTCATAGGGTCTTTTTTGCGCGACACCTTCAATCAAACGAAGGGCCCGGCTCCCGTCACCCGCAATCGACAGCGCCACCGCTGATTGCATAAGCACGCTTGGTGACTGGGAGAACTTCTGCGCCTGGGAAACATCTTCGAGCGCACGGGCTTTATTGTGGATGAAACCCTCTGCTACAGCTTCGTTCAACAGACTATTGGCGGCGAGCTCTTTCAAGCCTAACTGCTGGGCTGCATCGCGGGATCTTAGCCCCAGCTCTCGGCCCAGCTTAACTCTTCCACCGTATCCGGCCAGCGCCGA
>QHZY01000220.1:4474-6723 GCA_003224855.1 Acidobacteriota bacterium | reverse complement strand
CACGCAATAGCCGCAAAAAATGCAGCGGTTGTAGTCAATGTTGTAGACCTTGGCGTAGCGTTCGGCGCCGCTGACGCGCTTTTCGGCGGTGTTTTCGGCAGCTTCTATGTAAATGCAATTCGAGGGGCAGTTGGCCGCACACAAAAAACAGGCCACACATTTTTCCAGGCCGTTTTCGTCACGCTGCAGAACGTGCATTCCACGAAACCGCTCCTGGAACTGCGCACCCTTTAATGGGCCCGGGCCATCCGGATAATTCTCGACGACTGTAGGCTGGAACATCTCCTTAAAAGTGATGCTCATGCCCTTGGCAATCGCGCCGATGTTATCCAGCACTTCCATGGGTACTAGTATAACCGACCCAGGTATTCCGTAGCGGAAGCGGGACTGCAGAGATCACCAGCGGCGTGTCCCGAAGTACTTCCTGATTCCCACAACGTTGTACCTTCCCCAGGGGCCGTTGGGACCGAGATCAGCCGGGCCAAGATGCTGGTCGCGCGACCCGAAGCGAGAAAAGAGAAAATGCTGGGTTATGCGCATTTCAAAGCCCTTGCCTAGAAAGACGCCTCCACCCCACGAGGTTTCGGCGCCAATAGCGTCGAACGACCAGGTGTACAGCGTCTGAGGCACATTCCTGCCGAACAGGAAGCGAGGCTCGCCGAAGAAGAACAACTTTCTGAGCTGTCCGCGGCCGAAGGGGCGCATTTCGACATAGCCGGACATCATGTAGCGCGCGAAGCCAGTACACGGAGCCGATGTGCCGCCATAGCTACCCGCGTCGGCGCGACAGATGTTGGGATCGATTTCGTTATGCGGAGGTGCGAGATCGAACTGACCGTAGCCCCAGAACGTGTCTTTTGGAAAAACAATCCGGTTGGATGAGGTTTCGGGAGATAACAACTGTTGAGCTGCCAGATTCGCAGCAAAGAGAAAAAAAATCACCACTGCCCCAAGCAGTAGTTTTTTCAAAAAGCGCCTCCGTACGGATGAATTTCAAAACCCAACGCGTTCTACGGCTGCCAGGGGAGTCGGCTAGTTTTTAGCTTGTCAGGGCCGCAATTGTACCCCGCCTGTCAAAACCCACCTAGTAACCGGCAGATATCGGACTTTCGCTACGGAAATTCATAGAACTTACCCGGGTTTTCTCCAACAACGTGGAGCCGAAATCTGTAAGCCAAGGCTTTGGCGAGGGTTTCTGAGTGGCGAGCTTATTGCTGAGATGTACCTGTAAAGGAGCCCATCATGCCGCAGGAGGTTTCAATCTCCTACCAGGCCGTAAAGAGCAAGGTCTATAAGCTTATTGACGCAATGGTGGAAGGCGAAAAATCGCCTGCAGAGATCCAAGAATCGATGCACCGATGGTGGGCTCTGGTGCACCCGGCCGATCGTGCAGTTGCGCAAAAGTACCTGGTGACAGTGCTCGAAAAATCACATGGAGCGCTGGCGGCCATCGTACTGGGTTCGCCTGACCTGAAATCTCCGAAGAGTGCCCGCGCGGAAGAGTCCGGAAAGCTGCTGAAACCTCCCGTGCGTTCTGACCGACCCGCTGCCAGCGCCTTCTAGAGTCAGTCACAGTGCTGGTCATGAAGTTGCGTCCCCGCCTGTTACAATTCTGAGCGCATCGTCACTGCCTGACGCTCCGTATGGATTTCGATCAAGTGGAGACTTTCCTCGCGGTGGCCCGCCTCTCCTCATTCTCACGGGCGGCCGAGAAAAGGTTTCGAACTCAGCCTGCCATCTCTGCGCAGATTCGTGCCTTAGAAGAAGAAGTGAGCGCCAAACTGCTGGACCGTTCCGGCGGCAAGGTCTCAGTGACCTCCGCGGGCAAGATTTTCTTCAAATTTGCGGAGGACGTTCTGCACGCCCGGAAGGCAGCGCTGGCGGCCATCGGCGAGACCGAGCGCGTGCCGCGTGGCGAAGTTGTGGTGGGCGCGAACGAGGGCACCTGCCTGCACATACTGCCGGAGGTGTTTGCGCAGTTTAAGACCCGATTCCCTGATGTGGCAATCAACATCAAGCGCGCCGATTACGCCAAGATTCTGGAGGCGGTAAGCGACAATTCCGTTGATTTTGGAATCGTATCGCTTCCAGTCCACGACAATCGCCTGACCGTAGTGCCTATTCATCAGGATGAACTGATCGTCATCGCCCCTCCTGAGCATCCCCTAGCAAAAGCAAAGAAGGTGTCGATTGCCGATGTCGCGCATTACCGGCTGGTGGTGCCAAAGGCCGGACATACCCGGGACTTG
>QHZY01000220.1:0-4447 GCA_003224855.1 Acidobacteriota bacterium | reverse complement strand
TACCGCAGTCAAGCTGAAGTCGCCTAAGGTAGCGCGGACCGCAGCGCGTCCGAGTTCTTAGACAATTAGGCTAGAATACCTCCCGCTGTGAAGACATCGCTGATCCTCTGTTTTTTATTGCTTGGATCTCTTCTGCCTGCTCAGGTCCGCAGGAGCACCAAACCGCTTCCCGCTTCGGCATTCAAGCTGATCTCGGTCAAAGTGACAGGAAGCTCGCGCTATACCTCTGACGAGGTGATCGCGGCATCCGGGCTGCAGCTGGGGCAAACAGTCAGTGAAGATGAATTCAAGAAGGCATCCAGCCGGCTGGGAGAGACCGGCGCATTCCGCAATGCTGCCTATGCCTTTCAATTTTCCCCGAAGGGGACGAAACTCGATCTGCAGGTAGCGGATACCCCGAAGTTCGTGCCAGCGCGATTTGATAATCTTCCCTGGTGGTCGGACGCCGATCTGCTCATCCAGCTTCATGGCCGAGTTCCGTTGTTCAAGAGCGACCTGCCGCTTGCGGGGACTCTTCCTGACCTGGTTTCTGACGCATTGCAGGCGCTGGTCGTGGAAAAGAACACCCAGGCCCACGTGGACTACCTGCGGTCGGGCTCACTCAACCAGGCGATTGATGCGTTCGTATACAGCGTGTCCGGGCCGGCGATCAGAGTGCGGCAAATCGACTTCACCGGGGCATCTGCTTCCGAAGCTTCGGACCTGCAGCGGGTGGCTGCGAAGTTACAGAATGAAAATTATTCCCGCTCTGCATTACACATACAGGCGGAAAAAGATTTGCTGCCGGTATATCTTGAGCGGGGCTTTCTCAAGGCGTCCTTTTCAGATCCGGTCCCGCGGATCGCACAGGAAACCACTCAGGAGGTAGGGGTCGACGTCAGTTTCGAGGTAAAACCGGGCTCACAATATAAGTGCGCGAAAGTAGAGTTTTCGGGGCGCAATATTTTTCCGTCGGACCAGTTGCACAATTTGATTCGGCAGCCGATCGGGGAACCCGCCAACGATCTCCGGCTGCACGAGGACATGGAGGCGGTCCAGAAGCTTTATGGCACTCGCGGTTATATGGAGGCAGTAGCTCGGCCGGTGGCAACTTTCGACGAGGCAAACGCGACAGTCAGCTACGAGGTGGAGATCGCTGAAGGGGAGAGATACAAAATGGGCGACCTTGAGATACGCGGCCTGGATTCGCACACAAGCGCTCGACTGGCTGAAGCGTGGGAGATCCACGGGGGAGAGCCGTACGATTCCAGCTACTTGCCAAAATTTCTGGATGCGACCACCCAAATGCTGCCGGGCGGACGATGGAATGTCATTCCGCACGTCACCCTCGACGAGAGCGGCAAAACCGTGGACGTGACCATCCGGTACGATCCCAAAGACCGCTGATTTTTTCTGACGTCCGTCTTCCTATGATCCTTCGGCTTCTATAATCAGTTGTTGGTGAACCGTGACATCCCAGGAGAAATCATCTTGAAGACTTCGCAGTTTCTTTTCGCGTTCGTTATGTTGGCGGCATTGACGCCGTGTTTGGCGGCGGGCAAGACTCAGACATTCACCGGGAAGGTGAGTGATGCAATGTGCGGCGCCAAGCACATGATGAGCGGCGATGCGGCGGAATGCACTCGGGCGTGCATCAAGAACGGCTCGAAATACGCGCTGGTGGTCGGGGACAAAGTTTATACGCTCGAAGCAAAGGACAAGGCCGCGCTCGATCAGCTCAGTGAACTGGCCGACAAATCTGCCAAAGTGCAGGGCACGGTGACCGGGGACACCATCCAGGTAAGTTCGGTTTCCGCATCCAAATAGCGGCAAGAGTGAACGGCCACGATGACTGGAATTGCCGGGGGGCAATTTTCCCATTCCTGAAATATTTCGCTGTGTTATGTTTAACCGATTTCACGCAATCGCTGGAGGAAACTCGAATTGTCTAAAGACATGGTCCCCACACGGATCTTCTTCACCAAGGGGGTCGGTAAGCATCGCGAACGCCTTACATCTTTCGAACTCGCCCTGCGTGACGCCGGAATTGCCGCTCAGAATCTGGTGCGGGTGTCTTCGATTTTCCCTCCACAATGCAAGTTGATTGCCCGCTCCCAGGGGCTTAAATATCTGCACCCCGGTGAGGTCGTATTCTCGGTGGTCGCAGAAAACTCGACCCGTGAGCCGCATCGCCTGCTGGCGGCAAGTATCGGCGTAGCGATACCGGCAGACCGCAATACCTACGGCTACCTTAGCGAGCACCACTCCTTCGGAGAGACCGAAGATTCCGCGGGCGATTACGCAGAGGAACTCGCTGCCGAGATGTTAGCTACTACTCTGAATGTAGAGTTTGATCCCGACCGATCGTGGGACGAGAAGAAAGAGATTTATCGAATCTCGAACAAGATCGTGCGAACCGCGAACGTGACCCAGTCTGCGGTGGGCGACAAACGCGGGTTGTGGACGACGGTGATCGCAGCGGCAATTTTTATTTTCGACTAAGCGGACGGATGCAGCCAGATTTACCTGTGCACTTCCGCTTTCGCCCGCTTTGAGTTCTTCTGATTGCCGTTCTTCTTGCCTAATCGTTCCAGCACGGCAGCCACAATGATCGGCAATCCGACCGTCGCGTCCACGAACACTTCCCCGAAGCGCCCACCGTCTGCAGGAGGGACGAATTTTCCCCAGGAGACGGCCTCGCTGTAGGGGCTGCCTGACAAGCCCCCCCAATGCACTGGCTCGGGGCAGATGCGGACGCCGTAGTGATAGCGCTTCAGCGGAACATTCTCGCCCATGCGGCGATGCCGTAACTCGATAAATGGGCCAAACTGTTGGGCCCAGTTTCGGGGCACGCCTCCGCCGATAGTCAAAATTCCCAGCTTTTTCTGGCGGAGCAGAGTAGAAGCGAAGTGTTCCAGATCTTCGAACGGATCGAAGCGCAGTTTATGACGGCCCGCGCCTTCACGCATGCGGTTGGTCAGAGCGACATCCAAGCCCAATTCGGAGTCCGTAAAAGCCGGCACAAACACGGGCACGCCCTGTTCGTAAGCCGACCTCAGAATGCCGCGATCTTTGGTGTGCTTCGCGAGATGCTCGCCTATAGCATGGTTGAACTTGTAGGAGCAGAGCACTTCACTCGGGTCCCATCGCTCCAGTACGTGGAAGACTACGCGCTCGACGTCATCCAGATTCGTTTCGGGCTCCAGGGTGTCATAGACCCGGTTGTAACCCTGCTCGTAGAGCTGGGTATCAGGGACGTCGGGGTTATAGCGGAAGTGGGCGCGTCCAGTGGCTTCAACCAGGCCATGCGCCATCAGCGCGCCAGTAGAAACGATGGCATTCACGATGCCACGATCGATCAGTTCGGCAACCACCAGGCCCTGCTTGGCAACGGTCATCGCGCCAGCAAGAGTCATTACGACAAAGCAGTCTTTGTCGCGCGCCATGGCCTCCAGAACATCCGCGGCCTCGCCAAGCTGACGCCCTGTAAACGCGGTCTTCGACATGGCACGCACCAGGTCGTCAATAGAATGTACGCGGCTCAAATCTAAAGGCTCGAGCGGAATGAGCTTGTCTTCAAGCGCGTTATGCAAATGGCGCTCTACCCCTTGTCCGTCATGATTGTTGCGCTTCATTTCGCCCCTCGTCTTTCGCGTGCTTTACTTTACTAAAAGCGCGCAAACAATTACCAACCGCCGGAACAGAGAAGACACACAGAGAGCTGATATTCTAGTTGTTCCTCAAGGAGAAAGCCCTCTTGCCCTCTGACAAATTTACGGTTGGCCTGATCCAGATGTCGGCCACTCCTGATCCGGATAAAAACCTGGAACGTGCAATTGACAAGCTTCATCAGGCTGCGGCGCGCGGCGCGCAGGTGGTCTGCCTGCCTGAACTTTTTCAGACGCAATATTTCTGCCAGCGCGAAGACGCGGCGCTGTTCGATCTGGCGCAACCGATTCCCGGGCCGATTACGAACCGGCTGGCCCAACTTGCAAAACAGCTACGAATCGTATTGATTGTTTCAGTTTTTGAGAAGCGCGCGCCGGGTGTCTATCACAATACGGCGGTTGTTCTGGATGCCGACGGATCGCAACGCGGACTCTACCGAAAGATGCACATCCCGGACGATCCGCTGTACTACGAAAAATACTATTTCACGCCGGGAGACCTGGGATTTCGGGCATTCGACACCTCAGCCGGAAAACTCGGGACACTTGTTTGCTGGGACCAGTGGTATCCGGAGGGTGCGCGGCTGACAGCACTGCAGGGAGCGGTTGTGCTGTTTTATCCGACTGCAATCGGATGGCATCCGGCGGAGAAAGAACAGTTTGGCGCAGCCCAGCACGATGCGTGGCGGACGATTCAGCGGGCGCATGCCATCGCGAACGGAGTGTATGTCGCGGTGGTCAATCGGGTCGGACATGAAAATGGTGACATCCGCGGCAGTGCCGCCCAGGGCGCCGGACTT
>QHZY01000060.1 GCA_003224855.1 Acidobacteriota bacterium | reverse complement strand
CGCGGGGATCTTCAGGACCTCTGAGGCAGAGTCGACAATCAATCCAGCCAGATGGCCATCGTGTTCCACCACCAGAATTCGATTTCGCCGGGATGTAGTGATGGTCTTCAATCCAAACCGCTTGCGAAGATCGAGCACAGAGACGATCTTGCCGCGGAGGTTGATCACGCCCTCCATGTAGTCGGGCGCATCCGGCACCGCCGTGATTTCCGGCATGCGAACGATTTCGTGCAGAGAAGAAATTGGCAGGCCATAGGTCTCACGCCCCACTCTGAATCCGACGATGTGCTTTTCGCGATGCATGGCGTCAGCTGCGCCCTGCTGCAGTAGCGTGACGCGAGGCAGCGTTGATTTCGGCGCGCGCACCTTCCTGCAGGCCGAAACGGTCCATCGAACTCAGCAGGTCACGCGACATACGCGACATCTGCTCGGCTGAGGCCGCAAGTTCAGTCGAACCGGAGGTTGTCTGTTGTACCAGTTCACGCATGCGCTCCATTGCTTTGACCACCGCGGTTGCGCCGGACGCCTGCTCCTCCACCGCCGAGTTGATTTCATGCGTAATTTCGTTAAGGCGCGTTGTGGCGCGGGCGATTTGCGATGAGCCGTGTGATTGCTCGTTGGTGGCGGCGCCGATCTCCTGCGCGAATTTGTAAACTTCAGTGACCACATTCGAGATCTTGCGGAGTGCCGCGTTCAGATCTCCGCCCAGCGCCAGTCCGTCGTTAACAATGCCGGTGCTGCGGTCCATGTTTTCCACCGCTTTTCGGGCTTCTTTCTGAATGCTTTGAATCAGCTCGGAAATTTCTTTGGTGGATTGGGCCGATTTTTCCGCCAGCTTACGCACCTCGTCCGCCACCACGGCAAATCCCAAACCATGCTCTCCGGCACGTGCCGCTTCGATCGCGGCATTCAGAGCCAGCAGGTTGGTCTGCTCAGCCAGGTCGTCGATCACCTCAATGATCTTGCCGATGTCATCCGCGCGCTGGCCGAGAGCGGAAATGATTTCGCCCGAGGAATGGATGGTGGTGTTGATCCGGTTAAGTCCGTCGGTGGCCTTGTCCATAATGCCGATACCGCTATGCACTTCTTCGCGGGATCGATTGGAGATATCCAGTAAGACTTTGGCGGTATCTGCCACCCGCTGGATGGAGGCAACCATTTGGTCGATCGAGGCGGACGTCTCACTCACGCTCGAGGCCTGGGTCTGCGTGCTTTTCACCATGTTCTGCACGTTCACGCTCATCTCATGCATGGTGCTGGTCACCTCGTCGATGGCCGACGCGGTCTGCAGACTGATTTTTGCGGACTCATCCGAAGCACCCGCTACTTGACCGGAGGCATTGGCCACCTGCGTAGCAGCGTCACGAACGTTACGCACCAGATGGCGAAGACCTTCCACCATGCGCGAGAAGGCATGACCAAGCGTGTCGTTTTTCGAACGCGGCTTCACCTCGACTGCCAGGTCACCGCCCGCAATAGCTTCTGACACTCCTGCCATCTCACGCAGGTACGCCACCATGCTGCTGAAAGTCCGCGCCAGTTCCCCGATTTCGTCATCAGCCTTGATATCGATCTTGTGGTCCAGTTCGCCGGCGTTGCCAATCTGATTGGCTACATGCATCAATTTATTCAGCGGATCGGTAATGGATCGTGCCGATCCGAAAGCGATCACGCCTCCGAATACAATCGCAAGCACGGTGCTGACCAGCGAAATTACAATGGTTGCTGTAGTGGCCGTGGCGTCAGACTGGCGCCGTTCTTCGAGCAGCTTTCGGTTTTCCTGGTCCGCCAGATCAAGGTTTTCTGAAGCAGTTTTTATCCATGATGCCGCGTCTTTTTGCAGGTAAAAAACCTGCAACTCTGCAACTGTTGAATTGCCGTTGTCCACCTGCTGGCGCTTTTCGACCATAGCGCCGGCAAACTCTTTTGCCCAGGCCTGTTCAATCTGCCGCATCTTCTCGAGAGCATCTTTTTGCTGGTCTGACGCGACCAGCCTCTCTGCAGCCAGGATCTTCTCGCTCAGGCTGATGATGCCTTCATTCATGTGTTCCGCCTCGCGGCTATCGCCGCTGAGAAGATAGCTGCTCAGGTTCAGCCGGTTCTGCATCATCTGGAAGCGGATTTTGTCAGTGGCCTCGGTCAGCTGAATAGCCTGCGTAGCGGCGGCCTTAGCGTTGTGTTCGCGGTAAACGGCCCAGAGATTGACCAGGAACAGAATTACCACCATCAGCAGCACGGCCCCGAAACTGCCGTAAAGTTTGCGACTAATCGTCATCCTGTTCCTCCTGCCTGAGTCACAACCGGACACACCGAGGCGAGAAGCCCCGAACCGTAATTGCAAAGTGATTGCCAGTGGAACTGTTCGGGCGGGTCTGATTAATCTATTGACAACAAACAACTTAGCTATATTCGATGGTCGCCTGGCAGAGCACAGTATGTCTCAGCTTCGACAGATGGTCTCACTCTGAGATAGATGGTGAAGCCGGAAACAACCTTACCCAAGTCGGCACCCGCCCACTTATTGTGATTGACTCAAATTGAGATTGAAGGCTAATGTCAAGCAATTAAATGACTTGCAAAGAGGTCTTACTGAGTTTGACCCTGATATGCCCGAAGACTCGGCTCTAATCGAGGGTTTCAGTCCGCAATCGGATGACGCCTTCCATGAGTTATTGCTGCGGTTTTCGACTGCCGCCTCTCAAGGCACCTCAGCAAGCGATCTGATCCGTTACTTCTGCCGCGAACTGCGGCATTTCTTCCAGGTTGATGGCGTTTATTTCTGGCGGCGCAATGCTGCGGACGAACTTGTGGGGGCAGAGGCGGACGGAGTCATGGCGGATGTTTTTCTGGGCACGGTGCTTCTGCCCACCCAGAACGCAGTGGCGAACGACGCGGTAAATCAGCGCCGCACGCTTTATGTGAACCGGCTCGATCCGCAACACTACAAAATGGCGGGGGAGTTTCACGCTGCCGCTATCCTGGCGGCTCCCCTGATCGTTGCCGGCGAAGTCACAGGCGCGCTGGTCCTTCTGCAGGCTTCCAATCCGGATTATTTCAGTGACGACCTGGCCCTGAAGTCCACCATCATGGCCGGACAACTGGGCAGCCTGCTGGAGGCCACCCGGCTGACGCAGGTGTCGCGTGAAGAGCACCGGCGCGCGGAAATCCTGGCGGAAGTGGCCCAGACCCTGCACAGCGCGCCCAATCGCGACCTGGTAATGGACGCTGTAGCCGACCGCTTAAGAATCTTGTTGCGAACCTCCTTGGTTTGTATCGTCTTGCGCGAACGTGGCTCGTTTGAATTGCGGGCGGTGGCTGCCGAGTCTCCGGATCTCGCTGAAATGGTGCGGATCCGGCACGACCGCCGCATGCTGACCTTTGCCTCTGATCTGGCCTCGCGGGCGGTGGCGGCGGGAATGCCGGTTGCGCTCTATGTGGATCCCTCAGCCCACAACCTGGAATCGATCGCTCCGGCAGGAATGCTGGTCGCGGCCCCTTTGCGGACCTCGTCCACGGAAGGGGCGGTGCTGGTTTATCCCCGTGCGGAGGGAGTGTTCAGCGTTGAAGAGAAGTCGCTCATGTCCGCACTCTCTGGTTTCGCGGCCGTGGCGATCGCCAATGGTGAACTTTATGACCGGGCGCGGGCTCAGGCGCACGAACTTCATCAGCTTCTGGACATCCTGCTGGAATTGAACTCCATCGGGGAGTTCGACGAATTTCTGCTGCAATTCGCGTTGCGCGCCGCCGACTTCCTGGGTTTCAACCGCGCCTTTATCGGGCTGCTGGAAGATGGTGCGTTTCGGGTGCGGTGGGGCGCAGAAAATGGTCAAACCCGGCGCGTCGAGCATGTTCTACCGGAAGGGCCTGCCAGCCGTAACCTGCTCGGCGGCGAGGCGTTCTGGTCCGATGATGCAAGCACGGTTCCTGGCGCCAACCTTGGTCTGCTGCAGGAGTTCGATATCCGGCAGGTGCTGGCTGTGCCGCTCCTCGGAACGGGATCAGAGATCCTCGGAATGTTCGGGGTTCTGGATCGTCCGGAGGGAGCCCGCATCTGCGAGGAAGATGTGCGGCGGGCCAAAGCTCTGGCCGCCCAAGTGGCGGTAGCACTTGAGGTCAGCAGAAACCTTCACCGGTCCGAATTGCATCGGGAGCGGGCTGAGGCCCTCATGGGATTGGCGCTTGACCTCAACACGCAGATGCGTATGCCGGAACTGGCAGCAAAATTTACTCGCCGTGTAGCCGCGCTGACCGGGGCTGCTTTCGCGGGCCTCGCCCTGAAACAAGAAATCGGACTGGAATTGATCGCTCTCGAAGGGGTGCAGGGACGACTGCCCCTCCCGCCCGACGTTTTACGTCGTCTGGCCGAGCATTGGGAGCGATCAATCACGCACGGCACTGACGAGATAACCAATGCCTCGTTGCCGGAAGCACTGGCAGGCGCCGGACTTGGCGGCTCAGAAGTAACCCTTCTCCGCCTCAGTGGTTCAGCCGGCGAACTCATCGGTGTGCTGGGGCTGGCGGGCAAGGGCCAACAACTGCTCTCGGAGGACAAACAGCTTCTTCAGGCTATTGCTCGTCACGCTTCCATCGCGCTTGACAATGCGCGTCTGTTTGCCCGGATGGACAAAGCCAACCGGCACTGGATCGAGATCTTCGATTCCATCAGCGATTACATCGTGGTACACGATCAGGACAACAGTGTTCTGCGCGTGAATCGCTCGCTTGCCGACCTGGTTGGGGTTTCACCTCAGGAACTGATCGGCATCAGGATGTCTGCTTTGCTGGCGATCGGCGAGAGTGTTCCTCCCCGCTCCTGCCCTTTCTGCGCCTGCACCAGCACGGGAGAGGGGGAATACGTTCATCCTGTCCTTGAGCGCACTTACCTGATTTCGACCTCGCCGGTGCATGAGGCTACCGGCGAGGGCATGCAGATGATTCACGTTATCAAGGACATCACTGACCGGCGCGAGGCTGAGCGCCGCTATCGCGAACTCTTTAACAACATCCAGGAAGGTTTGTTTTTTTCCACTCCTGAAGGCCGCTTCGTTGAGGTGAATGATGCACTGGTGCGTATGCTCGGATATGAGAGCCGTGAAGAATTACTGCAAACCGATATCCCGACCCAGGTCTATTTTTCACCCGAGGAGCGGCAGAAGCTGACGGACGAGATCCAGCGAACGGGGGTGGTTCGCAATCACGAGAACCTGTTACGAAAAAAGGATGGCACCCCGGTTTACGTGCTGACCAACGCGCTGGCGGTACGCGATGCGAGTGGCCGTCTCACGCAGTTCCGCGGTCTGATGCTCGATATCAGCGGTCTCAAAAACTTTCAGGCAGAACTGCAGCGAGAACGTGATTTCTCAGGGAAGATTCTCAACAACACGCAGAATCTGATTCTGGTGGCCGACACCGCCGGCATAGTTACTTATGCCAACCGGCGCTGGTCGGAGATGGGTTACGAGCAGGCTCAACTGCTGGGATGCGCTCTGGAGATGCTGGTTGCTCCTGCCCGCCGGGCCACCTTGAACGAAGCCGTGATTGCGACCGTAAACGGCCGCCAGGTGGACAATCTGGAGTTGCAGATCATACGCGGCGATGGCCGCCTCGGGCAGTTTTCGGTGAATCTCAGCCCTATGTGGGATGACGCGGGCAGCGTCACCAGCCTGGTGGTGGTCATGAGCGACATCACCGACTCTGCGACCCTGCAATCCAAACTGATGCACGCGGAAAAAATGGCTGCCGTTGGTCAACTGGTCTCAGGCGTGGCGCACGAAGTCAACAATCCGCTCACCGCAATTCTGGGATTTGCCGACCTGCTGATGGAAAACACCGAACTTCCCGAAAGCGCACGCAAGGATTTGCGGGTGATTTTACAGGAGGCCCAACGCACCAAACAGATCGTTCAGAATCTGTTGAGCTTCGCGCGGCAAATGCCGCCGCAGCGGAAAGCGGTGCAGATCAATCCCATTCTGCACAACACCATGCAACTCCGCGCCTACGATTTTCAGAGCCACGGAGTTGAGGTGATTGAGAAATTCGACCATAACCTTCCGAGCGTAGTCGGCGATTCCCACCAGCTGCAACAGGTTTTTCTGAATATCCTTAACAACGCCTATGACGCGGTTCGCGAGTCGCCGCGGGCCGGACGAATCGAAATTACCAGCAGCCGCCGCGGCAGCCTGGTGGAAGTCGGGTTTCGCGACAATGGACCAGGAATTACCTATCCGGAAAAAATCTTCGATCCTTTTTTTACCACCAAGGAGGTGGGTAAAGGTACAGGCCTTGGCCTGAGCATCTGCTACGGGATCGTCCGCGAACACGGGGGAGAGATCCTTTGCCATAACAACAGCGATGGAGAGGGAGCAATGTTTATCGTTCGATTGCCTGCCACGGCAGATATTGTTCCGATCAGCGTGCCTGCTGGAGTGCTGACCCAATGACGCATTCTGCAAACCAGCCCGAACCTAACGCAGCCTCTCTTCCAGTTCTTCTGATTGAAGATGAACCGGGCGTTATGGCTTATGTAAGAGCGACCCTGGAGCGCAGTGGATACCGCGTTGTGGGTACCGGATCTGGCGCGGAAGGGGTGAAGCTGCTCGAAAGCAATGACTTCCTGGGCGTTGTTTCAGACATGCGTACCCCCGGTGGGGTCAACGGCGCTGATGTCCACGCCTGGGTGGTTAGGAACCGGCCGGAACTGGCGGAGCGCATCGTCTTCATTACCGGTGATATCGCCAATGAAGATACTGTTGCCGTGCTTCGGCAAACCGGAGCGCCCTGTGTGGAGAAGCCGTTTGGCGTTCAGCAGTTTATCGCAGTCGTAGAAAAAACCATTGGGAAGGCACTATGAGTGACGACCTTCGAATTCGATTACTGATAGTGGATGACGAGGAAAGCATCCGCCGTCTCTGCATAACGGTAGGCGAGGCCTTGGGCTTCATCTGCACCGAGGCTGAAAGCGGCGAGGCCGCACTGGCTGGGCTGGAAGATCAGCCGGCGCACATCATCCTGACTGACATGGTCATGCCCAACATGTCAGGAATCGAGTTCCTGGAGCGCGTGAAAAAGACCTTTCCGCGCAGTGAAGTAGCGGTGATGACGGGTCACGGCTCGGTCGAGACCGCGGTGCAGGCGATGAAACTGGGAGCATATGACTACATCAGCAAGCCATTTTCACCGTTGGAGGAGCTGCGGCTTTTCTTGCGCCGCATGGCGGAAAAGGTTCGCCTGGTAGAAGAAAACCAGTTTCTTCGTGAGCGCGTGGACACCGAAACCGAGCTGCATGGCATTGTCGGCACGTCAAACAAGATTCAGGACGTATTGCGCATGATTTCCCGGCTGAAGGACACGCGCACCCCGGTGCTGATTACCGGCGAAAGCGGCACCGGCAAGGAGTTAGTGGCTCGGGCTATTCACTTTCGCGGACCCTTTGCCAATCGTCCTTTTGTGGCAGTCGATTGTGGCTCTCTGGTCCCTACCCTGATTGAAAGCGAGCTGTTTGGGTATGAAAAGGGCGCTTTTACCGGGGCTTTGAAAACCAAAGCGGGACTATTCCAGGTCGCGAGCGGCGGGACTATATTCCTGGATGAAATCGGCGAACTGCCGCTGGAAATGCAAGCCAAACTGCTGCGCGTTCTGCAGGAAAAGGAAGTCCGCCCGGTTGGAAGCAATCAGCGGGTAAAGGTCGACGTCCGGGTCGTTGCAGCCACCAATCGCGATCTCGAAGCGGAATATCGCGATGGCACATTCCGCAAAGACCTCTACTTCCGGCTGAATGTTGTTACCGTTCATCTGCCATCACTGCGTGAGCGGCGGTCCGACATTCCGATGTTGGCCCATTGGTTTCTGGAGAAATACGCACCCGGAGCCTCTATCCAGATCACTAGCGCTGCCATGAAAGCGTTGTTGCAATACGAGTGGCCGGGCAATGTGCGCGAACTTGAGAACAGCATGGAGCGCGCAGTCGCATTGGGAGACCGGCGCATTATCGACTTGGCGGACCTGCCGCCCGCCGTCGCTTCCCAGTCGATTGGAATTGGTGACGGGGACGCTCCTATGCGTTTCTCTCCCCCGTCGACCACTGATCTGGAGGACATTGAGCGGGCCACCATCCAGCGCGTCTTTGAACAGGTAAAAGGCGATAAAGCGATGGCCGGGCGAATGCTCGGGATCAGTCGCGCGACCCTTTATCGCAAGCTGAAGCGATACAACATCGGCACCCGGTCCGGACTCTCTTCCATTGCACCTGCACTACAGTGAGTGAGACGAAGTGTCAGTTTGAGACAGCTTCTCCTTTATTATCCTGCAAGCCGCCTTGCGGCTGATCTCGTGACCGCTTGAAGAATCAGCAACTTACGTTTTACAAATCAACCCGATCGATTTGGCGCGCACCGTGCAATTCATGATTCCGACGCAGTCCGGGTATCCCCGGCGTTGCTAACCGGCAAACGGGTGTGCCCGGGTTGCGTCATGCCAGACAGGGGAGAAGCGGCGTGCCTTCACTTGGAACCAGCCGGGCTCGGGCGGTTCAAGAAAGTCCCACAACCAAGCTGGCCAGGTTTTTTTCTGAGGCCAGTCCGGTGCGCATTCCCGTTCAGTTGACCCGTATTGACGATCAACAGGTTTCTGAAAATACCGTAATCGAGTACGGAACTCCGCGCGAGATATTATTCGCTTCCCGGCTCCCACTGCAGTTTGCCGACCTGTTGCGGGTGCAGAACTCTGACGGTTCGCTGGACGTGGAGGCCTCAGTGGTTGCGCTGCAGTATAACGGCGGCCGCACGGCCGTGGCAGCCCGCTTCACCCGCGATGTACCGAACTGGATTCTGAAATCTGCATTCTGAAAATTTAACGCCAAGGCGATTGTGAAAACGATGAACCAACACGAAAACGCGACTGACCTGAAAAGCGAGTGGCCGAGAGCGCGATTGCTTTATCCGCTATACAGCGCATTATGCCGGGAGTTCGTTATCGATATGCCCGGATGCGCTGATCTGGAATCAGATCGGGAAGATCCACCCCAGGAATCGGTGGAAGAATCGCGGCAATGGTTCCAGGGAATGGATGAGCGCATTCAGGTCCATCAGCTGCGCCAGTTTCTGCAGACCACTACCCTTACCAGCGAAGAGCGTCTGCGAGCTCTGCTGAAACATCACCTTAGCAAGCCAGTTCGCAGCGAAGCTGATCGCGACAAGATCGATTTTCTTCTGGTGCAGCTGTTCGCGCACTCCGCACCTTCGCGCCTGGAAGAAAGTGATGTGGACATTGAATTCATTGCCCAGGCGCTGGATACAGTGGTCGGCGTAGTGGAACCCCAGCTTCCAAGCTGGCTCAGCCCGCTTGAACAAATTATCCAATCGGCCAACCAGTGCCGGAGCCTGAACGAGCTTTTGACCAGCGGAATTCTCGAAAAAGGCAGAAAACTCAAGCATCTTTCGGCAGACAAATACTTCGAACCGATTGCCCTGGTGGCATTCACGCGCTTCAACTTTCTGATGCGCCGGGTTTTCTTTCGCCTCATGCACGGTGATCTGAACGCAATTCTCGATGGCCTGAGGGAACTGGAATCAGCAGGGGTGAGTACCCTGGATTGCCGCTCGGCCCAGTTTTCAGGCGACGAGCCGGTCGCGCGTCTGCGGATGATCTGCCAGTCGTGGAAGGTAATGTTCCACGCCGAATATTCTTCCGGTCAGCCGTTGCGCATGCTGGTTGACCTCCGTAACGTGGTGGACGCGGCGCTTGCGAAGACTCCAGGCGCGCGCACGGCCAAGGCCCCAGCTCAGCCCCAGGCATTCGCGGCGGCAGCGGGCGTATCAGCAAATTCATCCGCAGTATCAGAATTTGAAGTTAATATTGCTCCTGCTGGCCTGGATGGCGATGGCAACGGACAATAAGGAACGAGGGCGAACCTTGAAGCAGCCGTTCGCACTGATCATCTCAGACGACCCGCAGTTTTCGCAGGCTTTGCTGGCCCGCTGGCAACAGGAGCGTTCTGCTCCGGAATTTACGCTGGTGCACGGAGACCTGAGCGGCGAGATCGACGCCCAGTCTTGTGACGTCGCCATTTTGGGCGGGTTGCGGGCTGAGGCTGCCAACTTTGTACTGCGGGCGCTTGAAATGGCCGGCAAGCCGGTCATTCTTGTTTGCGAGGAATCGCAGGAGGAACCTGCCTCGCAATGCTCCGTCAGAGTCGTACGTAAGCGCCAGGGCTGGGAGAATATTGTTCTTCTCGTGGCCGCTGAAATTTTCCGGGGAGAAGAGTTGCTGGCCCGGTCGGAGCGGTCAGAAGAAGCTAACAAGGAACTGACCAGCGAGGCCAAGCTGGGCCGCTATATGCTCGCCGAGCGCCATGCGTTGAATAACGCGCTTACCTCAGTATTGGGCAATGCCGAACTGCTTTTGCTCGATCCCCAGAAGCTGCCACCGGAGGCCTACTCGCAGATCGAAACCATTCGCAACATGTCGGTACGGATGCACGAGATTCTGCAGCGCTTTTCTTCGCTGGAAAAAGAACTGAAGATCATGGATCAGCAGGCGCAAAAAGACATTGCCGGGAAGCGCGCCGTGGCGGCTGGCGGTCTTTCCTAAAGGTTACGCAAAAAGAAATTCTTTGGTTCTTAATTCCTTGATGGAATCCCGCAGCTTTGCCGCCTTTTCGAACTCGAAACGCTTGGCCGCTTCCCGCATGTCGCTTTCAAGCCGGGTTATAAAAGTATCAAGCTCTTCCTGTGACTTGAAATCCGGAATGCCGTCGGCCTCAGCGCTCGCCAGATCGGTGTAATCCGCTTCAATGATGCTGGCCAGCGACATTTCAAGCGGCCGCACAATCGACTCCGGCGTGATGTTGTTGGCCTGGTTATACGCCTCCTGGATGGCACGTCGCCGGTTGGTTTCGTCCATGGCCTTCTTCATGGAATCCGTCATGCGGTCGGCATACAGCACGGCGCGCCCGTTCAGGTTGCGGGCACATCGTCCAATGGTCTGAATCAGTGATCCACTCGAGCGCAGAAAACCTTCTTTGTCCGCATCCAGTATCGCCACCAGCGAAACTTCCGGTAAATCCAGCCCTTCACGCAGCAGGTTGATGCCGATCAGCACGTCGAATTCGCCCTTGCGCAGATCACGCAGAATCTTTACCCGTTCCAGGGTCTCGATTTCGGAGTGCATGTAGCGGCATTTCACCCCGACCTCGCTGTAGTACTCGGCAAGGTCTTCTGACATGCGCTTGGTCAGTGTGGTCACCAGCACCCGTTCGTTACGTCCCACTCGGTCGCGGATCTCGTGCAGCAGGTCGTCAATCTGTCCTTTCACGGGACGCACCTCAACCGGTGGATCGACCAGGCCGGTTGGGCGGATTATCTGCTCCACCACCACACCCGAAGATTTCGTCAGCTCGTAGGGTCCGGGTGTGGCCGAAACATAGATCATCTGATTCATGCGGTGCTCGAATTCTTCAAACGTCAGCGGACGGTTGTCGAGCGCGGAAGGCAAACGGAACCCGTATTCGACCAGGGTCTCTTTTCGCGAGCGGTCGCCATGATACATGCCATGCAACTGCGGAACGGTCTGATGCGATTCGTCAATAAACATCAGGTAATCGCGCGGAAAATAGTCGAGCAGCGTGGGCGGAGGCTCGCCCGGCAGGCGTCCGGTGAAATGCCGCGAATAGTTCTCAATTCCGTGACAGTAGCCGACTGACTTGATCATTTCCAGGTCGTACATGGTCCGCTGATGCACCCGCTGCGCTTCCACCACGCGTCCCTGCTTCTCCAATTCCACTTCCCACCATGTCAGTTCTTCCTTGATGGTGCGGACGGCGTTGTTTCGAGTTTCCTCCCTCATCACGTAATGCGTTTTGGGATAGATGGGTAAGCGAACATATTTCTGCTTCACCGTTCCGAACAGCGGATCGATCTGCGCCAAGCTCTCAATCTCGTCGCCAAACAATTCGATCCGGTACGCCATGTCGTCATAGGTGGGATAGATCTCGATCACGTCCCCGCGAACGCGGAACGTTCCACGGCGAAACTCTCCGTCGGTTCGCTCATATAGGATCTCAACCAGCTTGCGGGTAATGTCCTCGCGCTTGATCTTCTGACCCTTTTCGAGGAAAAGCAACATGCCGTAATAAGCTTCCGGCGATCCCAAACCATAGATACAGCTGACCGACGCGACGATCAGGCAATCGCGCCGTTCGAACAACGAGCGCGTTGCTGAAAGCCGCAGCTTGTCGAGCTCGTCATTGATGGTCGCTTCTTTCTCGATGTAGAGATTGGCGGCCGGAACGTACGCTTCCGGTTGGTAGTAGTCGTAATAAGAAACGAAATATTCGATGGCGTTATGGGGGAAGAAACTCTTGAACTCATGGTAAAGCTGCGCTGCCAGCGTTTTGTTGTGCGCCATGACCAGCGCCGGGCGGTTCGCCGCTTCGATCACCTTCGCCATGGTGAAGGTTTTGCCCGAACCCGTAACTCCCAGCAGCACCTGGTGCTGCTCGCGGTCAAACACACCTCGCATCAGGGATTCGATAGCCTGTCCCTGATCGCCACGAGGCTTGTAGTCACTTACGAGACGGAAATCCATGTAGG
>QHZY01000219.1 GCA_003224855.1 Acidobacteriota bacterium | reverse complement strand
TCGAACACCGCAATTTGAGGGACATCTTTAAAAACTTCTTCCACGATTTCGATACCCTCGAGAACGGCGGTTGTGTGCAATGGCGCAAGCTCAGCCACTGCGGCGATGGCCTCGCGTACCTCACGGGTAATCAGCACCGGGTCTTCAAAGTGCGGGCCCCCGTGGACAATCCGGTGGCCAACCGCCGTGATTTCGGAGATTGAGGACAAGACGCGGAACTTGCTGTCGGCTAGCGTGCTTAATAGCCGTTCGACTGCCTCCCGCCTGGAAGAAGATTGAATCTCTTCCGTCTGTCTAGCTCCCTGGGCATTTTTCATGGAAATGGACGCCATGCGCTCGCCGAACTCGATTTTGGCTTCCCACACGCAAGTCGGCGGGTTTCCGGGCAGCACGTTGCCGATTTCGTAAAGGCAGGCCTTTTGACTACTGGAGCCGGAATTGAGCACAAGAATCTTCATCCCTCTTAATCTTGTTCATGCTGACCGGGTAACGTCAAGCCCGGTGACCCGGTGTTAGAAGGATGAGCTCACATGCGAGTTTCTCACCTCAATTCATTTATCAGCGGCAAGCGCTCATTTCCAATGTGGGCGACCCGGCATCGATTGCAGTTTAAAATGTTGGCAACCACAGAACGCCGCAACCGAAGATCGGAGATTACAGATGACGCTGCTTGACTCGCTGAAGCAATACACCACAGTGGTAGCCGATACCGGCGATATAGATGCCATTCGCCAGCACCGGCCACAGGACGCCACCACCAATCCATCGCTACTTTTTCATGCGGCGCAGATGCCGGCCTACCGGCACCTCGTCGACGAAGCAACCGAGATCGCATCGGATCACGGAGGCAGTCACGATCGCATGGCAGAGGAATTTATTGACAGTCTTTTTGTCCTTTTCGGGACGGAGATCCTTAAGGTAGTTCCCGGCCGCGTGTCCACCGAAGTGGCGGCAAGTTTAAGTTTCGATACTCCTGGCACCGTTGCCAAGGCGCGCAAGCTTATTGCTATGTACGAGAAGAAAGGAGTGTCGCGCCAACGCATCCTGATCAAGGTCGCCAGCACCTGGGAGGGAATCCAGGCGGCTAACGAACTTGAGGGGGAAGGAATTCACTGCAATCTGACCCTGCTGTTCAGCTTCGCGCAGGCAGCCGCATGTGCCGAAGCCGGAGTCACGCTGATTTCGCCTTTCGTCGGCCGCATCTATGATTGGTACAAGAAGGAAAACGGAGGCAAAGAGATTGCGCCGGACCAGGACCCGGGCGTCGCCTCGGTTACGCGCATTTACAACTACTACAAGAAGTATGGATACAAGACACAGGTGATGGGCGCGAGTTTTCGCAACCCAAACCAGATCGTACGTCTCGCCGGGTGTGATTTGCTCACCATCAGCCCCGAGCTTCTGGATCAATTAGAGCAGGCCGATGGCGTACTGGAGCGCAGGCTGGATCCGAAGAAGGCCGAGAGCAATGAGCCACAATTGCGGCTTAGCGAAAAGGCATTCCGCTGGATGCACAACGAAGATGCCATGGCGACGGAGAAACTGGCGGAAGGCATCCGCAAATTTAATGCCGACGCCCGGAAACTGCAGGAATACGCACTTTCTCAAGTGGCCGAGAAAGTCGGCTGAGGCTAGACTCTTGGTTCTCCAGTGAGAGAGGTCTCTATCCCTAAACAACTTGCCGTTTCACAACCGCTGTGTGGTAGCCGAGAACCTGATGATAGGAGATGACCGAATGCTGACGCCCGATCGATCCGCTTCAATTCAGACCGGCACAGCAGTTGCTCCCGCGCAAGACTATGCTCGTCCCCTTGCGAGTTACCACGTTATTTTTCATGTGGGGATTAATCACTTCTCTGAATGACATTCTGGTTCCGCATCTCGCGGATCGAGGCCAAACAGTGAGCGCTATGCATTGCTTAGGAAAGGGTTGGTACACGCAAGCATTACCGAGATAAACGGCAGTGATAATTGACCAAGCCAGAATTGAAAGGAGTTATCAACATGGCAGCACAGCCCCAGCCACTCACACCAGAGCGTCCGGCGAAGAAGTCGGCATGGAAAGAGTTAGCGGCACATTACAAAACACTCTCCAAGCAGCACTTGCGCGAGCTCTTTGCCGGTGATCCTGAGCGCGGCCAGCGCATGGCTATCGAAGCAGTCGGCCTTTATTTCGATTACTCCAAGAATCGGGTCACCGATGAAACCATGAGCCTGCTGCTGAAATTGGCGGAAGAGTCTCGCCTGCGCGAGCGGATCGATGCCATGTTCAGCGGCCAGAGGATCAATGTCACGGAGAAACGCGCAGTGTTGCACGTCGCATTGCGTGCTCCCGAAGACACCACCATCCTGGTGGATGGAAAAAATGTTGTGCCCGAGGTGCATGCAGTACTCGATCGCATGGCTAACTTCTCAAACCGTGTGCGCAGCGGTGAATGGATCGGTCACACCGGAAAACGCATTCGCAATGTCATTAACATCGGCATTGGTGGTTCAGACCTGGGCCCAGTCATGGCCTACGAAGCGCTGAAACATTACAGCGACCGCTCCATGACTTTCCGTTTCGTCTCTAATGTGGATGGAACCGACTTCGCTGAAGCCGCGCAGGGACTCGATGCTGAGGAAACTTTATTCATCGTCTCGTCAAAAACCTTCACCACGCTGGAAACCATGACCAACGCGCAGACCGCGCGCGCCTGGTCACTGGCCGGACTTGGAGGCGACGAGAAGTCGGTCGCGAAGCATTTTGTCGCAGTTTCAACCAACGCCGCGGAAGTTACGAAGTTCGGAATTGATACCGCCAACATGTTTGGCTTCTGGGACTGGGTGGGCGGCCGCTACTCGATGGATTCAGCCATTGGCCTCTCGACCATGATTGCCGTTGGGCCGGAGAACTTTCATGCCATGCTCGATGGCTTTCATCAGATGGACGAGCATTTCCGCACCGTGCCATTTGAACGTAATCTACCTGTGCTGTTGGGCCTCTTATCACTCTGGTACAACGATTTTTTCGGCGCGCAGACGGTGGCGGTCCTTCCGTACGAACAGTATCTGAAGCGGTTTCCTGCTTACCTTCAACAGCTAACCATGGAGAGCAACGGGAAGCACGTCACCCTCAAGGGAAAGCCCGTCAAACATGACACCAGCCCCATCTATTGGGGAGAACCGGGGACCAACGGGCAGCACTCGTTTTACCAGCTGATTCATCAGGGGACCCGGCTGATCCCTTGCGATTTCATCGCCTTTGCCAAGCCTCTGAACCAGCTCGGCCACCACCATGACATCCTTATCGCCAACGTCTTCGCGCAAACCGAAGCTCTGGCTTTTGGCAAAACACCCGAACAGGTCAAGGCTGAGGGCACACCGGACTGGCTGGTGCCGCATCGGGTATTCGAAGGCAATCGTCCATCTAACACGATTTTAGCCCACGAACTCACCCCCGATACGTTAGGCAAGCTGGTAGCACTTTACGAGCATGCTGTCTTCACTCAGGGCGTGATTTGGAACATTGATTCGTTTGATCAGTGGGGAGTCGAATTAGGCAAGGTCCTGGCGCAACGAATCATTCCGGAGCTTGAAAGCCCTGCCGAGCCCGTACTCAATCATGACAGTTCAACTAATACTTTAATTCGCCGCTACCGCAAACATAAGGAGTCGTGAGCCTGGCTCTCAAGAACGCAGGCATTCCGCTGCCAGTCGTAATTTCTGTGAAGCCTGCCGGCCTGCGCTTGAGACTGTTCCATGGTGAACGGTTCAGCGCTGACGCCGTTGGAAGCGTTGCGTAAGCGAGTCAGGTAGTGCCGTGAATCAAATACAATTTTAAAAAGAGGAGAGTCTATGCAACTTGGAATGATAGGGCTGGGGAGAATGGGCGGAAACATGGTGCGCCGCCTCATAAAGAAGGGCCATAACTGCGTGGTGTTCGATCGCTCTCCACAAACCGTCAACGAGCTCGCCAAAGAAAATGCCACGGGAGCATCCTCACTTCAGGATTTTATAAAGAAGCTGGAAAAGCCGCGCGCGGTCTGGCTGATGGTCCCGGCGGGAGTCGTTGACCACACCATCGCCGACCTGCTGCCGCATCTCGAAGCCGGTGACATTCTGATTGATGGCGGAAATTCCTACTACATTGACGACATAAAGCGCGCCAGGGAACTTGCACAGAAAAAGGTCCACTACGTGGATGTGGGCACCAGTGGCGGAGTTTGGGGACTGGAGCGCGGTTACTGCATGATGATCGGCGGAGAAAAAGATGTTGTACAGCACCTTGATCCTATCTTCTCCGCGCTTGCGCCGGGTATGGGCGATATTCTACGCACTCCCGGGCGCGAAAAAGTCGATGGCACGGCGGAACAGGGCTATCTGCATTGCGGCCCCAACGGCGGCGGC
>QHZY01000218.1 GCA_003224855.1 Acidobacteriota bacterium | reverse complement strand
GAAGTGGTGCGGCTGGCGATGCATGCGCGGGATCATCATGGGTTGCGGCGTTTCAGTCATGTGAGCACGGTGGCGGTGGCGGGAAAACGCAGCAATGAAGTGGTAAGCGAGGATGCGGCGATTGATTGGGAGCGGTCGGATTATGATCCTTATGCGCGGACGAAGAAGTTTTGCGAGCACATGATCCGGCAGCTTTTGCCGGATACTCCGAAGACAATGTTTCGTCCGAGCATTGTTCTGGGGGACAGCCGGCATGCGGAGACGACACAGTTCGACATGGTGAAGGCTTTTGTATTTCTGGCGGGACTCCCGGTGCTTCCGTTCCGGCCGGAGGACAAGCTGGATATTGTGAATGTGGACTTTGTGGCGGACGCGATTGCGACACTTCACCAGAAAGAGCGGCCTGCGTTCGATACTTATCATCTTTCTTCGGGGCGGGAGTCGCAGAGTTTCCGGGAGTTGACCGATGCGCTGGCGGCGGCGCGAGGGAAGAGGCGGCCCGTGTTCGTGCCGGGATTAGCGCGTCCATTCAGCTGGTTGGTGAATACTTTGTCGAACCGCAGGGGGGCGGTGGGGTATGAGACGTCTTTGATGAAAGTGTTTCTTCCTTATTTGTTGTGGAATACGGTGTTTGACAATACGCGGGTGACAACGGAACTGGGGCGGAAGCCGGTTCCGTTCTCGCAGTATAGCTATCCTCTGCTGGAGTTCAGCCGGGAAAATCAATTCAGTTACAAGTATCAGGATTGGCCGACGGCGAGCGTGGGAGGTTCGGCGGCATGATGGATTTTGTGCTGGAAAGCTGGGTGAGCACGGGGATTGAAAGGACCAAGCTGGCGTGGATGCTGGGAAGCGGCAAGCGCTGGCAGGCGGGCGAGAAGCTGAAACTGTTGTTTGCGGGCTACAACGGAACGCGGAATATGGGATCGGACGTGCGGGTTTCCGAGATGCTGCGGCAGTTGCGGCATATTCTGGGCGCGGACAGGGTGCAGTTCAGCGTGATGACGCAGAATTTCAAGCGCACCCAGGGTTATTTCGAGGGCACGCAGCAGGTACATCTGCCGGATATTTTTCCGCCTTTTCTGATGGATGAGGTACCGCGACACGACGGGGTGGTGGCGTGCGAAGGGTCAATGTTCAAGAGCAAGTTCGCGAACGCGCTAACCACGATGATGATTGGATCGCTGGGAATGGCGGCAGCAGAGAATAAGCTGTCGGTCGGGTATGGCGCGGAAGCGGGTCAGATGGATCCGCTGATCGCGAAAATGTGCAGCCGCTATTGCCAGAATTCGCTGATCATCACACGCAATGTTGAGTCGAGAATGGTGCTGCGGGAATTAGGAGTTCCGACCGAACTGGGGACGGACACGGCCTGGACGTTTGACCCGGCGCCGGCCGAGTTTGGGCAAGAAGCACTGCGCAAGGCCGGATGGGACGGGCGTTCACGAGTGCTGGTGGTTTGCCCGATCAATCCGTTTGAATGGCCGGTGAAGGCTTCGCTAGCGAAATTTGCTGTTCACGGAATTGCGGGCGCGTACAAGGACAGCCATTACCGGTCGGTGTACTTCCACAATTCCGGGCCGGAGGCGGAGCGCAAGCTGCAGCATTATCTGAATTCGATTGCGAAAGCGGTGGACGCATTTCGCAGGCAGAAGGAAGTGTTTGTGGTGCTGGCGGCGACGGAGCGGCTGGATGCTCGCCCGGCAGGGCGAATCTCGGAGATGTTGGGGGGAGTTCCGGTGCTGACCTCCGATGATTACAACATGTATGAGATGGTGAGTATTCTGCGGGCGTGCCACATGATGGTTTCGTCGCGCTATCACGGGATCGTCACGACTATGCCGGCGCTGGTGCCATCGGCGGGAATCACCATGGATGAACGTATCCGCAACCTGATGAACGAGCGCGGGCACCAAGACCTGCTGATGAACGTGGATGATGCTGACCTGGAAGTGCGAATGAGTACGGCGCTGGAGAGGCTGTATCGGGATGGAGAGGCCATTGCGGATGGAATTGCGCAGACTGTGGTGAAGAATCTGAAATTGATGGCACGGATGGGCGTGCACTTCGAAGAGGAAGTGCAGAGACGGTATCCGGAGTTTGAGACGCGAACGGGCGAGTGGAGTTGGGAGGAGTATCTGCCGCCGATGAGCGACGGATTGAAAAACCTGGCGTCGGCGTACAGCTGATGAGTTTTTTGGATTCCATTTTCGGGCAGTTGGACGGTGTGCCACGGTCACTGGTGTTGCGGGAAGTGCACGAGGGGAAATTTCTGGACGCGAGCGCCGGAGATTTGATGTCGTTGGTGATCCAGGCACGTGCGTTCCTGCGTGAACAGAAGCTGCAGAAGGGCGATCGATGCGTGCTGCTGGCGGCAAACAGCATCGAGTGGGTGGCGGTGGACCTCGCGATCATGGCGGAAGGGCTGATGGTGGTGCCGCTGTACGCGAGGCAGGCGGTGACAGAGCTGGCGGCAATGATGAAGGACTGCTCGCCATCGCTGGTAATTTGTGGAGATGCGGCGCTGCGGAACTCGCTGCAAGGCGGGTGGATGGAAGCGGCAAAGCTGGTGACGTTCGACGAGGTATTTTCGGTTTCGCGGGCGGAGGCGCCCGCGCCGCATGAGCCGCTGCAGGATGACGATCCGGTGACGATTATTTATACGTCCGGTACATCGGGAGAGGCGAAAGGGGTAGTGCTGACGGCTGGGAACGTCGGGCAGATGCTGGCGAATACGTCCAGCCGGCTGCAGTCGTTGATGAATGGTGAAAAGGAGGGCGACCGGGTTTTTCATTACCTGCCATTTTGTTTTGCCGGATCGTGGATCATGCTGCTTACGTCCCTTATGCGGCTTAATCAGCTGACCATGAACATGGACCTGGGGCAAATTGCCGCCGACATGCGGCTGGCTCAAGCGGATTACTTCTTGAATGTGCCTGCGTTACTTGAGCGCATGCGTAAAGCGGTTGACGAACAACTATGGAAGACAGGGGGGTTGGTGCTGGGGATCTACACCAAAGCCAAGTCGGGGTGGATGCGCAAGCATGAGGGCAAAGCCTCGGCGTCAGATTCGATGTGGCTGGCAGTGGCGCGGACGGCGGTGTTTCCGAGCATTCGCAAGAAGATGATTGGCGGAAATCTGAGGGCGCTGATATGTGGATCGGCGCCGTTGAATGTCGAGACGCAACTTTTCTTCATGATGCTGGGGATCCCGGTGCTACAAGTCTACGGCCTGACCGAGACAACAGCGATTTGTACCATGGATGATCCTGCTGGCCAGGTGGAACCAGGGCGAGTGGGACCGGCGATCGCAGGTATCGAGATGAAACTGGGGGAGCAGGATGAGATCGTGGTCCGGGGACCGAATGTTTTCGCCGGATATTGGAAGCGGCCGGAGGAAACTGCGAAAGTTCTGCGCGATCAATGGTTTTATACCGGCGATCAGGGAGAGGTGAACGCAGCGGGAAACTGGAAGGTGGTGGGGAGAATCAAGAACCTGATTGTGCTGGGCTCGGGGCACAACATAGCACCGGAGCCGATCGAAGAAGCGCTTTTGCAACAGCTTCCCGGTGGACAGGTTGTGTTGATTGGAAATGGGCGCGGATATCTGTCGGCAGTTGTGACGGGCGATGTGGCGCGTGAGAAGGTGCAGAGTGCGATCGATCTGGTCAATGCGGGAAGGCCGCACTATAAGCAGATACGGGCGTTTCAGGTTCGGGGTGAGCCGTTTTCGATTGAGAATGGATTGCTGACCGCGAATGGCAAGCTGAAGCGGGATGCCATCGCAGCAAAGCTGCATGATGAGATTGAAGAGATGTATCAGGTGAAGCAGGCGGTATAGCGCCCTGCGTGAGACTGTTTTTACTATGAGAGGCGAATGCGTTTCCTGGGAGATTAAGGATGGCGTCATTGAGCTGGCGCTACATCGCGAGCCTGCCAATGAAATCGGGTCACAGACTCTGGAAGAACTGGAAGAGTTTGCGCTCGCACTGCAAGAGTTGCAGAGCGACACTCATGCGCTGATTATCTACAGCACCTTGAAATCCGGATTTTCCGCGGGGGCGGATTTACGTGAGTTCGTTTAGGGTTAATTCCCGGATTTGGCGGAATCCCGCGCCTGAAGCGGGATGTGGGCAATGCGGTGGTTCGGGATTTGCTGTTGACCGGGCGCAGCTTTAACGCTGTAAAGGGGCAGCAGATTGGCTTGGTCAGCCAGGTAACCGCGGAAGGAGAGTCGCTGCGGGTGGCGCGAGCGACGGCCGCGCAGCTCGGAAAATTTGAGCGCGACACGGCCATCGCGGCCAAAAGCTTTATCAAGCCGATACCGAGAAAAGAGCTGGCCGAGGAAATCGAGATTTTTTGCCAATTATTCTCCCGGTCGGCGGTTGAGGAGGGTTTGCGGAAATTTGTGGAAAGCAAAGACGCGCTGCCATACTTGCCCTAAAAATGCGTACTGCTGATCAAACACTTGATGAGATTCTGGCGCTGGCGGCCCAGCACTTCAAGGTGCCGCGGGAGAAGCTGACGCCGGATGATGATTTCTTTAAAACTTTGAAGATCGACAGCCTGCAGGCGCTGGATTTATTGACACGGCTGGAGCATCACTTCCATGTCGAGCTGCCGGATTATGAGTTGCAGGGTGTGACAGATTTCCGGACCTTAGCAGGGCGAATTCAGGCCAGACTGTAGGGAGGGCTGCCGAGCTTCGGTCAGCTGGGCTGTCGAGGACCCGCTCCTACACGAGTCTGTGTTGTACCCACATGAGTTGATGGTGAAATAGTTAGTTGCTGAATCTTGATCAATACAGCTCGTTGGGTGCGGTGTTGCGAGAGGCACTCGACCGTTATGCCAACGAGACCTGCCTGATCGAGTCCGATCGCGACCGCGAACGCACGCGGCTGACGTACTCCGATTTCAAAGACATGGCACTGCCGCTGGCGCGGGCGCTGGAGGACACGGAGTTTCGGGCCAACGATCGCGCTGCGATCATCATGACCAATCAGTCGAAATGGCTGATCTCCGCCTACGCCATTTTCCATTGTGGCGGGGTACTGGTGCCGCTCGATTACAAGCTGAGTGCAGACGAGCACCTGCAGTTGCTGGAGCATTCGCAGGCCACGGTGCTGGTAGTGGAATTCCACCTATGGCGCGCGATCATGCAGTCGCCAGATTTCAAGGACCACAAGCTACATACCGTGCTGGTGACGGAGGCGCCACCCAGCGCCGATCTTGGCGGCGCATTTCGCTGGGAGGAGTTCCGGCGTAAGGGTGATCCGGTTTTCAAGCCGCGCTTGCGAGCCGACGTGGCTTGCATCGTCTATTCGTCGGGGACCGGCGGGCGGCCCAAAGGTTGCGTGCTCACGCACGAAAATTATCTGGAGCAGTGCAAAGCGCTCACCGCGTGGTATCCGTTCTGGCCGGGGGTGCGCTATTTGAGCATTTTGCCGACCAATCATGCGATCGATTTCATGGTGGGCTTCATTGGGCCATTCGTGTGCGGCGCATGCGTCGTGCATCTGCGAACTCTGCGGCCCGAATATGTGCGCGACGCGTTTGTGCGCTACAGGATAACTTACGTCAGCCTGGTGCCAATGGTACTCAAGAACCTGGAGCGCGGGCTCAAGGCAAAATTGCAGGCGCTGCCCGGCTTTCAACGGACCATATTTCGCCAGTTGGTCGCGGTGAATAAATTCTTCACCGGCTGGAAACCGGATGTCCGTTTAAGCAGAATGCTGCTGCCGCAAGTGCATCGCGCATTCGGGGGCCAGCTGCGAACGATGTTCACAGGAGGGGCTTTCATCGAAGCTTCGACTCTGCAATTTTTTTACGATCTCGGCGTGCCCATTGCAAATGGTTATGGGTTGACGGAGGCGGGCACGGTGTTGACCGTCAACGACCTGAAGCCATTTCGCGCCGACACCGTCGGCAAGGCGCTGCCTGGAGTAGAACTGCGCGTTCTCAGTCCCGATGAGGAGGGGGTTGGCGAGATAGCGGCGCGCAGCAAAACCATCATGTCGCGCTATCTGAACGATCCCGAGCTGACCGCACAGACGATTGTGGATGGATGGCTGCTGACCGGCGATCTGGGCAGGTTTGACGGCGACGGGCACTTGCAGTTGCTCGGGCGCAAGAAGAACATGATTGTGACCGAGGGCGGCAAAAATATCTATCCCGAGGACATTGAGAATGCGTTTGAAGGAATAAACGTGAAGGAATTCTGCATTTTTGCGGCAAACTTTATCTGGCCGGCGAAAGAGCTGGGAGAGGAAATGCTGGTGCTGGCAATCCGGCTTGAAACGGGCCAGGAGTTCAGCGAAGCGCTTAAGCAGGAGATTGACCAGCGAAACCGCAAGCTACCGGATTTCAAGCGGGTCGGCGGTTACGTGCTGTGGGAACGGGACTTTCCGCGAACCGCCTCGATGAAGATAAAGCGGGAAATGTTGGCGCAGGAGATCAGCAAGGCGCTCAGTCGCGCCGCCATGGTGCAACTTTAATTCCGAATTGAACGATACTTTTCTGGCAGTCATCAATCCGGCGGCAGGTGGAGGAAAGCGTCGCGCGCAGGTCGCGAATCTGCTCGAGCAGTTGCGCGCGGGCGGGCTGAAGGTGGAAGCAGCCGAGACCCGCGCTGCGGGGGACGCCACAAGAATTGCGCGCGAGGGTTATGCGCGAGGCATTCGTAAGTTCATCGGGGTGGGCGGCGACGGAACCTCTTACGAGATCGTCAATGGCTTGTTTCCCCTGACATCAGCCGAAACTCCTAGCCTGGCATTCCTTCCGGTGGGCACGGGCAATTCGTTTCTGCGCGATTTCAGCGACCGCGGGGTGGAGTTCGCTATGGAGGCCCTGCTGGCGCGGCGATCCACAGCTTGCGACGTGCTTCGGTTGAAGCACAGATCGGGTGTGCTGCATTACATTAATCTGCTGAGCATCGGCTTCTCCGCCGACGTTGCAAGCTTGCGCGCGCGCAGATTTTCCGGTTGGGGGGAGGCAGGGTATCAGCTCTCGATTTTCATTTGCCTTGCGCGATTCCGGCGACGATCATTTCCGGTACGAGTCGATGACGAGGGCAAATTCGACAAGCGTCCTTGTCTTTTCCTGACTTTCAGCAACAGCAAGTTCACGGGCGGCACCATGATGATTGCGCCCAAGGCAGAGATTAATGATGGCCTGATCGAATTTGTGCGCTGGGGCCCGATCGGAAGAATGGGACTGGTCCGGAACTTGCCGACGCTATATGACGGCACGCATATTGGGCATCCTCTGGCGGAGCGGCGATCCGCGAAGCGAATCGATTTCGAACTCGATGGCCCGGTGGACGTGATGGTGGATGGGGAAGTGATGTCACTCAATTGTGAGAGGCTCGAGGTTCTGCCGTCGGCTCTGCAGGTCGTGGTATAAAGCGATTTGATGCCGGGGCAAATTAACATTTGGTTACGCCGACTACTTACCGCAGTGCTGGTAATTGCGGCCTTCGCCGGTGTTTATTACCTGGGCGAGCGCAGAAAAACCAGCCGCCTGGAGGCGTTCGCAAAGTGCATTTCAGCCAAGCAGGCGAAGATGTACGGCGCGTACTGGTGTCCGCATTGTGCCGAACAGAAAGAGATGTTCGGGGGCGCATTTCAGTATGTCTCATACGTGGAGTGCGGCGTTGTGGGATCGCGCGACGAAGCGCCCCACTGTGTGCAGGCCGGAATCAAGCACTTTCCGACCTGGCAATTTGCCGATGGCGAACGGCGCGAGGGCGCCCAGGGATTGCAGGCGCTGGGTGAGAAAACCGGGTGCGGGCTGCCATGAAGCGCCCGCACCTGCTGGTTGCGATTGCAGTACTGGCAGCAGTTGGTGTGGCGGTGTCGTCAGTATCTCTGTATCACCATTACGCCGCATCTAAGACCACGTATTGCGAGGTCGGCGAAAGTTTCAGTTGTGACATCGTGAACCGCAGCATCTATTCGACCGTACTGGGAGTGCCGGTGGCCGCGATAGGGATCGCCGGATACGCGAGTTTGCTCATATTATCGATCCTTTATCGAGAGAAGCCGGATACACCTATGTGGTTGTTTACTGGATCGCTTGCCGGGCTGGGCTTTGCGCTGTATCTCACCTATATCGAAGGTTTCAGGGCGCGGTGTTTCGAAATGCGCGTTTGCTGCGGGTGTGGGGTCCGCCCGGCTACGACAATGCGGAGAACGGCGAACATCGATTTCCTGTGCTGTATCTGAACGATGGGCAGAATCTTTTTCAGGCAGAGACCTCCTATACCGGCGTGGAGTGGCAGATGGATGAAACTGCCGACCGCCTCATACGAGAGGGCAAAATTTCGCCATTGATTGTGGTGGGAATAGATCATGGCGGTAAAGATCGAATGAAAGAGTATGTGCCGTACCGCTCGTTCTCTCCGGCCATTCTGCGGCCGCAGGGAAGAAGGTATCCGGAATTTCTTATGGACGAAGTGATGCCGTTTGTGGCGCGAAAATATCGGGTGGCTGCAGGCACGGAGAATGTTGCGCTGGGCGGTTCGTCATTGGGCGGCCTGATTGCGCTCTATACCGCGATGGCAAGACCTGGAATGATTGGCCGGTTGCTGATTGAGAGCCCGTCGTTGTTTATGTCGAGCCGACAGCTGCTCAGGGAGGCGCGTGGATTCAAGCAGTGGCCGCAGCGGGTTTATATGGCGATGGGAACGCGCGAGTCGGGCCGCCCGGACCGTGACCAATCGTTTGTCAACGACGTGCTGCGGCTAGCTCAGAACATGAAGGAGTCCGGTTTGGGAGAAGACCGGCTGCGAGTGAATATTGCAGAAGGTGCGGCGCACAGCGAAGCGGAGTGGGCAAAACGCTTGCCGGACGCGATGGAATTTCTGTTTCGGCCTTAGGCGATTCAAACTCGCATTGCGCGATCTCGAATGAGATCTCTGGAAATCCAGAACAGGGCGGCCATCGCCACAACCGAAAGCTGGAGATGAGTCAGCCGCGCCAGAGGGCCTGCCAGAAACAGCGGAAACAAAGCATACAGAAGATATTTAACAGCGGTCGCACGCCCAGATCGCTTTTGAACGACCGTATTGCTGAGTAACAGAAATACCGGAACGAGGATGACGAGGTCATAGACGGTCAGGTGGGGCGAGACCAAGACGGTTGCCAACAGCAAGGTTGAGTATGCGATGTCGAGCTCAGTCTGCCGCCGCCAGCACTGCACAAGAACGTACATAACAATCGCGGCACTTACCATGTACAGCACGAATGCCAGCGCAGGAATCGGAATCAACATCGAAAAAAAGGTTCTGAGCGAGTGTGTCTGATACGGACGAGGTTCGAAGATCCCGACAATGCGGGAAACGTTCAGAAGCGTGTGCCAGTAGCGCTGCATGACATCAGTACCGTAATAAAGCCATCCGATAGAGAGCTGCAGGCTTGCCGCAATCACCGCACCGGATATCAGCTTCCAGCGTTTGGTCGCAAGAAACAGAACGGCAGCTGCAATTCCGAGTTGTGGTTTGAAAATGAGCGATCCAATAGCCAGGCCTGCCAGAAAATCGTGTTTGCTTCGGAGCGCCAGATACGCGAGCACGAAACAGATCAGGGCAAGGCCTGAAGTCTGTCCCCAGACGATGAGGTGAAAAAAGCCCGGGAAGGCGATCGCGGCAAAGACTACGGTCCAGGGATAAGGTTTTAAATCAGAAGCGCAACGCCAGAGCGAAAAACAGCAGATCGCATACAGAACGGTGTTTAAAACCAACCAGGCCGTCAATGCCTGAAGATAGGAAAGACGGGCCAGCGGTGAAAGTAAAACGGAGACCTGAGGTCCGTAAAGAGGAACATAAACGTAGTTTCGCGCTTCGGGCAGCAACTGAGAGAGGAACTCGCTTTGACCGCGCATATCATAGAGCAGATCGCCACGATGGTTTGCGGCAAGCGATCCCAGTGTGTAGAAGTGTAAGAAATCCGCGCCTTTGATCAACCCATTGCGATCGAACAGGCCGGGCACAGACATGTTGCAGGCGTACACGGCCCAGATGCACGCGGCCAGCAATACGGCGTGAGTTGTGAGGCGTGGTGCAGTCACCCAATTGGAAAAGGTTATTTTCAAGGATTGATGGAACAGGGATGCGACTCAATCGAATTCGAATCTGGATTCACGCACCATATATTTCGCCCGTGATAGTAGTTGAGCAGGTCGCGGTCACTCTGGGGCCCAAGATCACGTGCCCACAAGACCTTTGAATTATTGAGGTCTGCAGGGTTGTAAACCCATTCGCGATCGAGGTCGTGAGTTGAATCGTAGTCGACAACCACCAGATGCTGACCGGGCGTGTGTTCGAGCCGGCGCAGAATCGCAGCACGCTGCAGGTCCCCGCGCGGCCATGACGGTTCAAGCGGCGCATGAACGGGAATAGCGATAAGCCGGATGATGAGCATAGCGCAGGCGACAATCGGTATAGCGCTCACGATTTGGGGGCCAAACTTCCAGAATCGGACATGGCGCAGACATTGAATCAGTATCAGGTAGAGCAGTCCGGTGCCGGCGGCCAAATAGTGAGGGGAAGTCCAGACCTCGACCAGGGCGCCGGCGAACATAAGCGCAAGCGCGGCCAGGACAAATCGCAACCTGCGGTCGCGAATGGCCCAGGGCAAGGCAATCAGAGGCACGGTGAGCAGTGGGCCTAAATAGAATTCCCAAAGATGCAGGAGCTTGTCAGCGGTGCGGTTGATGAATCCGCGCAGCGTGCGCGCGTTCTGATAATCCTGAAATTCGCGATCGTAGAAGCGTTGCATCTGAGGATTGTTGTGCTTCACGGGCCGGGGCGCTTGCCAGATAAAGTATGGCGCTCGCGAGTAGGCAGCTCGATTTACCTGATAGGTCATTAGAAATGCGCTTCCCGTCACGCGGTAATAGAAGTAGCCGGTAGCGACCGCAGCGAATATCAAAAGTGCAACTGCCGGGATGATTGCGCTGCTGCGCAACCACGAGCTTTTCACAAACAGCGCGATGAGAATGGCGATCGCGAGAAGTAATCCTTCAAATGGCCGGCTGTTGGCCAGCATGATTAGCCCCGCGGCCATGGCTAGAGCGGAACTCGTCTTGGGTGTTGTATTCAGCCTGGGGAGCGCTCCCATGACGAGCGCACCGGCAAGTGCCACGACCGAAGCCGCCCAGTATGTATTCATCCAATAGCTCATGATTCCGAGGCGCAGCGCAGCAAGGATGCCGCCGAGCAGCGCCCATTCACTAGGCAGCCAGCCTTGCAGCATCCAGCAGATGGCAGAGCACATGGCGGCGGTCACGAGCAGTTGTCCGATCCAGGGATGGCCGAGCAGTTGGCCGATCGCAAGGACCAAGCCTTGCAGCGGCGGATACATCGACATGTAGGTCGGATGTTGAATGACGTGGAAGGTCTCAAAGTGGATCCACATTGGGTGCGACGGATTAGTTATGCGGCCGTGCGCGAAAGTGTCGGCGGCGAGAAGATAGCTGTATTCGTCATGCCAGCGCGGCTCCGGGATGCCTAAGAGAGGGATAAGCAATAGGCGGATGGCGAGCACGAATAACCCGATGGCTGCCACTGCCAGCATCTTGCGTTTTGCCAGGGCCCGGAATCGGAGTAAGTGTCCAGTGGCCGCAGGGCGGCGAACAAGGATGAAACCCAGGACCAGCAACATTACCGATAATTCGGTGGCCGCCAGAGGAAAAGGCATTTTTGTCGAAAAAAAGCTTAACGCAAAGAGCGGAGAGAGAAGCCTGAACGCAAAGAAAGTCTTGGAGAGCGCCGAGCGCTCACTTCGGGCGCAATCAGGCTACTCGGGCTTTTTCAGGTGTGAGCCTGTCGAGGATGCCATTGGCGACGTCGATCATTTCCTGATCGACAGTTTTGTTCTTTGCTATGGCG
This sequence comes from Acidobacteriota bacterium, assembly GCA_003224855.1. Taxonomy (GTDB): domain Bacteria; phylum Acidobacteriota; class Terriglobia; order Terriglobales; family Acidobacteriaceae; genus Gp1-AA142. The sequence continues at coordinate 1,499 of QHZY01000218.1, read as the reverse complement.
TCGGCAAGTGGAACCGAGACGATGCGATTGCCTCTTAATGCGGCCATGCAGCCGTACTCTCCGCGATGAATCATGTCGATCGCGCCCAGGCCGTAGCGGGTGGCGAGAACGCGATCGAATGCGCTGGGAGTGCCCCCGCGCTGAACGTGACCAAGGACCACCGCGCGGGTCTCAAAGCCGGTGCGGTGTTCGATTTCGCGCGCCAGAATGTTGGCGACGCCACCCAGGCGAGCATGTCCAAATTCGTCGGTTGCCATGTCTGCAATTACAGGAGCGCCGTGCTGGGGATCAACGTCTGCTGAAAACTTGGCGCCCTCGGCGACCACCACGATGCTGAAATAGCGACCGCGGGCATCACGCTGGCGGATGGTTTCGGCGACTTTGTCGATATCAAAGGGAATTTCGGGAATCAGAATGACGTCCGCGCCGCCGGCGATGCCGCTCTGAATGGCAGCTTCTGGGCAACGGAAAGAGTATCGTCCCCGCCGATCGCAACCAACGCGTCAATTTCGTGCTCGTTCAATGTGGAAATGCACTTGTCGAGCCCGTCGGATTTTTTGGCGGGATTGGTACGAGAGGTGCGAAGGATGGTGCCGCCGCGATGCAGGATTCCGCCGACGCTACTGAGATCGAGCGGCATGGTCTTGTTCTCGATCAAGCCGCGCCAGCCTTCGAGGAAACCCACAAAGTCGTCTGAGTAATGGAAGACTCCTTTGCGCACTACGGCACGAATAACGGCATTCAGTCCGGGACAATCGCCGCCGCCGGTCAGTACTCCGACTTTCATTGCCTGCTCCTGTCAATAGGGTGGATCACGCTGGGCCACATACTGGCCCCTATGCTCTTATGTGGCCTCGGCATGGTTTTTCCACAGAGGGCACAAAGGAACACAGAGGTGAGCGGAAGTGAGTGTAGATTACATGAAAATCAGGCGTTTTGGTGGAGGAAAGAGCAGCCGAGCCTCGGGTGCGGCAGCCTGAGGAGCCCGACGACGGAGCTGGGCACTTGACCCTGGCCGGGCACGAATTTTTTAGCGTGGTGAGTCCTCATTTGATTGGCTGAGTCCGCAGGCAGCTTGAGGATTTGCAGCGAGCAGTAATATTCGACACAATACGGTTTTCACACCGAAACGTATGCCTAAATTTCTTCGGGGCTTGATCTGGATTGCGACTGCAGCCCTCGGCACCCTCGCACTGTCAACCATTGCACTGCACCGGGGGGAAGAGATCAGCGCCATGTGGCTGGTGGTAGCCGCGGTCTGCAGCTACGCGTTGGGATACAGATTTTACAGCAAATTCATTGCCGCGAAAGTTCTGGCGCTTGATTCGTGGCGAGCCACGCCGGCAGAGCGACTGGAGAATGGCCGCGACTTCGTTCCAACCAACAAGTGGGTAGTTTTCGGACATCACTTCGCAGCCATAGCAGGACCGGGGCCGCTGGTTGGGCCGGTGCTGGCGGCGCAATTCGGTTATCTGCCCGGCACACTCTGGATTCTTGCC
>QHZY01000059.1 GCA_003224855.1 Acidobacteriota bacterium | reverse complement strand
CTAGCAGGCGAGCAGTGCAGAGATCAGCAGGAGAAAGAAAAGCCGACCCGCTGGACCGTGTGACGGGGCCGAGAATGAACCCGTCGGTAGACGTTGGGCACCCGCCGAGACCCTTTAGGCATCTCCGCATGGCGGAGCGCTGCACACCGGATCCTAGTTCGAGTCGAGCTCCCGTTCATTCAGCATTGGTTCAAAAATCGGTGACCCGCCATCACCAACCCCGCAGGCCGGCTTACAAATCGGATGCTAGGGGAAGGCAAGGCAGTTTGGCAAGAGTACCAGAGTAAATAGTTGGCAACCGGTTTGCCGTGGTTTGAAGAACAAAAAGCGCCGGCTTGAAAGCCAGCGCTTTGCCAAAGGAGAAGATAATCTATTTGCCGTCCAGAGTTCCAGTTGCGCCGAATTCGCGCCGCGATGCCGCGGTACGAGCTGCGCGGGTCATAGGCGCAACGGCTGCAGCTGCGCCGTAACGTTCCAGCAACATTGGCACCATGGCGTTCTCGGCTTCCTTGATAAACATGAGCTTGCCGTCAGGACCGAGATCGATGCGAAGGAAGTCGTCGAGCTTTACCTGGTCGGTTGCCACCAGGTTCGCCAGCTGGAACACGATGTGACGCTCGATAGCGCGTTTCAGGTGGCGAGCTCCGTATTTGGGATCAGTGCCTTCATGCAGCAAAAAGCTTTTGACTTTGCTGGTGCAGCTGAAGACGAACTGATTGGCGGGTGAAGCCATCAGGATCCGCTGTTGCACCATGCCGAGCTCAATTTCAAGAATCTGCTGCAGGTGATCGGAGCGCAGAGTGCGGAAGACCACCGACTTATCGATACGATTCATGAACTCGGGCGTGAACTTTCTGCGCGCCGCTTCAATTGCCGTACGGTTAATTTTGTCGTCCAGCGAAGCATCCACCACGTTTGATCGCTGGGCAAATCCCAGGCCGCCATCGACCAGGTTGCTCATCTCGCTGGCGCCCAGGTTCGAAGTCATGATGATGATGCACTGGGACATATCGACCCGGCGATTGTCACCGAGAGTCAGAGTGGCCTTGTCGAGAATGCCGAGCAGAAGCTGCCACAACGAGTCGGAGGCCTTCTCGATCTCGTCGAACAGCAGGATCGAGAGCTTCAGCTTTTCGGTGTGCCACTGATTGAGCGCCTCCTGCGTAAGCAAGGGGTGGGTTTCGCGGTGTCCGAGGTATCCCGGAGGCGAGCCGATCAGCTTGGCGATCTCATGGGAGTGCTGGAACTCTGCGCAGTCGATCTTGATGCAGGCGCGTGAGTCGCCGAACAGCGCCTCAGACATGGCTTCGACCACCCGGGTCTTTCCCGAGCCGGTAGGGCCAAGAAAGAGAAGGTTGCCGACCGGGCGTCCCGGCGGGTTCAATCCAGCCAGAAACATTTGGTAGATTTCGACCACCTTTTCAACAGCCTGGTCCTGGCCAACGATCTTCCGACGAAGCGCACCTTCAAATTCTCGCGCGTCGTTACTGCGGCGGTTAGGGTCGAGTGTGGCGTTCAGAACAGTCTTCATAATTTTTATGGCCCCAGTCCTTTCTGGGCCTCACGGTTCCTGGGAGTGCCAGCCAGCCACCCCGAATGTGTACGACAGTATTTGTCATTCTGCTGTCGTGGAACCACCCGGGCTGGTGCAAATTGCTCTCCATCTGCGTCGTACTGCCCATCAGCTACTTTCTGAAAGCTTTAGATGCCAGCACCCATAAGAAAGAGTTACGTACTCGGACAGGTATGATCGTGTAAGTGGAAATTGTTTGCCCTCGGGCGGGAACATTCTTGTCCCTGCCGACACTCCGAAAAATAAGGAGTGTGCCGATCTTTCCAAAGCGGTGAGCGGGCGATTGAGCGCTCGAGGGACCGCTAAACGCCTTTGGCCCTCGGTAACTGGCAGCGCCATCTGCACACGGGATAGCATCCAATGCGTAAGTTCAGGAGAACGTCTTTGTTGCGGGTTAACCTGCCAGCCGGATTCTTGTTGAGTGCGCTTTTAAGCCTTGGCGCAGCCGCACAGTCCAGACCGGAATTGGTGCCAGCTGCGAAGATTCAAACCGGTTCGAAGGCTTCTGAACCCGCGCTTGCGATCAGCGCGCCTCCGGGCGCGGCGTTATATGTAGCCAAAAGGGGGGACAGTATTCCTCTAGTGGCTCGGCATTACCTGAGCCAGACCTCTTTTCTGACTTCGGCCGAACTGGCCGAGGGTATCCGCAAAGCGAATCCCGAGGTTACCGGAACCTTTCTTAAAGCTGGTCAACAAGTTGTAATTCCGGGGATCCTCAGCGCTCCCATAATCGAGAAGGCAATTCCGGTCGCACGTGACTTTGAAGTACGGGCCGTGTACCTGACTGGAGTGATGGCGGGAAGTGACCGCGGGCTACGGATTATCCGGCGCTGGCGCGAGGTCGGCGGAAATTCGGTGGTGTTTGACATTAAGGACAGCGACGGCACCGTGAACATACCGTTCGAGCACCCGTTGCTCGGCGGCCACCACGTTTACATTCGTGACCTGCCTAAATTCCTGCGCTTCCTGCACTCGCAGAATATGCACGCGATCGCCCGGATTGCGATGTTCCGGGACGAGCGGCTGGTCAGGGAGCATCCGGAGCTGGCGGTCCAATCGCGACGCAGCGGCCAACCCTGGCGAGAGAACGGCAAGCTGGTCTGGACCGACCCTTCACAGCCGAAGGTGCAAGCGTACGACATAGCTCTGGCGAAGAAGGTGGCCGAAGCAGGGGCTGACGAAATCCAGTTTGATTACGTGCGCTTTCCGGCGGAGGGCGATCAGAAGGACGCAAGCTTCGTGTTTCAGACGGAGCACCCGACGTGGCATCGCACAGATGTGATTACAGACTTCCTGAAAAGCGCTTTTGCCGAAATCCATCCTACGGGGGCGTTGTTATCGCTTGACGTGTTTGGAGTTATGGCGTGGCAGCGGACGGTGGACCTGTCCCATACCGGACAGGACATTGTGGGGATGGCGAAACATTGCGATGTCCTTTCGCCGATGATTTACCCCTCACATTTTTTCGGCATGGATGGCTACTCCCACCCGGGCGACGCACCCGAACACTTCATCGGCGTGTCGATGGAACGTTTTGAAAAGATTACGACCGGTAGTGGCGTGGTGATTCGCCCCTGGCTGCAGGCTTTCCGTTGGAGAACAAAGACTTATTCCCCGGATTACATTCAGGTACAGGTGCTTACGGCGAAAAACAAGGGTGGGATTGGATTTTTATTCTGGAACGCTGCCAACGATTACAGCAAACCCTTCATAGCCATGCCACGGATGGCGGCATCCAAAGATAAGTATTTCCGCGGTGACGAAATGCCGAACACGAAGACGCAGGCGCAGGTGATACAGGGTTCGGCATCGCAATAGTGCACAAGTTTTATCCGGGCGACGCCAACGCAGAACGGCGGGACCGCAAGGTCCCGCTGTTATGCCGTCAGGGCAAAAATCTAAATCGAAGAAGCGCAGAAAAAAGTCCGTCCGCCGAGAAATTCAGTCACTGATTGGCGTGCACGATTTTGCCATCCGGCCGCATCCAGCAGAGCAAGTCCGCCATCTATAGTCAGCTATAATGAAGCCAATTTAGTTGAGGAGTGTCCATGGCAATCCAAAAAACGGAAAAAATCTGGCACAACGGCAGGCTGATTTCGTGGGACGACGCTACTCTGCACGTAATGTCGCACGTGGTGAATTACGGCTCGTCGGTTTTTGAGGGGATCCGTTGCTATAACCCGCCAAGCGGGCCGGCTATATTCCGTGCCCAGGAGCACATGCAGCGGCTGCTGGATTCTGCCAAGGTCTATCGCATTGACGTGGACTTCTCGCGCGATGAATTGGTTACGGGCATGGTGGAACTGGTGAAGCACAACGGAGTAGCGCCATGCTACATCCGCCCGATCGTGCTTCGCGGCTACGGCGAAGCAGGCGTGAATCCGTTCAATTCGCCGACCGAGGTTTATATCTGCAATTATCCGTGGGGCAAGTATCTGGGCTCAGACGCGGAGCAGGGCGTGGATGTATGCGTGTCTTCCTGGACGCGGATTGCGCCGAATACTTTGCCGGCGATGGCGAAGTCGGGCGCGAATTACATGAACTCTCAGCTGATCAAGATGGAGGCGATCGTCAACGGGTATGCCGAGGGCATCGCGCTGGATGCCGAAGGCTACATCAGCGAAGGCTCTGGGGAGAATGTGTTCGTGGTGCGCAACGGAGTGCTGCTGACGGCTCCGCTCGGCAATTCGGTACTGCCAGGAATCACCCGCGATTCAGTGCTGCAAATCGCGCGCGAGCTGGGAATTCCAGTTGTTGAACAGGGAATTCCGCGAGAGATGTTGTACATCGCCGAGGAAGCGTTCTTCACTGGAACCGCAGCGGAGGTAACGGCGATCCGTTCGGTGGACAAGATCAGCGTAGGCAAGGGCGTAATGGGCCCGATTACGCGTGCGATCCAGAAAGAGTATTACGCCATCATCGGCGGGACGAAGCAAGACCGGTACAACTGGCTGACGCCAGTGCCGATGAAGCAACCGGTGGGTGTGTAGGAACACCTCAGCGGCCGAAGCCGCTGCTTGGTTGGAGTGCTAAGTCGCAGCGCTGAAGCGCTGCGCCACCCAAAACGTTGCGCCAGCAAAAACTTGCGTGTAGGTTTCTGGAATACTTTCCAACTGCATAGATCCCTCCCTGATATGCGCTTGCATAGCAAGCGCAATTATGGCGCTCAGGATGACATCTGTCTGGGTGAAAAGACAGCGGTCAGACTTCTTCCAGGTCGCGCCAGTTCGGGCCGACTCCCAATTCAACCAATAAAGGCACGCGCAGCAAGTGAACTTTTTCCATCTGCTCACGGACGAGGGTCTTCATTTCGCTGACTTCTTCTTCCGCCACTTCAAAGACCAGTTCATCGTGCACCTGCAATGTCATACGCGATTGCAGATTACGCTCCAGAATCGCGCGGTCGATACGGATCATGGCCATTTTGATCAGGTCAGCAGCTGTGCCCTGCAATGGCGTGTTCACGGCGGTGCGTTCGGCGAAGCCGCGAAGGTTGTAGTTTTTACTGTTGATGTCAGGGATGGGACGGATGCGCCCGAACAGGGTCCTGACTTGCTGCTCGCGGCGGGCTTGTTCAAGAGTTTTATCAATAAACGCGCGGACGCCTCGATATCTTTCAAAATAGGCATCGATGAACTGCTTGGCCTCGGAGGTGTCGATCCCCAGGTTTTGAGAAAGACCAAAGGGTGACAACCCATAAACAATTCCGAAGTTGACGACCTTGGCCTGGCGGCGATGATCGGAGGTGACCATGAGCGGCGGGACGCCGAAGACCTGTGAAGCGGTCAGGGTGTGAATGTCGTCACCGCGCCGATAAGCTTCGACCAGAAGCGAATCCTCGGAGTAATGCGCGAGGAGGCGCAGTTCGATTTGCGAATAATCGGCGGCCAGCAGCACGTGTCCGGGCCGGGCGGTGAATGCGGCGCGAATCTCGCGGCCAAGTTCGGTGCGAATGGGGATGTTCTGCAGATTGGGATTAGAGGATGACAGGCGGCCGGTAGCAGTGCCTGTTTGAGTGAACGTAGTATGCAGCCGTCCGGTGGCGCGGTTCAGCAGACTGGGTAGTGCATCGACGTAGGTCGATTTCAGCTTTGAAAGCTGGCGATATTCGAGCACCAGGCGGGGAACTTGGTGAGTGGCCGCGAGACCTTCCAGCACGTCGACGGCAGTAGAAATCATTTTACCTTTGCCGTACTTCACGGGCTTGGGCAGGTTCAGCTTGTTGAACAGCACATCACCCAATTGCTTGGGTGAGTTGACATTGAACTCGCAGCCGGCGTGATCATAGATTTCTTTTGCTTTCGCCTGCTCTTCATGATGCAAGCGGGATGACATTGCCGAGAGCGCCTGCTGATCGATAATGACTCCCGCGTGCTCCATGCGATGAAGAACCGCGACGAGCGGCAGATCGATTTGGTCGTACAGGTTCAAAAGGCGCTGATCTTCCACGTCGTGGCGCAGTGCAATGGCCAGTCGGCCGGTTACGTCCGCGCTTTCGGCCAGTGTTCCGCTCATTTTCAGATTGAAGCGGCGCAACGCAACGTCGGCAAGGCGATGCGAGGGGTAAGTGGGATCGAGCAGATAAGAATAGAGTGCGGAGTCGTGCTCGACGCAGCGGAGTGTGATGCCCTCGGGTTCCAGCGCATGCAGCGCGGCTTTGAGATCGTGAATGGCTTTGGGCAGTTTTTCATCTGCCAGCGCGCTGATGAGGCGCATGCGCGAGTCGCTATTCTCGACGGTGATTGCTGTTCCTGGCGCTGCGGAGATCGCAATAGGCGGTCCGGAAACCTGCGGCGTTGACCGTGAGCCGGGCGAGCACGCCCGGCCTCCATCGGAGAGAGGCAGGGTCGGGTCGCGGTCGGCTTCTTCTTCGTTTTCGACAGGAGTTAATTGCTCAGCTGCAAGCTCGAGCGCGACCGCGAGCGGAGCCTGATTGCTGACTTTGCGAAGAACTGCTTCAACGTCAGCTGCTGATTTCGCTTCTGTGTAATTCGTGTCGCTTACTTCGACTACCGGCAGTAATTCTTTTAACAGAGAAGTAAATTCGAGTGCAGTAAACAACGCCCGAAGGGATTCGACGTCGGGCTGCCCCATGCGCATGCCCTCGATGTCGAGCTCCAGGGGAACGTCGCAATCGATGGTGGCCATTTTTTTGCTGAACATCACGGCCTCGCGATTGTTCAGCAGGGATTCGCGATAAGTTTTTCTTTCTACCTCAGAGGCGTGATCGAGCGCGGCTTCGACTGATCCGAAGCGCTTGATCAGTTCGACTGAACCTTTGTCGCCGATGCCGGGCGCGCCCGGGATATTGTCGATGGAGTCGCCGCGTAACGCCATGACGTCAACCACGCGCTCGGGCGGAACCCCAAGAATTTCTTCCACCTTGGCGGCATCGCAAAGCAGATTGTCTTTCGGGGGATTCAGAACGCAGACATGGTCGTTCACCAGTTGCAACATGTCTTTGTCGCTGGAAACGACATAAACGGAGTAGCCCCTGGCGACCGCCTGCTTAGCAAGCGTGCCGATGACATCGTCGGCCTCATAGCCCTTCTGTTCGAGGATGGGGATGCAGTATGCATCCAGCGCGCGGCGTATGTAGGGCAACTGCTGCACCAGGTCCCCGGGCATCTCGGCACGATTGGCCTTATAGCCGGCGTATTTGATTTCCTGGAACTGCTGGGTCTTGATATCGAACTTGCGGACGGTAGTGATCGCTTCAGCCTGCTGATCGCGAAAGGTGGGCGCAGCCACGTCGAATACAGCAGCCAGAAATTGCGGTGAAAAGTCATCGCGCAGCTTGCGCAGCATGTTGACGAAAACATAGGTCGCCGCGGTTGGAACGCCGGTACGCGTGGACATTCCGCGCTGGCGCGCCATGGCATGATAGGCGCGGAAGATGAAGGACATGGAGTCCATCAGAAAAATGCGCGGCCGCGATGAGGACAGGGTTGGCTTGAGAGGGGGGGCGGGAGAGGACGCTTCCGCTACAGGCGATTGTTTTGTTCGGGGTGACAACAAGTAAGTTTAGCAGGGAAGCATCTTTAAATCGCAGAGGGACGCCAGAGGAATGCCGCAAACAATTCTTAAAAACTAAACCACCACAAAGAGCGCAAGCAAAAAACGCGCGAAAAGATACATCATCGTGGGGTATACGGTTCGGTGGCTTTGCCGTACTCAGTAGTGTAGTGCAGCTTGATCACGCCGCAGGTGTGCTGTTCGGGGGAATAGACCACGCAGGTATCGAACGGATCGGAGTACACGTGCAGGCTGACGGCACGCTGATTGAATTCGCGCGGATTGTTTACGCGATGGACCGGCTCCGACGGATCGACTGCGCAGGGATGCGAAGGATTCATCTCTACAGTTTCAGCAACCTGAAGTTCACAGGTGCCGTGATCGACGTCCTGTGCGATTAGTTTGTAATTTTCGACCTGGAGACGTCCGATGGGGACGGCCATCCAGCAGTTTTGGTCACGATGGTTGTGGACCGAGCTGACCTGGCCCGCTTCCCAGCAGATGGCGATCAGTTCATAAAGGCGGGTTTTGTCGATCAGATTGCGGGTGTAGTGCTGGCGGTTCCACGTGAGATACGGGGCAAGAGATTCGGGAGATACGGGCGAGCTTTCCAGGAAGTGCAGGATTTCGTCGGTGCGACGAAAAGAAGGTTCCTGAAATTTGCGCAGCTCGGCAATAAAGTCCTGAATGGATAACTGACGTGTCGCCGCTGAATGTGCCATATGACCTGCTTGTAAGCAGTATAGCTCTGAAATCATTCAAGAAACATGCAGTCACCATAGGAGTAGAAGCGGTACTTTTGCGCAACCGCATGGCGATATGCCGCCAGCACACGCTCCCGAGTGCTGAAGGCAGACACCATCATCAGGAGGGTAGACTCAGGAAGATGGAAGTTGGTCAACAGCCCGCCGACGATCTTGAACTGAAACCCGGGATAAATAAATAAATCGGCCTCATTGCCTCCCGGTTTTACTGCTCCCGTCGACTTGGCCGCGTGTTCAAGGGTCCTTACCGTAGTTGTGCCAACCGCAACCACGCGGCGATTTTTGATCAATGCCCGGTTGATGACTAAGGCTGCACTCTCCGGAATGAAGTAGAACTCGCGGTGTAGTCGATGCTGCTCAACTTCCGCAACGCGCACCGGCTGGAACGTTCCCAAGCCCACGTGCAAGGTGATGTACGTGGTTTCAATTGCGTGATCAGTGAGTTGCGCGAGAATCTCGGGCGTGAAATGTAAACCGGCCGTGGGAGCGGCAATCGAGCCACGTGCCGAGGCATAGACAGTCTGGTAGCGCTCGCGGTCCGCCGGGCGGTCATCGCGTTTGATGTAAGGCGGCAATGGAACGTGGCCAAGCTGTTCGAGTGTGCCCCAGAAATCCGGCCGGGGGTCAAAGCGGATGCGGCGCTCTCCGAAAGTTCCCCGGGAAAGAACTTCGGCCTGCAACTCTGCTTTTTCTCCGAACAGCAGGCGTTCACCGACCCCGATCTTACGACCGGGACGCACCAGGCAGTCCCATTCGTTTGGATGTTCCGATATCTGCTGGGTCAGCAGAACTTCTACTTCGCCGGTCAGGAAAGTTCTGGTTGCGGGATTGTGGCTGCTCAGCGTCTGCGCTCTGCTCCCGGAGCGTCGTCCAAGAAGACGTGCTGGAAATACTCTGGTGTTATTGAAGACGACTAGGTCATCCGGCTTCAGAAGCGAAGGAAAATCACGGAAGCAGCGGTCCTCGTACCACCCGGATTTTCGATTGACCATCAACATACGCGAGGCAGCGCGGTCAGGAAGGGGTTCCGAAGCAATGAGTTCGGGCGGAAGCTCGTAACCGAAGTCGGAAACCAGCACAACAGAATTATAGGTGTGAGAAAAAAGTTTCCACTGGTTTGACTTTTACGGATAATTAACCTGCTCGCGGGTTGATGCTAACCAAGGCATAGGGTACGATTGGGCACGAGCAAGGTCCTCTCCCCTCGCCGCGCGGGCAGCTATTCATGACCACAGAACGCCAACTCCGCCGCGAAATCGTCTATTTTGGGAAATCATTGCATGAGCGCGGCTTCGTTGCGGCCATGGATGGAAATCTGTCTATTCGACTGGATGAAAACCGGGTGCTTTCTACCCCGACGGCAATGTGCAAAGGCATGATGCGGCCCTCGGACCTGGTGATTGTTGATCTGGATGGGCAACGGATTTCGGGGCGACGCGCGGTATCGAGCGAGATCGCCATGCACCTGCTGATCTACAAACTCCGTCCGGATGTACGGGGAATCGTGCATGCGCACCCTCCCACCGCAACCGGTTTCGCAGCGGCGGGCATGGCGCTGAATCAGCCCTTGGTCTGTGAAGTCGTGATTGGACTGGGTTCCATCCCGCTTGCGAAATACGGTACTCCCGGAACACCGGAACTCACCGAAGCACTGGAGCCACTAGTCAGGGATTACGATGCGATCCTGATGTCGAATCACGGGGTGGTTGCGTACAGCAGCGACCTGCATCGCGCTTACATGAAAATGGAAACCGTTGAGCACTTTGCGCAGATCGCGCTGGTGACCCACCTGCTGGGCCGGCAGCAGCCCCTGGGCGATGAGGATCTCCAGAAACTGATGGCAGCGCGCAGCAAATATCAGGGCGCCACTTCCGCGGCTTCTTTGCCGCTGGCAGTGCCGGTGCAAGGCAATGGCGATAACCACGCGCACAAGCAGACCACTGTGGAAAACGGCACCTTTCACACCGAACCGCGACGGCTGGGAACGCGCCGTCGTTGAATTATTCGCCGCCGATGCGAAACCTGAGACCGGCGCGCACGTTGGCACTCAGGGCAGGGTAGCCGACTACTTCTTCGTAGTGCCGATTCAAGGCATTCCCAACATTCGCGTAAGCAGTGATACGTGAAGTGAACGCATACCAGGCGCCGAGATCCACGCGAGCGTAGCCGGCCGCATGATTGATGCCCAGTCCCAGGAAATCTGAATCGGCCCTGCGTCCCACGAAGCTGCCTCCGATGTTGCCGCCCCACCTGCTTCCGATGTAGGTGAGCAATAAAGTTCCTGAATGCCGGGGTCGGCGGATCAAAGGATGTCCCGCTTGTAACAGCTCATCAAAAAAGGCGAACGGCTGCTTGATGATCTGGGTTGAGGTGTAGGCGTAGGCCGCGTCAAGCGATAGTTTGGTCAGAGGCCTTCCGTGGAATTCGAGTTCTGCTCCGTGGGCCAGGGCTTCGTTTACGTTCACGTACTGGCCGCAGAAGGTGTTGCAGGTACCAAAAAAATTGAAGTCGATCTTGTCGCGAAAAAGATTGTTGAAATAAGTGGCTGACAACGCATATTTCTCCTTAAACTTCTGCTCGATGCCAGCTTCAAAGGCCCGTGCTCGCTCCGGCTTCAAATTGGGATTGGGCGCGGTAGGAAAGCCGCCGCCGTTGCCGAAAGATTCGGCAAAGGTCGGTTCCTTAATGCCTTCGGCATAGGAAAACCGCAGCCTGGTTCCGGAGAAGATCTGTCCACCTTGCAAAGCGGTAAAGCCAAGGGCGATGCGAGGAACGGCTTTATTGCCAAAACTCTCGTTGTGAACAAAGCGTACGCCTCCGACTGCCGAGAGCCGACCGATTTCCAGAAATTGCTGGCCATACACTGCATGGTTCCGGCGGATGCCCGTGCTTACACTAGCCGGAAGATTGCCAGTCACTCCGTGCTCGTCTTCAAATTCGTAACCGAAGGTAGTGCGCGCCCAACTGCGTTCGGTATAGTCGCCCTGGTAATTAAAGCCGGCGCGATTGATGCGGGTAATAGCGTCGAAAGGAAAGTCGAAAGCGCCTGCACGCGCGGGCTCGGCGAGAGTATCAGTGTTGGCACGGCGCAGGCTGAATTCGAAGCCGGTCAAGTCGTGGTGCCAGCGCGAAGCAGCATTGATACTAAGTTCGGCGCTGGCCAGCAGGTTGTTATCGCGCGCGAACTGGTCGGCATCGGGAGGGAACAAGCGTGCGTTGTTGAAGTCCCACTCGCCCTGCACTCCGGTGCGGCTGTTGGAGTGCCGTGCTCGGATGCGAAGGGCGACGCGATCATTCAGCGCAACACCGACGTTTCCACCCACCAGGGAATCGGAATAATCGTCATTGTTGCCCTGGCCGTTGGTGTTGAACTGATCGCCGAAGAGGTTGTAGTCGAAGATGCCGCGCGCGCCGGCCAATGAGGCATAACCGTGGGCGGTCGAGAAATTCCCGCCATCACCGCCAAAGCGCAACTCAGGTGTAGGAGTGCTGCCGGTCTGGCTCCATACCTGGACTACGCTGCTCATTGCGTCAGAGCCGTAGAGCGTGCTCTGAGCGCCACGCAAAAATTCCAGCCGTTCTGACTGATAGAGCGGCAAACTGCCAAAGTCGAAGGTCCCCCCAGGATCGTTTACCGCCACCCCATCCACGATCACTTTGTTATAGCGAGAGTCGCCTCCGCGCACGAACAGTGAAGCCAGCCCCCCGCGCTGGCCGGTTGTCCCAAAAACTGCCCCTGGCAGGAATCGGATGGCATCGTCGGCAGCGATGGGATTCAAAGTTTCCAGCTGCGAGGCGCTGAGCACTGCGATCGAGGCGTTCACCCGTTCCGCCGAAATGGGGGTGCGAGCGGCCGTTACTACCACAACTTCATTGGCGGGAGCGGGGCGAAGCTGAATGGTGAGTTCTTTGGCTATGTCCTTCGTAGCTGCGGTTGTCGGGGCAAAGCCGGGAGCAAAAACTCGAACCGCGTAGGAGAGCGACTGGGGAACCCGGAACTGCGCCACGCCTTCCGCGGAGGAGGTGGTGACTGCTAACACGGATTTGGCGTTAGCGTCGAGCAGTTCGATTCGCGCACCGCTGACCACAGCTGACTGAGGATCAATGATTTTAATTTTGAGGTCGGCCGCCAGGGCGGCCGTAGTGAGAACAAGCCAGACGCAAATACCGAAGAACCGCATGCACTCCTCCTTTTCACGCGAAAGGGTTGGTGTGGCGGTTCGCGCCGGTCTCCTGGCTTTGCGAGTAAGGACAATCAAGTCCGTTTGCGCAGCCATTCTTCCCGGAAAAAAAACTCGATCGCGCGATGCTGTTGCGACGAAATGGTTGCTTTTCTTATAAGGCACGATGTAAGATGCACAGTGGACGTGGCAGTAGGCGTCCGGTCTCGTCGCTGTACCGCCCTTTCTTCCAAAGGTTCAAAAAGTTAGCCAACGCATGCTTGAGGTGATCCAGTCTCGCCTCGTTCCCGGTTCGAAGGAGCCCCTATGGCGTGGTACGCTTATTGTCTTACTGAGATTCAGACCCTAAACAATGGCGCACGTTCCCGTCGGCCTTTTCTTATGGAAGGCATCCAGGGCGTGAATGGCGCTTCCGTGTTCGGTTATCCAAGTGGAGATTTCAGCGTAGTCGTCAGCGAGTATGAGCGTAACGGAGTTCAGCTCGGTGAGAAACAGGTTCTGGAGCATGCTCGAGTGGTGAGCGTCTGCTTCCGCAATGGGACCGTGCTTCCGTTCCGGTTCGGCACAATTTTTGATACCGATGATGCTTTACGACAGGCGGTGCGGACCAATCGCCGTGCCTTCGGCCTGAGCGTAGAACGGCTTCGCGGCAAGTCGGAAATGCACCTGAAGCTGGTGGTCCGCGACGGCTCCTTAAGAGCTGCTCTGGAACGAATTGAGCTGCCCGACACGGTAGGCGGGGAATATCTGACCAAGCTGCGCGAGAAGGCGTCCCGCGAACGCGAACGCCGAACCAAAGCGCGCGCGCTTTCGGTTCAGGTTCACAAACTGTTTAATCCTCTGGAAGAAGAAGTCAGCTGCAAGAAGGTAGATGCGGACGGGATGCTGATCGATATCGCCCACCTGATCGACTCGAAATCGGTGGAGAAATACCAGAATCGGTATAGCAGTGCGGCGAAACAGCTTAAAAACTG
Organism: Acidobacteriota bacterium; assembly: GCA_003224855.1. Classification (GTDB taxonomy): domain Bacteria; phylum Acidobacteriota; class Terriglobia; order Terriglobales; family Acidobacteriaceae; genus Gp1-AA142. Next base: position 10,169 of record QHZY01000059.1, on the reverse strand, counting down.
CCAACTGGCGATCAGTGGGCCCTGGCCGCCGTATCACTTCCTGCCCGGCAAACTGAGGACTGTTGCCGGCAATTCATAAGCCCTGGTCCTTCAACTCCGAAGTAGCGATATGCAACGAATGTGCAGGAATCTGCACTTGTGCATATTTATGTCTGGAGCGGTTAACCCTATATCGGAGTTACCATCCCAGCTAAGTTCCTGCTATGACAATCTCTTAGCAGCAGCTGGGTGAACGCCGCGGTGGGCGGCTGTTTTGGCCGGGCAAGTGCATTTCTAGTGAGCAATCAAAGAGGCCGCTGACAAATGATGACCTTCAACTCGACTCTCTTCGAAGACTCTCGACTCGCGTTAGGCTGTTTCGTTTTCAACCAAGCCTTGCGTCGCCTTTCCTGACATTCGCCCGCCACTCTTTGCCTCTTTCGAATGATTCGGCCCCAGAAATGGGGCCGGTCGTTTTTTATGCGAGTCCATGAGCAGTGGCATTTAGTGTCTTTGTCGTACACTGGTCAGCCCCTATGAGCAGGACAAAAATCCATCTGCTTTGTTTTTGTTTAGTGATCGGACTATGCCATGCGCGGCAGGCGGTTGCCCAAACGAAGGCTCCGTCCCTACCTCCGGAGCTTGCGAAGGACCTGGCGGCTCTCCGTGATGCTGCTATGGCAAGCGACTATGCCTATCGCCAGATAGCTCACCTGACCGAAAACATCGGCCCGCGACCAGTCGGTTCGCCGCAAGCCGAGGCTGCGGTGCAGTATGTCGCCGGACAATTGCGGGAGCTCGGCCTGGAGGTACGGCTCGAAGAAGTGCGCGCTCCGCGCTGGGTAAGGGGGCTTGAGACTGCCGAACTGGTTGACTATTCAGGACACGTGACCGGCACCGCGCAGAAAGTGGTGGTGACAGCGCTGGGCGGGAATTCTCCCACCTCCAATGATGGGATTACCGCAGAAGTGGTTGTGGTCAGGAGTTTTACGGAACTCGAAGCGTTGGGCAGCCGGGCGGTGAGCGGGAAAATTGTGCTGTTCAACGTAGCGTTCGACAAGAAGAAGGCCGCGTCGGGATACGCCGGAGAAGCTTATGACGAGTCGGTAATATATCGCGGGCAGGGGGCCTTGCGAGCGAAGGCTTTGGGAGCCGCTGCGGCGCTGGTGCGCTCAGTGGGCGGCGCCGATTATCGGATTCCGCATACCGGAGGCAGCCGGGCGGCAGGAATTCCGGCAGGTGCGGTGACCGCGGAAGATGCGGACCTGATCGCTGATTTGAGTTCGCAAGGTGCGGTGCGCATGCACCTGGTGTTGACGGGTGTCATGAAAGAAGACGTCAAGACTTTCAATGTGGTCGCAGATTTGAAGGGCACCGAACATCCCGAACAGATCGTAATCGTTTCAGGCCACCTCGATTCCTGGGACCTGGGAACCGGCGCGATCGACGACGCTGCCGGTGTGGCGGTTGCAATGGAGGCGGCGCGGATTGTGCAGCAACTGAATCTGCATCCGCGAAGAACTCTACGGGTCATTGCCTGGATGGATGAGGAAAATTTCGGTCGTGGGCACGAGGCCTACGCTCGCGCCCACAGCGCAGAAATGCAGAATCATGTGGGCGCGATTGAGAGTGATTTAGGCGCCGGGCACCCGATGGGAGTAGATGCCCACGTTGCAATCGCGGCACGCGATCGGCTCAAGCCGATTATGCAGATACTGGAGCCGATCGGGGCAAACCTGATCCATTCTGAAGAGGGCAGCCCGGGTGCCGATATTGAACCGCTGGTATCGGCGGGAGTCCCCGGATTCGGCATTCTGCAGGACGCGCGCACCTACTTCAATTACCACCATACTCCCGCAGACACACTGGACAAGATTGTGCCTCGCGAACTGCAGGAGAATGCGGCTGTAATGGCAGTGCTTGGCTACGCGCTGGCGGAAATGCCGGAGCCGTTACCGCGGCAGTAAGGCGATCTGCTGCCGGCATTTATAATCTTTGATTCAACTTTCAGCCCTGCAATTCAAATCGGGAAGGTCAACTTTGCTCGATTTCTTAGGCGATTTAAAGCGCACGCATATGTGCGGCGAGCTTCGGTTGTCAGATGCCGGCAGAAAAGCCGTGCTTATGGGGTGGGTAGGACGCCGTCGCGATCTGGGCAGCATTATTTTTGTCGATTTGCGTGACCGCAGCGGGATCACGCAGGTGGTATTCAATCGTGAAAAAAATCCGGCCGTCCACCAGAAGGCCGAGCAGCTGCGCAACGAGTATGTGATTGCCGTTATCGGAACGGTTAAACAGCGCGATCCCGAGACCATCAACAAGAACATTCCATCGGGTGAAGTCGAGTTGGCGGTCGATGAGTTGCGGATTCTGAATGTTTCCAAGCAGCCGCCGTTTTTGCCGGGAGATGCGGGGCTGGCCAATGAAGAAACGCGCCTGAAATATCGTTACTTAGATCTTCGGCGCGAGGTGATGCAGTTCAACATAGAGATGCGGCATAAGGTGGCAAAGGCGATTCGCGACTACCTATCGTCGCAGGGGTTCTTCGAGATTGAAACTCCGTTTATGACGCGCTCGACACCGGAAGGGGCGCGCGATTATCTGGTGCCGAGCCGGGTGCAGCCGGGAAGCTTTTATGCGCTGCCGCAGTCGCCGCAGTTGTTCAAGCAGATCCTGATGATCTCGGGATTCGACAAATATTTTCAGATCGTGCGCTGTTTCCGGGATGAAGATTTGCGCGCCGACCGGCAACCGGAGTTCACCCAGATTGATCTGGAGATGTCGTATCCACAGCCAGAGCGGGTTTGGGAAGTGGTGGAAGGATTTCTGAGCGCTGCCTTCAAGGCGGGCGGTGTGGAAATCAACCCGCCGTTTCTGCGGATAACTTACGATCAAGCGATCCTGCAGTACGGCAATGACAAACCTGACATGCGATTGCCGGCGATGGTAGATGTTCGCGCCGCCCTTACGCCGGAAGAATTGAACGAACTGGCGACCAAGTTCCGGATTCATAAAGAGCTGCCGATCCAGCTGATACGGATTCCGAAAGCGGGAGATATCTCCGGCACCGAGCGGCGCACGATCGGAACTTATGGGGCGTACCAGCACGTGCAGGGGCCTTCATTCGTGCAGCTGATGACTGATCCCAAGCGATTCGCGAAAGACTATCCTGCGATTTCAGAGAAAATACTAAGCTTTGCAAAGATTGAACCCGATGACTTGTGGCTGCTCGCCGGAGCCATCGATAAGCCCGAATCGCAGGCCGCGCGGGAGCAGAGTGTCCAGCACTTCTGTGAGAAGTGCGGATTTCTGCGGCTTGATCTCGCCCAAAAGTATGCTGCCAAACACGGAGCTTTTCAGAAGCGCGATTTCCGCTTTCTATGGGTGACGGACTTCCCGATGTTCGAGTGGGACAAGACAGAGAAGCGATGGAATCCCGCCCATCATCCCTTCACTTCGTTGCATGAAGAAGACATGGCCAAGCTGGAAGCCAATATTGATTCCGTCAACGATCCGCAGTCGCCCCTCGGTGAGATTCGTGCATTGGCCTACGACGTGGTGCTGAACGGCACAGAGTTGGGGTCGGGTTCCATTCGAATTCACCGGCAAGATATTCAGAGAAAAATTTTTCAGGCGCTCGGGATGAGCGAGGAAGAGGCACGCGCGCGCTTCGGGTTTTTCCTGGAAGCGCTCGAGTATGGAACTCCGCCGCACGGCGGAATTGCGCTGGGCCTGGACCGCATTGTGATGATTCTGGCAGGCGCGGAGAGCTTGCGCGAAGTGATTCCGTTTCCTAAAACCGCGCGCGCCGTGGACCTGATGGTCGACGCGCCCACTCCCGTGAGCGCGGCCCAGCTGAAGGAATTGGGAATCCAGTTAAAGAGCTAAGCAGCTTCGTCCCGATCTCGTTTCGGGGGTACATCGTCAGGACGGCCATACTCGTTATGCGTGTGCACGGGCCGCTCGGGATGGTCGGCGGCGTCCTCGACGCCCGAAACCGCGGCCGACTCAAGCGATTGCTCAGTTTCCGCGAGCTCGGCTACGCTTTCCTCGTTCATGTCGGCATTGTTCGACAGACGTTGCGTGTCTCCGGATTGCCCGGCGCTTGCCGAACCGACCTGCCCGGGATCACTGCCCAGTTCATCCAGCTGGGCGCGCTCCTCGCCGCGTAGTTCGGGTGAGCGTTCATCCTGTAATTCTGATTTTTGAGATTGCAGCGTCGTCGAAGTCTGCTGCTGCCTGGCCGCTTGTTCTGACTGCCTGGCGTAGGTACCCATCAACTCAGCACGATCGATGACGTGCTTTGACATGGCTTCGGCAACTTCTTTGAGAGTGGCGCCGGGTGCGATAGAGATTTCCCGATCAAGCGCGGACAAGCGAAAGAAATAACGGTGCTGGCCGGAGGGCGGACAGGGCCCGGTGTAGCCGATTTTTCCGGCATCGTTTTTTCCCTGCAGGCCAAATCCGGGTACGGTCTCTTGCCGGGGAAGGTTCTCAGGAATCCGATTGGCCTGCGCCGGAAGATTGTAAAGAACCCAGTGAGTGTAGCCGCCCGCCCGTGGAGCGTCCGGGTCGTGCACGATCAGAACAAAGGCTTTGGCTGCCGGTGGTGCATCCTGCCATGAGAGTTCCGGGTTGACGTTTTCGCCCTCGCATGTGAAGCGCCGAGGTATTGGATTTTCGGGTGAAAAGGCGGGACTTGTGAGTCGCATGATCTCTCCAGCTGAGGTTCGAGTCTTTGAGTCGCGGATCGCCGATGGAGTTGTCCTTTGAACGCTTCTGAGCTTGACCAGCGGAGCATCAAGGGAATGACAACAAGACCAGCGAGCTCTGGTGGGATTCTTTGGTTATTAACGCGCGTTAATCTGCAACGATGTAGTTGCAGGCCTGGCGGCAGGGTGGACAGTAAAAGAGACCGTCCTGGCAGAGCCGGATTTCAATCTGCGACTGGCAAAGGCAGCAGAACTTTTCGCACTCGCACTTGTGTTCCGGCATCTCGCACTGCATGCAGCGATATTTTGATTTGCCTGGAGTAGCGGACATAATCAGAATTTAGCCTGAGCATGGTCGCAATAAAAGTGACCTGAGTAACTGAAAAAACGGCTCAGGGCAGGCAATTGTAGCCCTGTGATACATTGAATTTTGGCCATGCAAGAGATCGCTTCCTGGGCCCTGAACAGCGCTTCCCTTAAAGGTGCTTTTTACGCGGACGCGCGCATTGTGAACGAGCGCGGCCGTTCCCTTGCGACCAAAAATGGCAAGATCGGCAGCGCGGCGGATTCTGAGTCGCTGGGAATCGGCGTGCGCGTCATCGCCGATGGAGCATGGGGTTTCGCATCATCAGATGACCTGTCACGAAAATCAGTGGAGGAAACTGCTGCGCGCGCGGTGGAGATTGCCAGAGCTTCTGCGCGCGTGAAGCAGGAAGAGATACATCTCGCCCCGGAAAGCACCGTGACGGCGGAATGGGTGTCGCCGTTCAAAATTGATCCGTTCTCAATTTCGGTGGAGCAGAATCTTGATCTGCTGCTTAAGATAGATTCCGAGCTATGCGCGGTAGCGGGCGTGACGCTGGCGGAGACCAATCTTAATTTCAAGCGCGAGGAACAATGGTTTGCCTCATCCGAAGGCGCCAACATACACCAGACCAAATACATCACCGGGGCCGGATATGCCGCTTACGCTTTTGCGGGTAGTGAAATCCAAAAGCGCTCGTATCCTAATTCCTTCGGCGGGCAGTGGCAGAACAAAGGATATGAGTTGATTGAAGAACTGAAGCTGGTGGAGAACGCGCGGCGAACCGGAGAAGAAGCGGTTGCCCTGCTGAAGGCAGATCGCTGTCCGGAGGGCGTGTCCACCATTGTGCTCGACAGCGCGCAGCTGGGGCTGCAGATTCATGAGTCGATTGGCCACCCCATTGAACTGGACCGCGTTCTGGGAATGGAGGCGAACTTCGCCGGTACTTCGTTTCTGACTCTCGACAAGCTGGGCAAGCTGCGTTACGGGAGCGAGCTGGTCAACGTGGTCGCGGATGCCCGTCCAGAGCACGGCCCGGGCCTGGGCTCGTTTGCGTTCGACGATGAGGGCGTGTCCGCGCAGTGCACCCCCATAATTTCCAATGGACTGTTTACGGGATATCTAAGCTCTCGTGAGACGGCGCATGCTATCGGCAGCAATCGCTCCGGCGGAACGCTGCGGGCAGAAAGCTGGAACCGGCTGCCGATCATCCGCATGACCAACGTCAGCATCCTGCCTGGCGAGAAGCCGCTCTCGCGCGAGCAGCTGATCAGTTCAACTGATTCGGGCATCTTCATGCAGACCAACCGTTCATGGTCGATTGACGACAAGCGCTACAACTTTCAGTTCGGCTGCGAAATGGGCTGGGAGATCAAGGCGGGCAAGCTGGTGCGCATGCTCAAAAATCCCTCGTACTCAGGCATTACCACCGATTTCTGGAACTCAATGGATGCGATCTGTTCGCGCGATGAGTGGACGCTTTGGGGAACGCCCAACTGCGGCAAAGGACAACCCCAGCAGGTGATGGGCACCGGCCACGGTGCGGCTCCGGCGCGCTTTCGCAACGTTAAGGTCGGCTCAGCTTACAAAGGAAACTGACTCTCTCCCATGCTTGATGAAGCCAAAGCGGGCGAGCTGTTTGCGCATATTAAAAAGCATTCATCGGCTGACGAGGTCGAAGTGCTTTTCTACGATGTCCACTCCGCGCTGACCCGCTTCGCCAACAACACTATCCATCAGAACGTGGCGGAAGAGAACCAGGTTATTTCTGTACGCAGCGTGTTCGGGCAGCGCACTGCGCGAGCTACCACCAACCGTACTGATGGCGAAAGCCTGCAGCGAGTAGTGCAGGCTTCCGAGTCGCTGGCGAGGGTACAGCATCAGGATCCGGACTTACTGCCGATGGCGCGGCCTGAAGAGAGCGGAACCGGTACGGTCGGCGCTGTGCGGCACTTTGAGCAGACGGCAGCACTCACACCTCAGAAGAGAGCAGATGGCGTCGAGCAGATCGTTAAAATTGCCGGCGACAATCGTCTGACAACAGCGGGTATTTTCTCCAGTTCAGAGATATCGGAAGGCATATTCAACTCACGCGGCCTTCAACGCTGGCATCGGCAGACCTCCTCTGAAATTTCTGTGACCATGCTGGCGCAGGATTCTTCGGGATGGCAGAAGGCCAACTCACCAGACGTCTGTCATCTGGATGCGCGAATGCTTGCGGAAGTAGCAGCGAAGAAGGCGCGCGATTCGGCACATCCTCAGGAAGTGTCTGCCGGCAGATATACCGTGATCCTTGAGCCGGCGGCAGTGCTGGATATTGTTGGCTTCATGTTTTTTGATTTCGGCGGTCTGGCGATCCTCGACCAGCGATCGTTCTTGAATGATCGCGTCGGAAAACAGATTTTTGGCGAGAACATCAACATCTCGGACGAAGTGAATCACCCTTTGCAGTCCGGCGCGCCGTTCGACGGAGAGGGCGTGCGCCGCGAGCATGTGCCGCTGATCGAAAAAGGCGTGGTCAAGCGATTGGTTTATGCGCGCGCCACCGCGCAGCGAGTGAAGAAATCAGAGTACAAAGACAAACTCGGGCATGTTGGCCCCACCGGACATGGATTTCCTTTGCCCAATGAAATGGGCGAAGCGCCCATGAACATCGTCTTTCAGACGCCTGACAACCCGCAAACTACCGAGCAGATGATCGCCTCAACCGACCGCGGCATCTACGTCACACGCTTCTGGTACATCCGCGAAGTGGATCCTTACGAAAAGATTTTGACCGGAATGACACGTGACGGAACATTCCTGATTGAAGACGGAAAACTGCGTCACGGGGTGCTGAACTTTCGCTTCAATGAGAGTCTGTTGCACATGTTGTCGAATGTGGAAGCAATGGGCACTCCAGTTCGCGCCAGCGGGGAAGAGTCTTTCGACATGGTCGTGCCGCCCATGAAGGTCAAGGATTTCAACTTCACGGAAGTGACCAAGTTCTAGGCATACCCGAAGCAAGACGCCGAAGCTGCCCTGTCTAGTCCCAGCGATAGCAGAGCCTAACGCTTGAACCTTAAAAGTGGCACGTTTAGCCCGCCCACGCAGCTAGCTTTGACGGATCTGTCCCGACCGGACGCGCGGGACTAGGTGCGTCTGCGCGCGTTACCCGCAAATCAATGACTTTGAACGGCTTACCACCTCTAGTTCCATGACTTCGGTAACTTTGCTGGCTTGATTCAGCGGTATAAGCTGCTGGCTTAATGGCCGGCAATGGGTCCAAAATCGAGCAGGACGACCGCAACCCGGTCGACCAGCATTCTGCCGAACGGGTGCAGAAGCGCACTGCACAACGCTTTCTGGATGTGCAAGCCGCGGCCCGCTTCCCGATTCACCTTCCGGTATCGCTCAAGTCAGATAGCGGTGACAACAGCGCGGAAATCAAGAATATCTCTGCTAACGGCGTGCTCTTTCAAGTGAGCTCAGACATGCCCGTGGGCTCGCCGGTAAATTTCACAATTTCACTTCCCGCCGACGTGGTGGGAGCGGAAGCCGACGTTCAGCTCGACTGCCGTGGCCGCGTGGTCCGCAGCTTCGAAGAGGACGGACGCCGCGCTGTGGGCGTGGTGATTGATGAGTACCGCTTTGAGCGCCACTGAGGGTAAGGAAAAATTAATGGCAAGCACGCCGGTACCCGCGAGAGAAGAGCTCAGCCCCGATACCCCGCAAGAGGGCGGCAGCACCGCCTTTATCCGCGTGATCGTGGCCGACACGCAGGCCATCTTCCGCGCCGGTTTGCGCAAGATATTTGCTCTTGAAGATGACATCCGCGTGGTTGGCCAGGCCGAAACTCTGCCCCAGACTCTGGCCGCTGTAAAAAAGTTCTCGGCTGATGTTCTGATATTCGAAGCAGCGCTCGCGCCCAACGCAGCCGAGGCCGCTTCAGAACTGCTGCGTCAGGCCCCCGCGCTTAAGCTGGTGGTGGTCACGCCTGAGCCCAACGAGGAAATGACATTAGAGCTGTTTCGGCGTGGTGCGCATGGAATTGTTTCGCGCGAGGTTGAGCCTGAGCTTCTGGTCGATTGCCTGCGGAAAGTAGCGTCCGGCGAAACCTGGCTCGATCAGAAAGGCACGCAGTGGGTGCTTGCAGCTTATAGAGCGCATGGTGTCCGCCCATCCGGCGCTCGTTCCAAAGTTCAGTTGACACCGAAAGAGGCGCTGATCGTTTCCTGTGTCACGCAAGGAATGAAGAACAAAGAAATCGCGCTGCGCGTAGGCACAACCGAGCAGGTGGTAAAAAACTATCTGCGCAAAGTTTATGACAAGCTGGGCGTCGCTGACCGGCTTGAACTCGCGCTGTTCTGCCTACACAATCGCGTGACCGAAAACGCCGCCAAGGCACAAGTTCCTCAGTCCAACAACGGCAGCGCGCTTCCCGCGCCGCCGCTTGTCCCCGAACCACAGAAGCAGTAGCCACGTTCGCGCTGTTTGCCATTCCCACCAATGATCCCTAAAATCGAAGTGCAGCTTCCTGCCTGAATGATATTTGTCCGGAGAGATGGCCGAGTGGCTGAAGGCGCACGCTTGGAAAGCGTGTTTAGGGGAAACTCGAACGTGGGTTCGAATCCCACTCTCTCCGCCATATTTTCAACTACTTGGCTGAGCTGTGATCCGTAACGCCAGTAGGCGCGTGGCAGAGCCAAACCCACGATCTTGCCGTGTGCTTCTGACTCTTGGTTCGTCACCACATCGCCGTAGATGTTCATCGTCGTGCGGATGTCCGCGTGTCACATTTAGCTTCAGCAAAAATAATAAGCCCATTTATAATGAGCGGCTTACTGGATATATGTTCATTATGTTACAATGTTCATGTGGCATGAACGTTGGCTGTTCACTATTTATTGGAGTTCATGTATCATGTACAGCGAGAAAACATGAACGAATTGAGGTAAACCACAAATGAAACATAAACCCCAACACGCAGAACTGATCGAAACAGCCGTCCAGGGGCTTCTGCGCACGACAGGACTCGCTGCGAAAATCATACGCTGGGAACCCAGTACTATCGACCACCACCAACCCGACGCAGTGATCGAAATAGATGCACACGGGCGGAAGCACAAATTTGCGGTAGAAGCCAAGACCGGTGTTAGAGCCGAGATGCTCACTCAAACCAAGGCACTCTGGCC
>QHZY01000217.1 GCA_003224855.1 Acidobacteriota bacterium | reverse complement strand
AAGGTTGTCGTCCTCTCGCCTGTTATCTAAACCGGGGCGAGCTACTCGCCTGCGTTCGATCGGCCATTTCGTTCGGTTGCAATCTGGTCTGCATGGTTAAGCATCTTCGGATCGCGGACGCCGACTGACATAGCAGCGTCGATCTGTTTGCGGGCTTCGGCCTCGCGACCATTCAGGTGCAGCGCCCAGGCATAAGCATCCAGCGTGAATACGTCGTGCCGGCGAGCAAATTCCTGCTGGGCAACAGCCAGCGCTTTTGCAGGCTGGTGGGCGTGATCGGCATAGTAGAAGATCAGCTCGCGATTGGAGTTGTCTGCACGGACAGATTCGGCGAGAGATTTGGCCTCAAACTCGGCGAATGCGCGCTGGGCTTCTTGGTGGCGTCCCGCAAGTTCCAGGGCTTCCGCGACGTCGTAAAGATTTTCCGCGTGGGGCGCAGCTTTGTAGCGCTGTTGCAGCAAGTCGACCGCTTCTGAATAGCGTTTCTGCTGGATGCGTACTTTGGCGAGGTTGCCGAGCGCGTAGTGATATCCGGGAAACTTGATGAGCGCGGTTTGCAGCGCCTGTTCGGCGGGGTCGAGCTGACCGGTGGCGAGATACAGGTGACCCATTTGCGAGAGAATCCAGGCGCCGTCTTCTGCTTCGCTGGGCGGCGTGGCCTGGTATGCCATATTCATGAGTTCGAGCGCGCCTTCGCTGTCGCCGAACAGTTCGCGAAGGTAGGCGGCGCGGGTGAGCGCAGGCAGGTTGCCGGGGCGCAGGTTCAACATCCATTGCGCGGATTTTTCGGCAGCGTCGTAATTGCCGAGCTCCACGTTGGCGTCGGTGAGAAAGCCGTAGACCAGGATGTCATCCGGAACCTGGCGGTTAAGAGCAGTGGCTTCGTTCAGGGCGGCCGCGAATTCATGGCGACCCAGCAGTAGCCAGATTTTGATTTTTTCGCCTTCGATGTTTGCGGGTGAGAGTTCGAAAGATTTTTTCAGGGCGTCTTCGGCCTGGGCATAGTAGGTGACGTCGGAAGTTTCGCGAGCGCGTCGCGCAAGCGCAACAGCGAGCTGGTTATAACCCGAGAATTGCGCGGGCTTTTTAGAAATGAGATCTTTGGCGGCGGAAATGGCGTGCTCGGCGGGAGATTGCGCCAGAACAGAAGTGGCAAGCAGGAGCAGTGTGATTAAGGTTTTCATCTTTTCCTTCTTTCGCCCTTTCAGGGCTGGTCTCATCTTCTCGGTTATCCAGCGCTGAAGCGCTGAGTTATCCAAAGAATGTGGCCGCGAGTTTTCCTCATGGCCACATCGCTTTTATTGCACCGGGCAGATGCCATTGGGCTGACCGGTGCAGCCTTCCTGGCCGGGACCGATGTGATGGCTGTCGCGTCCGCTGTTGGCGGGGATCAGGTAGGGGAAGGAATTGTTGATGCCTTCCGGATTAATGTTCACGCCATCACCGATCGGCGTGCCGAATTTTTTCGAGTCAGCCAGAATTCCGGCCACCGCGCGGGACGCGATATCGACCACATCGTCGACCGGACGGCGGCCGTTGGGGAATCCGCCGAAGTCGCCGGCCAGAACGGCCAAACGCTTCTGCTGAGCGACCGGCGTAGGCGGAATACCGGTGTTGAGCCGCATCAGGTCAGCAATCGGACCGCGATCATCCGGACCGCATCCCGGGCAGATCGGAGCCATATACTGAACCAGCGGAAGCAGATCGGTTCGCGGCGCAGGCGGCACCGGAATTCCGATCGTGCTGAACACGGTCGCCAGCAAGGGATTCAGGAAGAAGTGAGCGAACTGCTTGTCGTTCTCCGGCTCATCCATGCTGAAGCGATCTTTCGAGCCGGTACCGATGATCAATTCATTGATCAGCGGGTTCCCTTCCCTTTGCACCTGCTGGAACGGGCCCGCATTGAGGGCTGAGAGCGGAGCGCGCCGCACCGAAATCTGCGGGCGCGAGGTGGAACCATAGGTTCCGATGACCGCGCGCTTGTCAGTGGCTGGGTGGCGCTTGCCATCCACCGTGAGCATGGCGGTCGGCACTTCGAGCACGATCGAGTTCACGTTGAAGCCGGCGACCGCATCGGGCGCGTAGTTGTGAGTGTCATCGCCCTCCACCTGCGGGGTGAGAACACCTCCCACTCCCATGCGGAAGTTGAGCGAGTCAAACGTCGCGCCCAAATCGATGAAGAATGGATCGTCGGCGCTGCCGGCGAACACGCGCACACCGTTGCCCAGGCTATAGATTCCCTGGTTGAAGAGCGATTGATAATCGGGCATGGTCTTCGGCCCAACGTTCGAAGGAACGGCAAAAAGGGTTTTGCCGCTGGTAAGCTCGGTAGACTTGCCGTTCTTTACCATGGTGACGGTGTAAGTCTGGCGCAGGCTCAGGCCTTCTGATCCGGGACCATCCAGCGCGGTGATGGGCGGAATGCCGGCAAGATTTCCCACAAAGCCGGTGAACAGGCCGGGCTGGCGGATCTGGGTGCGGAAGCGAAACTGGAAAGTGATGTCCTCTTTGCCGTCCTGATCGTTGTCAACTTTCATCTGATACAGAACATTGGGATCGAAGGGAAAGTAGTTAGGGCCGTTCGAAGGCTCGAGAAAAGGGTCGACGTTCAGAATCATGGTGACGCGATCGGGGTGGTCGTAGCTGACGAAGGCGTACCAATCGGTAACGTCGGCCGTGCGATCAAGCGCGGTGATGGGCGCCTCGCGATGGCTGGACGCAAACAGTGCAGGGGCCAGCCCCAGCGCCACAATGAGAATGGCCAATTGTCGGATCATAGATTCCTCTGGGAGTGAATTAGCAGCCGCATGGGGCAACTGCAGTTCAGGTACGCAGCCGCGGCGGAATCGGATTTAGGTCTCTATCAATTCGAAGTGGCGCATCCCGAGCGCAGCGTTCTTTATCGCGGAAAGAGGGATCTCGCGCTCATCGGGACGATCGTCGTCTCCCGGATCGTGCTAACAACGTCCTCCCAGTGCTCCGCAACATCGTGCCACTGAGGACTTCTTGCCGCGTCGCCATCCCTTAATCTCTTTTTCACCGACAATCGCCTCATCTGGATGCGAGTACACTTCGTAAATACCTAGGATTGTAGGTCGAGGCAGCGGAAGATGTGCTGCAGGAGGTTTTCATACAATTGTGGAGAAATCCCGGACTGTTTGATTCCAGCCGCGGAAACTTGGCAGCGTGGTTGAGCGTGATTGCCCGTAACCGCGCGATCGACGCATTGCGCAAGCGACGCCCGGAATCAGAGATTGACGATATTGTGATCTCGGTCGAGCCCGACCTGGCGGGTGATGCCGAGCGTGCACGCGCCATGGAAAAAGTACGTGGAACCATGGGCGTGATGCCGTCCGCGCAGCGTAGCGCGCTCGAAATGGCGTACTTCGAAGGTCTGACCCATACAGAAATCGCGGCCAAAACCGGCGAGCCGCTGGGAACGGTCAAGACCAGGATCCGAGCGGGGTTGTTGCAGTTGCGCAAGGCATTTCAAACATGAGCGTGCACGAACAATTCGCGGAGGATCTCGCTTTACTGGCCCTGGGGAGCTTGCAGGGCGATCAGCGTGCCGCCGTCGAGCAGCATCTCGCAGGCTGCCCCTCGTGCCGACGCGAACTGGAGCAGCTCCGCGGAGACATGTCTTTACTGGCACTCTCAACTGCCGGACCGAAGCCGCCTGCGCGCGCGAAAGAAAGACTGATGTCGGCAATCGCGAACCAGCCGCGGGCGCAGCGCTCTGAGTCGCCGCCAGTCCCCTGGTGGGCGGTTCTGGGCTGGGCGGCAGCAGCAGCCATGATCATTATGGTTGCGCTGCTATGGCAGCAGAATCAAACCCTGGAGCAACACGTCGCAAATCTATCGGCAGAACTGAAGCAGCAACAGGCGGAGCTGGCCAATGCACGCGAAGTGGTTGCGACTCTCACCAGGCCCGATGCGGTGGTCACGGTCGTGACCGCCAACACCAGGCCGCAGCCGCAAGGCAAAGCATTTTACGTGCGCGATCAGGCAAGGCTGGTGTTCATCGCCAGCAACCTGCCGCAGCTGCCGCCACAAAAGGCCTACGAACTGTGGCTGATTCCAGCCAACGGAAAGGCGCCAGTTCCTGCCGGCGTGTTCAAACCCGATGTGCGCGGAAGCGCGGCCGTTATCAATCCTCCGCTGCCTGTGGGTGTGGAACCGAAGGCGTTTGCCATGACCATTGAGCCGGAGCAGGGATCGTCGACCCCGACCATGCCAATTGTGATGGTGGGAGCTGGAGAGTAGCGCCGTTCCGACTCGGTTGCAATCGTGTTTGCCGGCAACGCGATTGCTCGTTGCCGCCCGACAAACGTTCGGCCATTATTCCGGAGCTGACAACCGCCGCTGCCAGCAGACAGGCGCCAGCCGCTTCGGCCACGGCCCGTTTCTGAATGCCGGCCTTCGTCATGCGCTTCGCGTAGCCGCATCGTTCAGGAATTCGTGATCGATCCTGGTCACTATCTCATCCCGCACGCGACGGAACACCGCCAACTTTTCCTCCTGTCCACCTTCTGCGCCGGCGGGATCCTGCAAATCCCAATGCACAGATTTGAAGCTGCCGGGAAATAGCGGGCACTTCTCCTTTGCGTTGTCGCAGACCGTGACCACATAAGCCGGGTTGGTGCCCAGCAACTCTTCAACCTCTTTCGATTTCTGCTGCGAAATATCGATCCCAATCTCACGCATTGCCTCTACCGCCAGCGGATTCAGTCCCTTCGGTTCGATTCCCGCGCTCATGGCCTCATACCTGTCCCCTGCCGCGCGCCGCAAATAACCTTCCGCCATCTGGCTTCGCGCCGAGTTCCCGGTGCACAGAAACAGCACTCTCGTCTTCATAAAGCCACAATCTCGGCAGCCGGCATGCAACAGTTGGGGCCACAGCAAGCCGAAGCCTGCGGGTCACTCTTCTCCGGCAGGTTGTCCTGCAGCACCACAAAGGCTTCCCACTCGTTGCCATCCGGATCGTGCACCAAGGTTTTGTCTTGTACGGCGTAGCAGCAATCGGTCTGCATCTCGTCGCGCGTGATCAGGCCGGCGTCTGCCCATTTATGCCGCATTGCCAGTACGTCATCCGTGGACGCCACTTGAATGCCCATGTGCGATAGCGCGCCGGCATTGGTGAACGGAACTTCGTTGAGGGTGAAATTCAGAGGCGGGTTTTGCACGTCGAACTTGGCATATCCCTTCCGTACTTTCGAAGGCGCAATGCCAAACATCTTCTGATAAAACTCGATGCTGCTCTCCACATTCCTCACATTAATTGCAAGATGTGCCTTCAGAGTTGCGATTCCTGCTGTGCTCATAGTTTCCCCCGATTGTCGGATTTTAAACACATTCGCCTTGGCGTATGCATCCCAGCTTACAGATGATCCACACATTCGTCAAGACGCATTTGTTTTGGTATCATTCCGCCATGAGGCAGAAGTCCCGGTTACAGGCTCTTTTCCGCGCCCTTGCCGATCCCACTCGGCTGCGGCTCATCAACCTCATGGCCGGAGGGGAGCTCTGTGTTTGCTACTTTGTTGAAGTCATCGACGCCCCGCAGCCGAAAATCTCGCGCCATCTTGCCTATTTGCGCAGGGCTGGCATCGTCGCGACCCGGCGCGAAGGCAAGTGGATGCACTACCGGCTGGTTACGCCGGCCGACCCGCACGCTGCCGCCATCCTGAAAAAGACACTGGAAGCACTGAAGGATGATAAGGAGCTGCAACGCGACCTTTACCGACTTACCAGGGCCTGTTGTGGACCGGCTAGCCTGGTGGAGCTTTTAGGAGCGCCAGTTCCGGCTTTTTCCTGAGTTAATGTCTCCCCGGCGTAGCCGGCCAGCGCCGGTCAATCTCGTGCATGATCTGTTCAGCCCAGCGAATGGCATCTGAAATCGCGCTCACTGTCGCCGGAACTCTCGCTGTAGCCACGCCGTCATACTGAGCCAGCTTTCTTGCCGCCAGAATGCTGGCTGCAATCAGCAACACTCGTTTGCGCCCTTCGTCCACATTTTAGAGTCTACCATGTTCTCCTTTTGTTCGCCCTTGCTTTCGGGCTACTGGAACCCGGACCACACAAACCGTGACGCCTCGTGTTGTAAAATGCACCGGGCGACTCGGGGCTATGGTTGCGTACTCTCAGGGCGAGAACGAGGTTTATGAATTCATTCGTGAACGCATCGAGAGTGTTCCTCACCTTGAGGCGTTGCTGCTGCTTTGGAACAGCCGGCCTCAGCCCTGGTCGGTAGAAAACCTGGCAAAGCGCCTCTACGTTGCCAAAGAGCGAGCCCATGCCCTGCTGACGGACCTGGTCCGCGAGCACTTGATCACAGCTGTTGCCGGCCCCCCCGCCGGTTATGAGTACAACTCGAAATCAGTTGCGCAGGACCAGATGATTGCGGCGGTGGACGCCACCTATCGGCGTGAAGTTGTTCGGGTTGCCACTTTGATCCATTCCCGGACGCCGTCATCATTGCGGGATTTTGCTCGTGCCTTTCGCTTTAAGTCGGACAAGGACTGAACTGTGGGAGCTGCGGTCTACATACTGGGCATGCTTACCAGTGCGGCTTGTTCCGTGCTTCTGTGGCGTGGGTACAAGCGCGGCGAAAAAAAGCTATTGCTGTGGAGCAGCCTGTGCTTTGCTGGATTTGCAATATCAAACCTGCTGGTTTTCGTAGACCTGATTCTGGTGCCGGAATGGGATCTATATCTTTACCGGCTGGCTGCAACCGCCGTCGCCCTTGCTTTACTGCTGTACGGCTTGATCTGGGAAAGCAACAAATGATGGCAATCTTTCTGCTCGGGTTCACAGCTGCGGCGTCGATTACCGCCAGTCTGTTTTTTCTTCGGTTCTGGCGAGACTCACGCGACCGGCTTTTTCTGGCCTTCACTGCGTTCTTCCTGATTGAAGGAATTACGCGGGTGCTGCTGGTGTTCTATGCTCATCCCGGCGAAGGCAGCCCCGGAATCTATCTTGCACGTTTGCTGGGAATGCTTTTGATTCTCAGCGCCATCCTGAAGAAGAATTATCCCAGTGAGCTTTGACTCTTCTGAGATGAAACGAACTTGCTCTCGTGGGACAGCCGCCATGATTTTGCTCACCTGGTGACAGCCGCCCTCGGCGGTCCGCCGCTAGCGCGGCTCGCCGGCGCTCCCTTTCCCGGCTTTTTCAAAATTCTTGTCAAGAGCCACTTTCTTTTTCCGAGGACTAAACCGCCGTTTCAGTTCGGTGTTGATAACTTTGAGCAGCTTCGTTCCCTTCGCGACCGAATCTGGAAAGTCATCCTGAGTCAATTGAATGTAATGTTTCAACACACGTTCATAGCAGTCGGTCATTAAGCCGTCTTGAATTACAGCTGGATCTAATTCGAGAATCATGTCCGCTGTGGCATGGCAACTCTTCGCAACAGCGCATGCCACATACATAGAAACATAGAACTTTAGGTTTCGCCGGTGACCGAAATCGAGCATTTCGTCCTCAACCCCAACGTCATCCAAGAAACTGTCGATTTTTCGTTGGAGTAGTGCGCTTTTCAGATATACCGGCAGTGAGTAAACGTCCTGGCCGAAAACAGATGCA
>QHZY01000216.1 GCA_003224855.1 Acidobacteriota bacterium | reverse complement strand
GACGTGGTTGAGGGAATGCAGTTCGATCGCGGATATCTTTCTCCGTACTTCGTCACCGATCCCGAGCGCATGGAAGCCGTGCTCGAGAACGCCTACATCCTGATCCATGAAAAGAAAATCAGCTCGATGAAAGATCTGCTCCCGTTGCTCGAGCAGATCGCGAAGAGCAGCAAGCCGCTGCTCATCGTTGCGGAAGACGTTGAAGGCGAAGCGCTCGCAACCTTGGTCGTCAACAAGCTGCGTGGCACGCTGCAGGTGTGCGCTGTGAAAGCACCTGGTTTCGGCGATCGCCGCAAAGCCATGCTGCAGGACATCGCTATCCTCACCGGCGGCAAGGCCATTACCGAAGACCTCGGCATCAAGCTCGAAAACGTGCAGATGGCGGATCTCGGCCAGGCCAAGAAAGTCACCGTCGATAAGGACAACACCACCGTTGTCGAAGGCAAAGGCAAACACACTGAGATCGAAGGCCGCGTAAAAGAAATCCGCAGCCAGATCGATAAGACCACCAGCGACTACGACCGCGAGAAGCTACAGGAGCGGTTGGCGAAGCTGGTCGGTGGAGTGGCGGTAATCAAAGTTGGCGCTGCGACCGAGACCGAAATGAAAGAGAAAAAGGCCCGCGTCGAAGATGCCATGCATGCCACCCGCGCTGCCGTCGAGGAAGGTATTGTCCCCGGCGGAGGCGTTGCCCTGGCTCGCGCCACCACCGCGCTCGAGAAGCTCAAGCTGGAAGGCGATGAGCAGACGGGCGTGAACATTGTTCGCCGCGCGATGCAGGAACCTCTGCGCCAGATCGCCGAAAACGCCGGCGAAGAGGGCGCAATCGTTCTGGGCAAGGTGATGGATTCGAAAGACATCAACTTCGGATTCAACGCCTTCAGCAGTGAGTACGAAGATCTGGTCAAGGCGGGCGTGCTCGACCCGACCAAGGTCGTCCGCACCGCGCTGCAGAACGCAGGCTCAATCGCATCACTCATGTTGACCACGGAAGCCCTGGTCGCCGAAATACCGGAGGAGAAGAAATCTGCTCCGATGCCCGGCGGGCACGGCGGCGGCATGGGAGACATGTACTAAAACAAGCTTTCAGGCTTCAGCTTTCAGCCTGAACCGAGAAGCCCCGCCGCCAGGCGGGGCTTTTTTATTTGACGCCATGAAGGGCACGACCCCAAGTCGCTCTGATCGATTCGCTTTTCTGATGGCAGGCTTCGATACAGTTTCGGCGTGATTTGGGAAGGACACGACTTCAGTCGTGCCGTCACGCACGCCGAATCATGCGGCTTTAGCCGCTGCAGGCCATGTATCCAAATTGACGACATGAAAGGGCACGACCCAGGTCGCTCTGATCGATTGGCTTTTCTGATGGCAGGCTCCGATACAGTTGCGGCGTAATTTGGGAAGGGCACGACTTCAGTCGTGCCGTCACGCACGTCGAATCATGCGGCTTTAGCCGCTGCGGGCCATGCGTCCAACTTGTAACCCGGAAACGCTGAGCAATAGCGATACTCCGCCGCACTGTGCGCAATTTTGCGTGCTACCGGATTCCGATGGATATACTCCCGATGCCTCTCGAAATCCTCGCCATTTCGAATGCGATGATCGGTGAACCCTCGCTGCCAAACTTCTCCTTTCCGCCCAAGCTCCGCGCCCATGGCGTGCGAAGATCCTCCTTTGATCAACTGCAACGCTCGTTCCAGCGTGATCTCGGCTCCCGGGGTCAAAAGAAGATGCACATGCTCGGGCATAACGACAAATGCATGAATTTGAAATTCTCCGGCCTCCGATAGGAATTCATGGTCTTTAGGAAAGCCCGCACGTTTGACTCAAGCACAAAAATTCTCAAACGCTGCCAGGTCGAGAAAGTAACGAAATACGTCCCCCGGGGCGAGATCAAACGTGCAGGTTTCACTCCATCACCTCAGCGGCTAAAGCCGTCCTGAAACAGCCTAGTGCGGCACGACTGAAAGTCGTGCCCTTCCCGGCGAAATAATCTTGTGTGCGTGTGCTGATTTTGGACAGCCAGCGGAGTCATCAAGCCCCGCCGCCAGGCGGGGCTTTTTATTCAGTGCCTTTTCACTTTCCCGCCAGCGACAGATCCAGCGCCCTGCCCGGTTCCGCAATCCGCGAAACAATGCGGTTACGCTGCAGCAGCGCGTCCAGCGACCACTTCCCCGGACCATTCACCAGCAGAAATGCGGCCGTCAGCATCTGCGCATACTCCGAGCGAACTTCGTGCAGTACAGCCCAGAACCCTATCAGTGGAGGCGCGGGCGGCAGCGGCAACGGCGACCTTCCCAGGTACAGCGAAATCTTGGTCGAGAGTATGGCCACAATCATCTCGGCGACAAATGGGATGGCAATCAGCCTGGTCGCCAGGCCGGTCAGCAGCAACAAGCCGCCTACAATTTCGAGGTATCCCACGAAAGCCGCTGTGAAGTGCGGAAACGGCATGCCCAGTTTGGTGAACCGCCCCACTCCCTGGTTGGCATACACGAACTTCAGCAGACCTTCCCAGAAAAATACTCCGCCGGCCATCAATCTCAAAAGCAGTATGGACTTTGGCCCGTCGGTGGGGGGATTCAAGAGCCACGTAGCAATCTTTCTCATTCTCATTTTCATTGGTTGCTCCTTTTCACCGGATATAACTGGAGCAACCGTGGAATATTCCCGGCTGGATCTGTCGTCCCTTGAGCCTGATCCGTCATTAACCGCGCGCGTGCTGGAAAAACAGAAATTGACCTCCGGCTGCGGCAGACGGGGTTATACTCTCGCGCACAGGCGTGCGCTACCAATCGCGAAGCGAGTTACGCCTCCAGGAGGCATTCGAATGCAAGCGTACTCCCGCCGATTGTTACCAGTTTTCAACGTCACACTTTCACTTCTGATTTTGTCCACTCTCGGCTGGGCCCGAGCGTCGGAAGGACCCATTCAAACCGCCATTGCCCTGAGCATGTTGATGTTCGGCCTGGTCTTTGGACTGGCTATCTACATCTATTTCGCTTTGGCGCTGCAGACCATCGCCACCAAGACCAACACCGAAAACAGCTGGCTCGCCTGGATTCCGATCGCGAACATTGTTCTGATGTTGAACGTCGCCAAAAAACCGCTGTGGTGGATTCTGCTTTTTCTGGTTCCCCTGGTTAATATCGTGATCGCAATCATGGTCTGGATGGCGGTTGCCGAGGCCCGCAACAAACCAAACTGGTGGGGCATTCTGACGGTGGTTCCATTCGTGAACCTCATCGTTCCCGGCTATCTCGCCTGGTCCGACTGATCACCACGCATGGGGCATGCCAGACCTGGGTATCCCCGGCACGCGGTCAGTTGGTCTTCGCATTCGGCGGGTCCGGCTCCGGGGTCATCAGCTCGATGCGCCACACCGGAGTGTCTTGCGAGAGCGGGCCTTCGAACTCTACAAACGTCGGCGCCTCGCTCTTGACGATCCATATATGAGCATCGGGTGGCTGCTTCCCCAGCAGCGGCGCGATCACGCCTGCCGCGCCTTCAATTTTGGTTTTCACCACGAAATGTTGCGTGTTGAGGGTGATCGTTCCCTGCTTGATGACTTTCCCCTCGGCCGGAGAAATATGCAGCTTCACAATGCGCGGCTTCTCAGAAGCTGCGACCATCGGCATCACAGTCTCACGCGATGGATCAATGTTTTTGGCGAGCGTGAACAGCAGGCCATTGGCAGCGTCCGCCGGAACATCGAGACGCTGGCTGGTCTCTTTCGGCTTACCGTCTTTATACGTGCGAACGGTAATTTTGCCGTTCTCGGCATCGATCCAGCTTTCGGAATCCTGCTTGAACGCCGGCCCTTTCTGCACCACCTGATCGCTGACCAGACGGAACTCACCCTTCTGCGTGAACTTTGTGATCTGGTCATAGAGCGAACCATCTTTGAAATGGAACAGCAGTTCGTCGGTGACCAGGTTGCCCTTGCTCACCTGCTTGAGATTGCCGTACGCGATTGCCTTTCCATCCACCGTACGCAGCACCAGAAAACCGAAGGTGACACCCTCGATGTGGCGCACCGGAACAGTCTCCGCCGCATCCCGGCTGGGAAACAGCAGCACGATGGAAGCGACGAGCAAAGCGATGTTCTGCGATTTGAGCATGTTGTGGAACTAGGATGCAGGCGGGCGGCGGGACGATGTCAAATCCGGTTGGCGCTTCAGCTGGACAAGGCAGGATTCAGCCCACGTCCGGCAAAATCGGCCAGACGTGGGGCACCCCAAAGGCTGGGGAGGGCCGCTGCGGAAAAGTTATTTCTGGCTGACCAGCGCGCCCGCTTCCGTGATGCTGCCTTTCACCAGATCGGTTTCGAGCTTCATCTTCTGGTTGGCGTGGAGATCGACCACTGTTTCAAA
>QHZY01000215.1 GCA_003224855.1 Acidobacteriota bacterium | reverse complement strand
TAGCTGCTTTCCCGACTCCGGATTTTGCCAACAGCATTGCATTTGATGGAGCCAACATCTGGCTGACGAACCCGCACCAGCGCGCAGTCAGCAAGATGCGCGCCAGCGATGGGGTGCTGCTCGGTACCTTCCTGGTCGGTACCAATCCCGGCGCCGGTCTGGCGTTTGATGGAGCCAATGTGTGGGTCTCGAATAGTTTCGACAACACGGTCAGCAAATTGCGCGGCAGCGATGGCGCGAGTCTCGGCACCTTCCCGACCGGCTTAGGTCCCTCAGGCGTCGCATTTGATGGAGCCAATATCTGGGTGGCCAACAATATCGATGGCAGTGTTACCAAACTGCGCGGCAGGGATGGAGCAAATCTTGGCACTTTCCCCACCGGGCATGGCCCGAGAAAGGTTGCGTTCGATGGCTCCAGCATCTGGATCGCAAATGCGTTCAGCAATAGCGTAACGAAGTTGCGGGCCAGCGACGGTTTGAACCAGGGCACGTTTTTGGTGGGGAATGCTCCCGTCGCGCTCGCGTTCGACGGCGTCAGTATGTGGATCACGAATGCTGGCGATAACACGGTTACACGGTTGCGCTCCACGGACGGCGTCAATATGGGGACGTTCCCAACCGGGCGTGTGCCCATCGGCATCGCCTTCGATGGAACAAATATGTGGGTTACCAACAATGCCGACACTAACGGCACTGTCTCGAAGCTTTAGCGAGTGAAGGCGTGTGGCACTGATTTCCAACGATTCTGGATTTCGCGCTCAGCATTGCAAATCTCAGCGCGGAAAACCACTACAAAAACCATTACGACAACCACAAAAAGGAGCTTTTATGAAAAAGAATTTCCTCTCAGTAATTGCGGTCGGGGCAATCATCATCGGTTCCATCGCGATCGTGCCGTTCGCCAATGCGGCAGCAAATGACAGCTTCGTCTTCAACATGGTTAAATCTGCGGGGGCTTCGGCTTGTCTTTCAGAACATGCCAGGGGCCGGGTCACACTCAGTGATCTGGTGGCAGTCCAAAACATGCACATCGAGGTGTTCGACCTGCCCCCAAACACTGACTTCACTATCTTTGTGATCAATACGCCAACGGCACCTTTTGTGCCTGCATGGTATCAGGGAGATCTGACTACCAACGCAGCCGGTCGCGGCGTAGCAGACGTTACCGGCATTTTCAGTGATGAAACTTTCATCCTGAACCCGGGTATTCCTGCGGTGCCAGTCGAACTACACCACCTTGGGATGTGGTTTGCCGATCCGGCACAAGCGGTCAACGCAGGTTGCGCAGGCACAGTGACGCCTTTTGATGGCGATCATAATGCCGGCATTCAAGTGCTGAACACCGCCAACTTCCCGGCTGCAAAGGGTCCATTGGGGAGACTACAGTAAAGCGTTCTGCAGCAAGAACGCATAATGGGAAGTCTGCCCCACAGAAGATAGTATCTGTGGGGCTTTTTCTCATCGCGAACCGTTCTTCGTATTCCGCTGCACACGCTGTATTCCCATAGCCACGAAGCCGAGCATATGGCGATAAGCTAACCCGCATTGAATCAACTATTTCTCCATTGGCACATGCATTGCGATTCTCCTCCGTGTAGTACGGGAGGAGAACATGACAATTCTGAATCAATCCGCATCATCGAAATCAGGACGCATTATGAGCTGGTTACGGCGGCATCTGCCGGAAGTCGTCGCAGCTTCGACCATGGCGGCATTTGCTTTGATTGTGATCAGCTGCTCGAGTAAGCAGGAAAAACCGGCCACGGCCGAGATCAGCGCGCCGGAAGTGGCGGCCAGCACACCTGAAGCGTCGGCTACTCCGGTTGCAACGCCGACGCCGAAGAAGGTGAAAAAGCATCGGCCCACAACCGCAACATATGTGAACTCAGATTACGGCATTTCAGTTACATATCCGCGTAAATATACGGTCAACTTCGGGGATGACGCCCAAGCGATTTGGCCAGGTCTTGGCCCCGTGGCTTCCGGTTTCGGCAATAGCACGGGTGCTACCGTCGCGACCATCGAACTGCCGGGAAACATGTATCGCGACACTGATTTCGCGACCGGTTTCCTTAAGATAAGCGTCAATAAGCAGGTTGGGCGCGAACAGTGCGAGCAGTTTGCAATGGAAAAAGCTGACGATGCAGTGCAGTCCGCGGCCGTAAAAGTCGGGGCCAACGATTTCCACGAAGTGGAGACTACGGTCGCCGAAAACCTGAAGCAGGGCAATGCACGGTACTATCACGCGTTCGAGAACGATGCGTGTTATGAGTTCGCGATAGCAGTGGAAACTTCTCGCGACGGCGCCGACGATTCGACACCGCAGGTGGACCGCACCGATGTGTTCCGCAAGCTGGAACGAGTCCTGGCAACCGTGCGGATCAAGCCTATTGAGAAGCAAAAAGAGGGAGAAGATGTGCACGACGTGGTTGGAGGTTCGCCGGAATCTCCAGCGACATCGGAGCCGGCTTCGACCTTGCTTAGTTCGGATAAGCTTTAGAACTTGGAATGAAGCTCCGTGGCAAAGCCACGGAGCTTCTCCTGTTCAGCAAGGCATCCTTTAGTATAAAAATCCCACGCCCGATAAGTCGAGCGTGGGACTTGAGACCAGACGGTGTTTTCTAGCTTGCTCGCGGCATGGGCTTGTCCGTCTTTTGCCAGTCTGCGCTGGCTTCGCCTGCTGAGGACACGTCCGCTGCTCCCGTGCTTTCTAGAATACCTTTAGCTTTGCGGGTCCAATCAGAGTTGTCGGAGTGGACGGAGAGAAGAATACCGCCTTCCTTCACGCGCCCTTCGTACCGCTTGGCCTCGTATTCCGGTATACCCATCCCGATCAGGGCTCCTGTGACTCCGCCCAACGCACCGCCTACGCCCGCGCCTGCCAGTGTGGCCATGATCGGACCGGCCGCGATGAAAGGCCCAAGCCCGGGAATCGCCAGTGCTCCAATGCCGGCTAGCCAACCAAGGCCGCCGCCGAGGAGCGCCCCCGTCCCTGCGCCGGTTGCAGTACCCTCTGGGGCCTTGGTGTTCTTCTCATGCGCAAAATCTTTTGTGCCTTCGTTGTCGGGCAACAGCGCCGAGATATCCGTGTTACGAAATCCGGCATCGCGAAGCGCATTTACCGCGTTCTCCGCACCAATGCGGTCGCGGTAGATTCCAAATACTGCTGTGTTCTTACCTGCCATTCTAATCTCCTTATGTTGGTCGGTTAGTGGTTCGCTGCGACCTGCAGTTCGCTAGTGACCTTGTCGGGTCCGGCGACCTGAGCGGCTTTTGCTTCTACTGCCTGTTTTTCCTGATCAGATGCTACAGGTCCTTTCAAAGTTATCGTCCCGTTTTGCGCGATTACTTTTACGTTGTGCGCTTTCGATGAAAGCGCCTTGTCTTCCACCAGCGCCCGCCGGATTTGACGCGCCAGTTCGCGATCTGAACTGTTTTCCTTCTGTTGATCAGCAGTCGGTTCGTTCTGATTGCGATCCCGGTTGTTGATGCGCGTGTTATCAGGCGGACTTTGTTGGTTGGTGTCTTGCTGAGCACTTACCCAGCTCAGATTGCAGAGCAGTATGAGTGCTAAAAGCACAGTTCGTCGCATCGGTTCACCTCATTGCAAGGTTTCTAAGATGTGGGGCGGTAAGGGCGGGTGGTCTACGCCGAAAGATAATCGAGAGCTGCCCCGATCTTCCAAGCAAGCTACCCAGCTTGTGGTTCTGCAAGGCGCAACCTGCTTACAAAAATCAGCCTTCTAAGCTGCGAAGGGGGAATACACATATGGCATCAAGGAAGTCAGGTTCACGCGGCCGCCGCTACGGCAAAGGTGCAAGTAAGAGTGTAGCCAGCGCAATGCGCAGAAAGAAAAGTGGCACATTGCGCTCGGGCAAGGGTGGGAAAGGCGGCAAGGTGAAGAGCCGCAAGCAGGCAATTGCGATAGGCCTTTCTGAGGCTCGCAAGAAGGGTGCAAAAGTTCCGCGCAAGAAAGCAGCCTAGAACTCGATTCGCATCGAAGCCGGGCGGTCACGCCCGGCACTTCCTTTCCTGCATTGTTTGTTGAGAAATTTTGATTCTTTTCATTAAAAGAATTCATCAAAGCCTGTAATGATCCTGGTTGACAGGTTCCGACCAGGGTCTATAGTATCTAGCTCGAATATGTCAGCTTCCCGCCAAATGTGTTGCCGGTGCACCTGTTGTTGTCGTGGTGTGTGCGCTGGCGCCGGGAGGCCTTTAAGCTAGAACTCTTAATCTAGATATCGGCATACATACCCACCGCCAGCCAAGCTGGCGGTGGGTTTTTTATTGTTCTTTTATGACAACTCAAGTCACAGAAACGAAAGTACAGCGCGTCGAACGGCTCAAGCGGGAGAAGAATCCCTGGGAAGGCCTCGAAGAGATTCGCCGGTTCGCGCGCAGCGGATTTGATTCCATCCCTCCCGAATGGCTCGGCACTTACTTCCGCTGTTGGGGCGTTTACACCCAGGGCGATGGCGCAGGGGTGATGACACGTTATGGGGCGCAGGGTTGACCACCAAAGGCTCGTGCGGCGATGACACTCGCAACATTATAGGCTGCCCACTGGCCGGCGTGGATCACGAAGAACTTCTTGATGCCTCGCCCATTCTGCTGGAAGCGAATCGGTTTTTTGAAGGCAATCCTGATTTCTACAACCTGCCGCGCAAGTTCAAGATCACCATCACCGGTTGCCGCAACTGGTGCACGTATCCGGAAATCAATGATGTTGGCCTGACCGCAATCAGGCGCGGCGCCGAGACCGGTTTCTCATTACGTATTGCCGGCGGCCTTTCGACCGATCCTCATTTGGCGGTGCGTCTCAACGCCTTTGTGCAGCAGCATCAAGTGGTTCCCGTGTTAAAGGGAGTCGCAGAAATATTTCGCGAGAGTGAAGTGCTGCGCGAAAATCGTGAGCGTGCACGCCTGAAGTTTCTCTTTGTTAAGCACCGCTGGACTGCGGATACCTTTCAGAGCGAGCTGGAAAACCGCATCGGTTTTCATCTGGATCACGCTGTCCCTGAAACGCCGCCCGACGATGTCTATCGCGATCACGTCGGAGTTCATCGGCAGAAACAACCAGGGCTGTTCTATGTCGGCGTGGCCGTGCTCCGTGGCCGGATTTCGGCGCAACAGATGCGGACTGCGGCAGAGCTGGCGGCGCAATTCGCCGATAACCAGGTCCGCACCACCAACATGCAGAACCTGCTGATCGTGAACGTTCCTGAACAAAATGTGCACGCACTGGCTAACGGGTTGGCGGCTGCCGGCCTTCCGGTCGCCGGCTCGCCCTTCTGGCGCGGAGCGATCGCCTGCAGCGGATCAGAGTTCTGCAAACTTGCCATCACCGAAACCAAAAGTTTTTCCCGGTGGGTGGTCGAAGAGCTTGAAGAACGCCTCCCGGAGTTCGATCAGGATTTGAAATTGCACGTGACCGGTTGCCCCAACAGCTGCGGCCAGCACTGGATTGCTGACATCGGCCTGGAAGGAAAAAAGATCAAGTCTGAAGGCCGCATGCAAGACGCGTACTACTTCTGCCTGGGGGGAGCAGTCGGATTGCACCAGGGAATCTCACGCCCTATCGGCTACCGATGCCTGGCGAGTGAAGTTCCGGACGCAGTAGAGCGCCTGCTGCGTCATTACCTTGACCAGCGTGCGCCGGGCGAAAACCTGCGTAAATTCTTTGCGCGACATAGCGACGTTCAGCTGCGCGAATACCTGGCTGGGAAGTTTGTGCCTGTTGCCGAGCGCGATCCCGCATCGGGCCGCGTGCCGCACCTGGTGGAGGGCTGACATGAGCCTGTTCCCGATCTTCCTGAAGTTGAAGAGCGGCCGCGAGTGCTTGGTGGTGGGAGCAGGAGCGGTCGCCGAGTCGAAAATCGAAAGCCTGATCGTTGCCGAGTCAAAGATTCTGGTCGTCGCCCCCGAAGCTGGATCGAAGGTCAACGTGTGGGCACGATCGGGCGTCATCCGCTGGGAGCCGCGCAAATTTCAGCCGTCCGACCTGGAAAACATGTTTCTGGTGAT
>QHZY01000004.1 GCA_003224855.1 Acidobacteriota bacterium | reverse complement strand
GCGTAATCACCGCGAACAGCGAAAGATAGATCATGTCCGGAACTATCGCAGTAAAGCCGGCTTCCTTCAGCAGCAGGCCCTTAAAACCGTGCACCGCGTAGGTGAACGGCTCGACCTTCGCGATCACCCGCAACCACCACGGAAATGCCTGAATCGGGTAGATTGAGCCGCTGGGAAAAAACAGCAGTGTATTCAGGATTCCGAACACTGCACGCGGGACCAGCGGATCTTCCACTCGCACCATCAGCAGGAACATCATGGTGTTGAAAGCCACCGAGGTCAGAACGATCATTACCAGCAGGCCCAGCGCAGTTCTCGGGTCAAACAGCGTGCCGACGCCCGACAGCAGCGACCCGATGAACGTAATGATGATGCCGGTCAGCACCGCCTTGATCGCTCCCGCGGCATTCAGGCCGAATACCAGTTCGGTTTTCGTGATCGGGGTCACCAGGTAACCTTCATGCACCCCGCGCGCCTTGTCATCGATGTACAACATGCCTCCGCCGATCATCACTGACACAAACATTGCCAGCGTGATCGATCCGGGCAGAAGAAATTTCATGTACTCGATGTAGGGATACAGCTCCACAATCTGCAATACCGTGCGCTGCAGGATCCGCGGCTCCACGGTTGGATTGTTCAAAGCATTCGTGATCTGGGTGAGTTCATCCTCCAGCGTGGAACTCATGAAGTTGTCGCTGTTATCCACCACCAGCGCAATCCGAGGCTGGTCGTGCTCGTATACTCGGCGTGAATATTGCGGGGGGATGATGACCGCTCCTTCAATCTTGCCGTTGCGAACATCCTCCATCGCCTGCCTGTCATTGTTGTAATAGACCGGCTCGAAGGTGCGCATGTTCGCGCGCACAGAGTCGAACGCCTCCCGGATTCTGATCGCCTGTGCGCCGCCGTCCTGGTCGACCAGGCCAAGCCGCGCTCCTTTGATTTTTCCGCCGAATGCATTTCCCAGCACCACCAGCTGCACCAGCGGAAACACCATTGCGACCAGCATCAGCGCCGGTGAGCGGAAGAACTTCCGCATCTCGCGCTCCACGATTGCCATCATCCGGTTCATGGCTGCATCCCCGGCCTGGGCGGCATCACGAAGGCGTGCGCCTTCACCAACTCGTCGCGCAGCTGCCGCCCGGTGTAGTGCACGAACACATCGTCCAGGGTCGTGTTCTGCACAGAAAGCGAGTTCACGTCCACCCCGCTCTTCACCGACAATTCCACCAGTTCGGTGGTCGTCTTCGATCCGTTGCTGGTCAGAATGCGATACATGTTCGCCCCTTCATGCTTGACGGAGGTCACGTCGTCCAGCGATTGCAGCCTCTTCTCCCAGTCAGCAGGCGTTTTCTTGAATTGCGCTTCGATCACGGTTGACCCGGGCACGCTCGCCTTCAGGGCCGCGGGCGCATCGAGCGCAACCAGCTTGCCGTGGTCGACAATTGCGATCCGGTCGCACAAGCGGTCTGCTTCGTCCATGTAGTGGGTGGTAATCAGAATCGTGAGCTGCCGCTGATTTTTGATGTCGGTGAGCATCTCCCATACCGCAACACGGGAAACCGGATCGAGTCCGGTGGTCGGTTCGTCCAGGAAAAAAATCTGCGGGCTGTGCACCAGCCCTCGCGCGATTTCGAGCCGCCGCCTCATGCCGCCGGAAAGCGTTTTGGTCTGCGCATCGCGCCACTTGGTCAGGTCAACCAGCCGCAACAATTCATCAATGTTCCGTTTGCGCTTGTCGGCTGGCACGTCATACAGCTTGGCGTAGATATTCAGGTTCTCTTCCACCGTCAGATCGATATCGCTAGTGAGCGCCTGCGGAATTACGCCGATCGCGCGCCGCGCGGCATCGGGATCTTTTTGCACATCATGCCCGGCAATGCGCGCGGTTCCCGAGGTGATCGGGATCAGCGTGGTCATCATGCGGATCAGGGTGGATTTTCCGGCGCCATTCGGGCCCAGCAACCCGAAGATTTCGCCTTCTTTCACAGAGAATGTAACCTCATCTACCGCGGTGAAATCGCCATATTTCTTGACGATGCGATCCACCTCAATGGCATTCTCCGCGGCCGTTTTACCGTTGGTTTTTGGCTCCGCGGTCACGGCTGCTGCTCCGCGGCTGTTTTCTGGTCGGGCCTGCCTTTGAGTTGGTTGGGAGAAACCAGCACGTCCGCGGTCATGCCCGGTGCATATGCGCCTTTGGGATTGTCGAGCCGCACTTTGAGCACAATAGTCTTGATGTCTCGCTTGCGGCGGCTCACATCCCTCTGGGTCGCGAAGTCCGCTTCCGGAGATTTGAAGAACACCTTGCCTGAAGTCACCGTTCCTCCGGGCAGACGGATGCGCAGCGTATCGCCTATCCCGATGTGATCGGCTTGCGTCTCCGGAATTGCGGCCCGCACCCAGGTGTCGCCGAAATCAACAATGGTCACAATTGGTTGACCAGCCGTGAGTACCTCACCCTCGCGCGCCGCCCGGACTGAAACTGTGCCGCTAACGGGCGCATAAACTTTGGTATAGCCCAGGCGCACTTCCGCCTCTTTCAGTTGTGCCTCGGCGTTTGCCAGCTGCGCCCGCGTCGAAGCCACCGTGCTCTGCGCAGCGTGCGCCTGGTGGGTGTTCGCAAGTGCCATGTTCAGATCGGCCTGCGAGGCTTCCACTTGTTTCTGCAGAGAAGAAACCAACGCTTGCTGCGCCCGTAGGCTGCTCTCTGCCTGCACTCGGTCCTGGTCGGAGGCCACGCCCTGCTTCGCCAATTCGATCATGCGCCGACTGTCACTTTCGGTCCGTTGCAGCATCGCTTCGGACTGCGCCAGCTGAGCACGCGTTGACTCCAGCTTGGCTTGAGCATTGGCCACGCTGCTGGTGGTTGAACCAGCGGTCGCCTGTTCGGTGGCCTGTGTCGCCGAAACCTGCGAGCGCAGCGAATCGATCACCGCGGCTGCCGCCCGCGCCTGTGCTTCCAGTTCCGCCGGATCGATGATCGCAATCAGATCGCCCTGCTTCACCGCAGTTCCTTCATCCACCAGAAGCTTCGAAATCCGCCCCGCGGTTTGCGGACTGATAATCACCTGGTTGGCGTCGACCGTCCCAATCAGCACCAGATCGCGATTGCTGGGCGTAGAAATCCAGTAGTAGGCAAGGGCGATGACGGCCAGGACGCCCAGCAAAATGAAAATTTTGTTGCGTGCGTTCACCTGTTCGCTCCCGGCGGGTAAAGTTCAGTTTCGAACAGCGCTGCCGAAACCAGATCCACGATCGCCGCTTTCCGGGCCGCCAGTCGCTCGGGAGTAAGAGGGTCAACTCCGGTCACCGCTCGCATCACCGGGATGGACGTGAAATAAAAAACCACCACCGCGATCATCGACGGAATGAACTGCATGGGATCCACTGCGCGAAATTCACCAGCTTTGATTCCGGCGCTAAGCACCTCCGCCAGTTTTGCGAACAGCGGACGGAAGTACTGTCTGGCCATTCTCTCCAGCTGCGGAGATTGTTCCCGGCCCATGCGCATCATCTCCGCCTGCACCAGTCGCGGGTATTTGGGGTGCGAAGCGATGTAGTCGAAATGAGTTTTGACGTAGGCGAGTATCTTGTCGCGCGGCCGCAGATTCTGATTCAGTACCTGCATAATGGCGTCCATCAGTCCGCCGAAAACCTGGTCGAGCACCGCGCCGTAAAGTGATTCCTTATCTTTAAAGTAGTAGTAGAGAAGCGCCTTGTTCACTTTGGCGGCGCGGGCAATCGCATCGGTGCGTGCGCCCGCTACGCCTTCCCGGGAAAACTCGGTAATTGCGGCCTGCAGGATCGCCCTGCGGCTCCCCTGGTTGCCGACGCGGGCCGTCTGCCGGGTTCTGAGCTGGGTTCGCATTTAACTAACCAGTTAGTTATATCACACTCGCGGCTTCGGTCTCACTCCGCTGCTCCAGGGATTCCATTTCAGTGGTGCAAGGCAGCCATTACAGCGCTGAACAGGGTGAAGAACAACATCACACTCGCCATCGCAATCAGTAACACGGCATTTGCAACGTCGGCGTGAGTTTTGCCTCCGGATCGCATGCCATCCTCCGCATAGGTGAATGATTGCGGAATCCCATTCAGCCGGGGATCAGCCAATGCCCTGAGATTGGACGAAAAACTTGCGGACGAAAGAATGGAGAAGATATGCTACGCAGATCGCTTGCGGGCCAGCAAAGTCTCTAAGGCATAGAGAGCGTTGTTCAACTGCTGACGTTCGCGGCTGTCCCTTGAATCATCCGCCTCTTCCAGGCGGCTACGAATGGCGCGGCGCGCAGCCTCAATCCTGCTGTTCAACTTCGCGGGATCAGACTCGGTCATCGCGGCGCGATACAGAACTTGCCAGTACTGGTCAACCATAAGCACCCCCCGGGGGAAAGAACCGAATCCACGAGCGGCATTAGATAGCAATAACGAACTGTTCCGTTGTACTTGCTCAGCCAAGAACGGCTTTAAATCGCCGTTGCTTTGCGAGCGATCGCGGGGCTCGCGATCCGGCCTTTGGCTGGCTTGCTTTCAACTGCGTCTAACATTCCGGCGCGAACAGTTTTCCATGGACCAAGCGTGGCGCCGCAATTCGAACAGGTAACTGCGGCGTCGTCGGACGCGGCGCCTTTCAGCACGAACTTCTTTCCCCCACAGTGCACGCACATGGAACCATTTCCGGAGTTGCTGCTTGGCCGAGTCATACGCGTCCTCTCTGGTTACGGACGAATCCAGCCGGAAAACTACTGGGGAGTCGCAACTGCTGCAGGATTACCGAAATTTACTTTTGGAACTTCACGAGAGCCTTCAGAAGCCTTGAAGTAGGCATCGTTCGGCTTGAATCCGGAAAATCCAGCGTAAATATTATTCGGAAAGTGTTGCACGTAGGTGTTGTAGTCCTGCAGCGTGTCATTGTACCTCTTTCGCTCCACCGCGATACGATTTTCTGTGCCGGCCAATTCGTCCTGAAGACGCTGGAAGTTTTCATTGGACTTAAGCTGTGGATAATTCTCGCTCAATGCCAGCAAGCGCCCTAAAGCGCCATCCAATTGACCATTTGCTGCAATCTTTTGCGCAGGCGTCTGGGCGCCAAGCAGGGCAGAGCGGGCGCGCGCGATCTCTCCAAAGACGGTCTGCTCCTGCTGCGCATACCCTTTGACCGTTTCCACCAGATTCGGAATCAGGTCAGCGCGCCTTTGCAGCACCACATCCACTTGCGACCACGCCGACCTGACACTCTCATTCTTGGTGACCAGCGTATTGCGGACTCCAACGTATTGTCCTCCGACGACCAGCGCGATCAGAACAATCACGATAACCGCGATCAAGCCTTTACTCATGGGAACTCTCCCTTATCATCGATTGAATAGTAACCAGAGAAACTGCTTAACGCGAGTTCGGTAAGCCGTCCACCATTTCGGTCAGGCGTTCGGCGAACGCCAGATATTGTCGCGCCGCTTCTTTGACGGCCAATCTCTTTTCAGCCTTAGGGTCTTTGCGCGCTTCAAGCAGTTGCTGGAATAACTCCGCGTCGGTCCCGCTGTGCAGAATCAGCATCTTCAAGGTTTCACTTCTGGTGACCGGCGGAGTTCTTCCCTGCGCGATCAGCACATGCCGAAACAGTGTAATGAAGGCAGGTACAGAATGCAGCAGCAGATCGAGAATGCGCCCTTCATCTTCGGCTGCCGCCAGCAGGCGCTGGCGGAGAAGAATCAATTTTTCGCGCAGCTCATATTCCAACTGAGCGCGGTGGGAGCGCATTGGGATTTCAAGCTCTGCCAGCAGGTCCTTGCCGAACAGCACTTTGTGGTGCTGCTTCATGTCGATCAGTTCAATGGAAAAAACGTCAGTCGAAGCTCGCAGCTCTTTCTCAGACATCAACAGCGGAGGTCGTTGCTTTTGCCGCGTCCACCATCGGATCACTTTTGAGAGTGGAACCAAGTGAAGGAACGAGAGATCGCGCAGCACGCACAACAGATTGAGGTCGGAGTAATTATCGGCTTCGCCGCTGGCGGCTGAACCGTACAACATCAGGCTGATCAGGTTATCGCCGGCAGACTCACGCAAACGCGTGGTGAAAATCTCCAGCTCCTGTTGCGATGCTCTTTTTGTTTGAGGCATATTGTTTACCAGCTTCCGCCGGCTCCTCCACCCCCGGTACTGCCGCCTCCAAAGCCTCCGAAGCCGCCTCCACCTCCCCAGCCCCCGCCAAAGCCGCCACCCGAGCGCCATCCATTGCCGTAGCGAGACCGCCCGCCCATTCCTCCGAACAACAGCCCATAAAAGAGTAACCTGCGCAAGGGCGTGAACAAGACAATCAGAACTACTATAACCACCAAAATGAGCGAGAACGGCGAGGTTTTTTCCTGCGGAGCGTCGCGCCTGACCGGCGCAGGCTGATTGTCGAGAGCAACACCGGCATCGGCGGCGATCACCTCTGCTACTCGCGATACCAGCAGCCGGCCCGCGCCACTGTAATCACCTTGCTTAAGGTAGGGAACTGCTTCGCGTCCGAAGCCGCCGACCTTGCCATCCGGCAGAATCGGCTCCAGGCCATACCCGACGTTGACGAAGTAGTGCCGATCTTTTACCGCGAGCAGGATCAGAACGCCGCGATCTCGCCCTTTTTGCCCGATACCCCACTTCTGATACAGCTCTACGGAATAGTTGAATATGTCTTCGCCGTCAGTAGAGTTGATGGTTACCAGGGCGACCTGGGCATGCGCTTTCTCGTCCAGCTGTTGGCAGGTTTGAGTGACGTAAGTCCTGGTTGCGTCATCCAGCACACCGGCAAAATCATTGACGTACCCGGTGGCCTTCAGCGAAGAAATCGGTTCCGCTGAAGCAGCGTGCGCGCCGAACATCAGCAGTACCAGCAGCACGCAGTGCATACGCAGTTTGCGCATAGAGAGATTCTACAGATTGAGCGGCAACGCCCGGCTTGCATTCCTCATTCAGCATTGACGACCAGAAAGAATATTTCGAGTAGCGCCACGACCACGATCACGATCACGACCGCGATTCACGATCATGATCACGACCGGCACTGACAATTTGTCCTGCTGATTTGGTCAGGACTGGAAACAGTCCTGCCCTCGTCACTAAATTTCCGCCAAGGCCCGATGTACCAGGTGAACCGCGATGGCACCTTCGCCTACCGCGGATGCAACCCGCTTCACGTTGCCCGAACGAACATCTCCCACGGCAAACACATTAGGCAAACTGGTCTCCAGCATGTAAGGGGCGCGGCGAAGCGGCCAGCTGAAACTATGAAGGGCATCCGCCGGTGTTTCCAGGTCGCGTCCCGTCAGGATGAAGCCTTTGTCGTCCATCGCTAAGCAGCCATTGAGCCAGGCTGTGCGTGGGGACGCACCCGTCATCATGAAAACGTGACACACGTTATGGGTGGAAGTCTCACCGCTATTGCGATCGATCCAGCTCACGCGCTCCAGCTGACCCTCACCTGCGAGCGCGATAAGCTCTGTCCGGCAGAGCAGTTCGATCTTGGGATGTTCCGCAATGCGCCGGATCAGGTAACGTGACATGGTGCCTGACAGTTCGGCGCCGCGGACCAGCATGAAAACCCTGTGCGCAGTCTGCGATAGATAAACCGCCGCCTGGCCCGCCGAGTTGCCGCCTCCTACCACTACTACGTCCTGGTCCTCGCACAACTGCGACTCAATGTAGGTGGCTCCGTAGTAGACGCCAAGGCCCTCAAACTTACGCAGGTTTTCGATCTCAGGTTTCTTGTATTGCGCCCCGGTAGAAATGATCACCGAACGAGCGGCCAGAGGGCTGCCATTATCCAGAACCAGCTGATAAGGGCGGCGTTCACAGTCGAGCTTTACAACCCTGTGCCCGACCAGCATCTTGGCGCCGAACTTCTGCGCTTGGGTGATGGCCCGCGCGGCGAGTTCCTGCCCGGAGACTCCAGTCGGAAAGCCCAGATAGTTTTCGATCTTAGAACTTGATCCCGCCTGTCCGCCGGGTGCGTCGTTTTCGATGACCAGAGCATCCAGCCCTTCGGAAGCGGCGTAAACCGCGGCGGCCAGGCCGGAAGGACCCGCGCCCACTATGATCACGTCGCGAGTCTGGGTCTGATCGATGCTGGAATTGAAACCAAGACAGTCCGCGAGTTCCTGATTCGAGGGATTGCGCATTACCCTTCTGGTGGTTACCCCGCAGATGATTACGGGGATTTCGGACACTTTCACGTGAAAGCGGTCAAGCAGTTCCTGCGAAGCCTTGTCGGTATCCAGGTCGACGTAGTTAACCGGATGAGCATTGCGGCCGAGAAATTCGCGCAGGCGAAGCGTATCTGCAGAATGGCGCGAGCCCATCAGAATAAGATTTCCGCCGCCCCTGGTGATAAGAGCAATGCGGCGCAGAATAAATGCCCGCAGGAATATCTCGCTCAACTCTGCGTCGCGCCCGATCAGGGAGCGAAAGTCCTCCGGGCTGACCTCAAGAAATTCTCCCGCTTCGGTCACCCGCCCGCGGACCAGGCAACGCTGCCCGGAGATCATGGTTATTTCGCCGGTGAAGGCGCCGGGGTGATGCTGGGTGATAACGCGTTCGTTGTCGAGCCCCGGCTGAACGATTTCCATTGCCCCTGAAAGAATCACGAAAAAAGGCACGCCGGTATCTCCCGGCTCAAACAGGACCTCGTCTCGTTTAACATTGCGAATTTTGCCGATGTTCCGGACGCGGTTGATCTGGGCGTCGGTAAGCAGGGGAAAGATCTGGGTGGTTGCATCCAGTGCGCTGGGGACAGGCCAGGTTGACATTCAGCTTTTTCTCCGGAAGGTCGAGAACAATCGTTATAGATGTCGAGAACAATCGTTATAGATGACGTGCGCCGGGTTTCGGCTTCAAAGGCCTCAGACATCGCAGATTTCTTGAAGCCTGGAATCTAAGGTTGTAATTTCAGCATCCAGTGTGCTGATGAAACCACCATGCGACGAAGCCGCCATTGCCTCTGGAGATACTAAAGCTATCGCTCAGCCGGAATCGCGCGTGTGGGTGCTGGCCGCCGCCATCCTGGGCTCAAGCATGGCGTTCATTGACAGCACCGTCGTGAATGTCGCCTTGCCTGCCCTGCAGTCCAGTTTCCATGCCAGCGTGGTCGACGTGCAGTGGATGGTGGAGTCCTACGGACTGTTTCTTTCGGCGCTGATTCTGGTGGGAGGAGGACTGGGTGATTCACTGGGGCGCCGCAAGATGTTTCTGGCCGGGGTTGCGGTGTTTGCCGCGGCCTCGCTGGGGTGTGCCCTTTCTTCTTCGGTGCGCGAACTTATACTCTGGCGCTCGCTGCAGGGTATCGGCGCGGCTTTTCTGGTGCCCAGCAGCCTGGCCATCATCAGCGCCGCATTTGACGAGCAGACGCGAGGTCAGGCGATCGGAACCTGGTCAGGCTTCACCGCGATCACCACGGCGATCGGGCCGGTGCTGGGAGGATGGCTGGTGCAACATGTTTCGTGGCATTGGGTATTCTTCATCAATCTGCCACTGGCAGCTGCGGTCTGCCTGATTTCTCTGTTGCACGTTCCCGAAAGCATAAATCCGAATGCCGGCCGAGTGGATTGGGCGGGAGCCATTGCCGCCACGCTCGGGCTGGGCGGAGTTATCTACGGCTTGCTCGAATCCGCAACCCTGGGATGGCGAAGTCCATACGTTTACGGAAGCCTGGCGGGCGGCACTTTCGGACTGGTCGTTTTTATCTTCATCGAAATGCGCGCCATCTCCCCCATGGTGCCTCTGGGCCTGTTCGAAATAACGGCCTTCAGGGCCGCCAACGTGCTCACCCTGTTCTTGTACGCCGCGGTAGGAATATTTTTCTTCCTGTTCCCGCTGAATTTAATTCAGGTGCAGGGTTACTCCCCGACTGCGACCGGCGCCGCTGCGCTGCCGTTTATCCTGCTGATGTTCGCTCTGTCCCGCTGGTCGGGAGGATTAGTCGCCCGCTACGGAGCCAGAGTGCCGCTGATGGTGGGCCCATCGATTGTCGCTCTGGGGTTTCTGCTATTCGTAATCCCGTCGACCGGAGTGAGCTACTGGCGATCATTCTTTCCTGCTTTCCTGCTACTGGGCTTTGGAATGTCGGTAAGCGTAGCTCCGCTTACGACCGTGGTGATGAGTTCGGTCGAGCAGCAGCGGGCAGGCACAGCGTCCGGCATCAACAACGCCGTGGCTCGCGTGGCAGGCGTGCTCGCTATCGCCGTACTTGGAATCGTAATGACCTGGTGCTTTCATCACCGGCTGGATAGCTTACTTACAGGATTGAACCTGCCGGCGGATGCTGTTCAGTCGATCAAATCAAATTCCATCAAACTGGCGGGAATGGATGTGCCTGGTAATCTCGATGCGAAAACTGCGAGCGCGCTTCAAAGTGCGGTGCGCCAGTCATTCATCTTTGGATTTCGGATGGTGATGGTGATCTGCGCACTGCTTGCACTGGCAAGCGCGATCACAGGACGCGCCTTAAACTCTGACCGGGCGGGCAGCAGCCCACCTCTTTCGGCGCGCGCCGCCTGACCCGAACTGTTCTTGTGATTGGAATCAGACAACCAGGAGCGGTGGGACTTGCCGCCCCCTTTTTGGTTTGGATAAGAGAGCTAAGCGGCTTTCTTCTGTTGTGCTTTTCTTGCGGCCCAGCGAGCCCGTTGCGCCGCACCGATCTTTCTTCGGGCCGCAGCAGACATCACTCGTCCACTTGATTGACCAGAGCCGCCTTTACCTTTTTTTGCCTTGATATTTGCCCAACGCGCGCGTTGCGCAGCTGCGATTCTGGCGCGTGCGGCAGTGGACAATGGACGCCGGCCAGATCCGGTACCGCCGCCTGAGGCTTGCCTGCCGGCAAGACTCGAAAGTGCGGAGATAGCCTGATCCAGGTGATTCCTTTCCTGTTGAAGCTCCTTCAATACTGCGGCGAGATTCGCCATCAGAATTCCCCCCTCGAAAGCAGTTTTAACAAACCCGTTAATACTAACTGCGCTTTCTAGATTTCGCTACTTACCATTTATAAAATACTCTCTCCACTTACCTTCTTAGTTCCAATTCAGCAGTCGATGGATCTTCGAAAAATCCAAGCGCTGCCTGGCGCACTCCGGCGAGCTCTTGATGTAAAATTTGTGGCTTCCATTCACTTGCCGCGGGGGGCCTGCGCGTGAAGCTTGGGATATTAGTTTTGATGGTTGGCTTGGCATCGGCAGTTTTTCTGGTCGTACTTGGGACGTCTTCCGCAGAATCCGCCGCCAGCTCCAGCGGCGCCGTTGGCAGAGGAAAGTACCTGGTCGAACAGGTTGGTATGTGCAACATTGTCATACCGAGCACAGCGAAAAAGGCGAACTGGTTAGAGAGAAGTACCTGAAGGGAACGATCCTGCCCTTCAAGCCGCTGGTCCCGATGCCGGTCTGGGCCGATAAGTCGACCGCCATCGCGGGATTGCCGGGCTGGACAGAGGCGGCTGCAATCAGGTTTCTGATGACGGGGATCGCCTACAATAACCTTCCTGCTCGGCCGCCTATGCCGCAGTACCGCTTCAACAAACGTGACGCCACCGCCATTGTTGCTTATCTGAAGTCACTGCCGTCCTCCGGGTCGAGCGCCGGCTCAAAGTAGAGCCTAAGACATTCCGTGAGCTGCTCAGGCGGGGGACATTTGTTCAAAAAGTCTTCCACAGCTGGGCACCCTTGCATGCCTGTCCGCATCTGACGGTAAATCCTAAAGGAAAGGCATGCGATGAGAAGCAACTCAGATTCTTATTCACACAACCGTAGAGATAGCGCGAGCTACCCCAAATCGTTCGTGGCAGGACGCTGGGGCGCGATTGTTGCTGGAGGAGCGCTGGCGGCGTTTGGGCTGAGCCGGCGTTCCGGTGGCGGACTGGCTTTAGCGATTGCCGGGGGCGGAATTGCGCTCGCCGGAGCGAAAGCGCGCCCCTACCTGGAGCCGTTTTCAGCCCACAGCAGCATCCTGGTGAACTGCTCGCGGGAAGAAGCATTTCAACGCTGGAGCAAGTTTGAAGATTTCCCCCGCTTCATGCATCACGTTGAGTCCGTGACCAACCTTGGAGACGGGCGCTATCGATGGGTAGCAGTAGGACCTGCCGATACGCCGGTGCAGTGGGATGCACAAGTCGAAACCATTCGAGAAAACGAGCTGATTGAATGGCATACTTTGCCGAATTCCCAAATCACAGTCAATGGCCGAGTTGAATTCACAAAAGAGCCTGATGAGCGTGGCACATCCATCCATGTAAGCATAGAGTTTGCTCCGCCCGCGGGCCCGCTGGGGTATTCAGTCGCCAGCCTGTTCGGTAAAGATCCAAGCTTCCTCATACGCCAGGATTTGCGCCGGTTCAAAGCTCTGTTGGAGGCAGGTGAAGTACCCACCACCGAAGGCCAGCCACACGGTCCAAGGTCAGCGGCGATCGCCGCCTTGCGATTCGTCAACCCAGATCGGCCGCCGAGAAAAGAACCGCGGCTTTCAGAAAATCTTGAATCTCAACGGGGGATAGCATGAAAGCAGTGTGTTGGCTGGGCATAGAAAAAATGAGTGTTGAAACCGTTCCGGATCCGGAGATCATCAATCCCCGCGACGCCATAGTTCGTATCACCAGCACTGCAATTTGCGGTTCGGACCTGCATCTCTATAACGGTTACGTTCCCACCATGGAGCAGGGCGACATCATGGGCCATGAGTTCATGGGAGAAGTGGTGGAGGTGGGCCCCGGTGTAAATAAAGAGAAGTTGAAGATTGGCGATCGGGTGGTTGTTCCATTCACCATCGCGTGCGGAAACTGCTTCTTCTGCAAGCATCAGCTCTGGTCCTGTTGCGACAACTCCAATCCTAACTACTGGATTGCCGAGAAGATGATGGGCTACTCGCCCTCCGGACTGTTCGGCTACACCCACATGATGGGCGGATATGCGGGTGGGCAGGCCCAGTTTGCGCGCGTTCCGTTCGCAGATGTTGGACCGCTGAAAATACCATCGGGAATTCCGGACGACAAAGTACTGTTCTTGTCGGACATCTTCCCGACCGGGTACTTTGGAGCGCTCAACTGTGACATCAAGCCCGGGGACACGGTTGCAATCTGGGGTTGCGGCCCGGTCGGCCAGTTTGCTATTCGCAGCGCGTTCATGCTGGGAGCAGAACGGGTGATCGCCATCGATCGCTTCCGTTATCGTCTGCAACAAGCCGAACAGGGCGGAGCTGAAACCATCAATTATGAAGAGGTTGATAGTGTCCTGGGAACTTTGAAAGAGATGACCTCAAACATAGGTCCCGACTCCTGCATGGATGCTGTCGGCATGGAGGCGCACGGCAAGGGTCTGACCTATCTACTAGACAAGGCGAAGCAGGCGGTGAAGGTTGAAACCGATCGGCCGCTGGTGTTGCGGGAATGCATCCAGGCCTGTCGCAAAGGCGGAACGGTTTCGGTTCCCGGCGTATATGCCGGCTTTGACGACATGATCCCGCTTGGCGCCTTTATGAACAAAGGGCTGACCCTGAAAACCGGCCAGACGCACATGATGCGCTTCATGGGCGACTTGTTTCAGCGGATCCAGAACGACGAGATCGATCCCAGCTTCGTGATCAGCCATCGGGTGCCGATCGATCGTGCTCCGGAAATGT
The DNA here is from genome assembly GCA_003224855.1 of Acidobacteriota bacterium. GTDB lineage: Bacteria > Acidobacteriota > Terriglobia > Terriglobales > Acidobacteriaceae > Gp1-AA142. The sequence goes on along the minus strand of QHZY01000004.1, from coordinate 34,833 downwards.
ACAAAATATTCCGAGACAAGCAGGACCGTTGCACTAAGGTCGTGCTTGATCCGTGGACAAACGGACATGCGGCCTGATTGAAGTTGGTCAGGCTCGAACAAGAAGGCGGGCCTTCATCCGGGGATGAAGCGATTCGAGATCGAGCAGAGTAAGAAAGTCGATGGTCTTGAACTCTTTATCAATGATCAATGATCAATGGATCAATGATCAATGCCGGAGGCCCGCATACTTTTGCTCCTACCGTCCAGATAAGTGCGCAACCGCTAACTACTTAGAAGGCAAGATGCTAGTGGGTAGCGGAGTTCTATTCTGGATCCCCCGGCCCTCAACGATCGTGTAAATGAAGTCGGCCGGAAGATCATTCAATACTTCGGTGCTGCCGCTCGGCCAGCGGACCTCAACCTTGGCCATCCTGCTCTGCTGCCCGAGGCCGAAGTGCAACCGTGGATCGTTCTGCGACAGGTAGCTGCCACCTGCGCGCACCTCGTTCATTTGGACCAGGTCACCTGCTTTGACCGTGACCCGCGCGCCGATTGCCATCCGGTTGCTCTTGGTACCCTGCAGCTGAAACAGCACCCGGTGATTGGTGTTGCTGCTGGTGTTCAGAAGTAAGCTGGGCGGCGAACCGACATTGATCACTACAACATCGACCATGCCGTCATTGTTGATGTCCCCAAAGGCCGCGCCTCGTCTACTTTCAGGTGGCAGATCGGCGAGCGCCGAGGAGACGTTTTCAAAGGCGCCGTTGCGATTGTTACGGAATAGCTGAACAGGCTCGCGATAAGGAGCGCCGCCGGGAATCGAATCTACCTGGGGATAGACGTGTCCATTGGCGATGAAGATATCCAGCCAGCCGTCGTTATCCATGTCGAAGAAAGCGGTTCCCCATCCGACCAGGGGATAGGTTGGTTGCGCCAGTTTCGCCGCCCAGCTCACGTCCGCAAAGCTGTCTTTTCCGAGATCTCGGTACAGCGTGTCGGGTTGCTCGGTAAAGTTGGTGATGAACATCGCAAGCCGGCCCTCGTGCAGGTAGTCACCCCAGTCCACGCCCATGGAACCTTGTTCCTGGCCGTCTCCACTCAGAGCAATTCCGGAAAGCATTCCAATCTCTTCGAAGGTGCCGTTATGCTTGTTATGAAATAAATAATTCGGACCGGCATCATTGGCGACGTAAAGATCCGGCCAGCCGTCATTGTCGTAGTCTCCCCAGATGACCCCTAAGCCGTAATACTTGTTTTTGTCTTCCGCCCCTGATTTCCTGGAGACTTCTTCAAAGGTTCCGTCGCCGCGATTGTGAAAAAGAAAATCCGACTCCCCGACCATTCCCCAGGGGCCGCACTGCACCAGAATTCCTTTGAAGCGGCAGTGCTTCTCGTCGCTTCCGAACAGCGGAAGATTTTGAATATCGAAATGAACGTAGCGCGAGACGTACAGGTCCACCAGCCCGTCACCATCGTAATCCGCCCAGGCCGCGCCGGTGCTGAATCCTCCCCCGGCTACGCCTGCCTTGTCTGTTACATCTGCAAACTTGCAGTTACCAAGATTGTGATAAAGCGCGTTGCCGCCATAGCCGGTGACGTAAATATCCGGATGTCCGTCATTATCGTAATCTGCGACCGCTACGCCCATGCCCCATCCCTTGCGGGCAAGTCCGGCGGATTGAGTAATGTCGGTAAACTTCAGGTTCGCGCCCTGATGATAAAGAGTGATCATGGGATCGCCACCGACGCGGAAGCGATCGATGGTGGAACCGTTTACGGTAATGATGTCGAGCTTTCCGTCGCCATCGCAGTCGATGAGTCCCGCGCCCCCGCTCATAGACTCGACGATATATTTCTTTTCCGCCGAAGAAATGTGCGAAGCCGTCAGGCCAGCTTCCCGGCCGATATCGTTGAATTTCGGCAATGGCGGGGTGTTGGCAGCAGGCTGCATCAAAGCAATGGCAGCCGTGAAGAAGAGAAAAATGCCGGATAAACGCATGATGGCAAGCGTGCTGCGATTATAGATGAGCCGCAGATGTAACTTTGTCGCCCAGCAAACGTCTGCTTAGGTATGCGCACAATCGTCTTTATGTCACTGTTGCTGTCTGCTACCTGGCTTGCTGCGGCGGATGCACCATCAGCAAGTAAGCCGGTGGTAGTGGAGCTGTTTACTTCAGAAGGCTGCTCCAGTTGTCCTCCCGCAGACGCGCTGCTGCTGCGTTTCGATCAGGCCCAGCCAATTTCAGGTGCGCAAATCATCGTGCTCAGTGAACATGTGGACTACTGGAACCATATCGGCTGGAAAGATCCGTATTCGTCGAAGTTTTTCAGTGATCGCCAGAGCGCTTATTCCGGCAGCTTCGGATTGGCCACGGTTTACACGCCCCAGATGGTTGTCGGCGGCACCGCACAGTTCACCGGCAGCGATTCTGAACAGGCTAAGCAGGAGATCGAGAAGGCGCGCAAACGCCAGAATCTCGAGGTGTCAGTGTCGGACGTTTCCCTGCAGTCCGGAATGGTGCGCGCTCGCGTTCACGCTGACCGTTTACCTGGCGACGGAAAATCTGCCGACGTGATGGTTGCGCTTGCCCTGAACCATGCCGAATCACAAGTCCTGCGCGGAGAGAACAGCGGTCGCCATTTGAGTCACGCAGGAGTAGTGCAACAGCTGGTGAAAGCCGGGTCAGTGGATCAAGCGCATGGCTTTGACGCTGAAGTCAAACTCAAACTTGCGCAACCGGGTGACGCGGCGAATCTGCGGGTTATCGCCTTTGTTCAGCAAAGCGGGCAGAAGCAGATTCTGGGCGCCGCCATGCAAAGGTTAGAAGCCGGCAAGTGAGCTGCTGCGGCGCGCGGAGCAGCCCGCCAACTCTGGTAAATTGTTGCAGTCATGAAACCTGCGCGCAGTTTCGCCAGCGACAATAATGCCGGCGTTCATCCTGAAATCATTCGAGCGATCTCGGAAGTAAACCGTGGACATGCGGTGGGCTATGGCGACGATCCGGTCACAGCCGCGGCAGTCGCCAACTTTCGCCGGCATTTCGGCGATGACTGCGAGGTGTTTTTCGTTTTCAACGGCACTGCCGCCAACTGCCTCAGCCTGAAGGCCCTGACTGATCCGTTCCACGCGATAATCTGCAGCGAGGCGGCGCACATTTACAACGATGAATGTGGCGCTCCGGAAAGATTTACCGGCTGCAAGCTGATTCCGCTGGCCACCAGAGAAGGCAAGCTTACAGTCGAGTCCATTCGCGGCGCATTTCATGGCATCGGCGACCAGCACCACGTGCAGCCCCATGTAGTCTCGATCACTCAGGCTACCGAGGTCGGCACGGTTTACAAAGCGGAGGAAGTACGCAAACTCGCCGCCTACATTCACCAGAACGGAATGTTGCTGCACATGGATGGCGCGCGCATTGCCAATGCCGCGGCCAGCCAGGGCCGGACTTTGCGCGAGAGCACGCGCGACCTGGGAGTGGATGTGCTTTCATTCGGCGGGACCAAGAACGGCGCGCTGGGCGCCGAAGCGGTGGTGTTCTTCCAGCGCGAACTGGCCCAGGATTTTCTTTATTCCCGCAAGCAGGGAATGCAGCTGGCTTCGAAGATGCGTTTCATTTCCGCGCAACTCGATGCTCTGCTCAGCAACGATTTGTGGCAGAAAAATGCCCGCCATTCCAATCGCATGGCGAAATTGCTGGAACGCGAATTGCGCAAGATCTCACAGGTCAAAATTGTTTATCCGGTGGAAGCCAACGGGGTTTTTGCGAAAATTCCGCGCAGCGCCATTCGCAAAATCCAGAAGCGCTACTTCTTTTACGTGTGGAACGAAGAGCAGTCGATCGTGCGCTGGATGTGCTCATTCGACACTACCGAACAGGATGTAACGGAGTTCTGCAAGTTCGTTGCGAGCGTACTCAGGTAGGCCCCGATCTACCCTGCCAAGTCCTGCGTTGGAGACAGCGGCCTGCCGCTCTCCAATGGCGCAAAGCACGACGCAATTCAATGTCACTTTTTCCCTGCCTGCACATCCTACGACGAAGGTAAACTGTCGCTTCCATGACTAAGGCCATTGACTCGCGCCGGTTCAACAGCACCACCCGCCGCGAACTGCTGAAGCTCACGCCTGTTTTAGCTCTGGGGGCCTTTGCCATTCCCAAATTGCAGCAACCTTTGCTGAAGGCGGGCCTTGGGTTTAGCGACTGGGCATCCGAGCTGCTTTTTCGCCGCAATCATCTGGCCCCCACATTTTCCGATTCCGAAGTCGCGCCGTTCACTACCTTCCCGATAAACGATTACGACGTCGACGATCCCGGGGTCGATCTCGAGGCCTGGACTCTCACGGTCAGCGGCGCAGTGCAGAAGCCCGGCGAATACACGCTCGCGCAGATTCAGGCGCTACCCAAAATCCGGCAGAACACGCGCCATGTCTGTGTGGAGGGTTGGGACGTGATTGGCCGCTTTGGCGGGACCCGGCTTTCTGACTTCCTGAAGTCGATTGATGCCGACTTGAATTCACGTTTCATCTATGTGGAGTGCGCGGACGACTATTACGAATCCATTGACATGGCTACTGCTCTGCATCCTCAGACGCTGCTCTGCTACGAAATGTACGATCGTCCGCTGACTCGCGAGCACGGAGCGCCGCTGCGTTTAACTATTCCGACCAAAATCGGTTACAAGCAGGCCAAGTATCTGACTGACCTGAAAGTCACGAATGTCTTGCCGCGAGTCGGGTACTGGGAGGACCAGGGGTATTCCTCGTTTTACGGACTGTAGTTTGATCGCTATGCCTGAAACTACTTTCGAAGTCACCGCGCCGAAGTCAGAAAACACAGAGCTCGCGGTTTACGAGCATCCCTGGCCGGTGCGCTTCTGCCACTGGGTGAATTCGATCGCGCTGCTGGTGCTGGTCGGCAGCGGCTTTCAGATTTTTCGCGCCTTTCCCAGCTTCGGCGCAAAGATCCCGCAAAAAGATCTGCTGCACTGGCCGAAAGCTTTCGCGCTGGGAGGCTGGCTGGGCGGCGGCTTGCAGTGGCACCTGACTTTTATGTGGATTTACATCGCCACCGGCCTTTTCTATTTCTGCTATCAGCTGTTCAGCGGAAATTATCGCCAGGTTCTGTTCACAGCGGGCGACATTCGCGGCGTGTGGCCGATGGTCCATTATTACTTCTTTTTCGGCCCTAAGCCTGAGCCCCGCCACGTCTATAACCCGCTGCAGAAGCTTGCCTACAGTTCGGTGCTGGTGCTCGGCGTACTTTCCGTTCTCAGCGGGCTGGCGATCTGGAAACCGGTGCAGTTCTCGTGGCTGGCATGGCCAATGGGCGGCTTTCATTACGCGCGCATCTGGCACTTTGCGGTGATGTGGGCAATTCTGTTTTTTCTGCTCGGACACTTGATCATGGTTGTGCTGCATGGCTGGAATAACTTTATGTCAATGCTGACCGGATGGAAGAAAAACCCTGAATACGTTTCGCGTTAAACGATGCTTTCATTGAGCACAGCTCCGAGCCCAATTCCGCCGCCGCAAAATCAGCGTGAGGCGGCCCTGATTCGCCGTACGCTTCAGGGCGACCGCGACGCATTCACTGAACTGGTTAAGCCCTACGAGCGCCGCGTTTACGCTGCGGCTCTGGCGCTTTTGCGCAACGAGGCGGACGCCGAGGATATAGCCCAGGAAGCTATCGTGAAGGCGTTTACCCATCTTCACCAGTTTCGCGCCGAGGCTAAGTTCAGCACCTGGCTGATCCAGATCACCATCAACCAGGCGCGCATGCGCCAGCGCAAGAATCATGCCAACCTGTACGATTCGCTTGACGATACCCACGACGGCGAGGAGGATTATGTTCCCAGGGAGTTCGCGGACTGGCGCGAGACCCCGCCGGAGACGCTGGAGAGAAAAGAAATCCGCGCCTTGCTCGCGCAGGCATTGGCGAGCCTGGGCGAAAAATACCGTTCGGTGTTCGTGCTGCGCGATATCGAACAGCTGAGTATCGAGGAAACCGCCAAAGCGCTTGCCATTTCGGTCGCCAACGTCAAGACGCGGCTGTTGCGCGCCCGCCTGATGCTGCGGGATATCCTGGCTCCGGCGTTGCGCGACGGTTGGCCAGGCCACGTTCCATTTCAGAAGGGAGAAAAGCCATGGTAGTGAATTGCGCAGAGGTGTGGCAGCAGATTTCCAACTACCTGGATGGCGATCTCTCTGCCGAACTGCGTCAGGCGATTGAAAATCACGTTCGCGGTTGCAAGCACTGCACCGCCGTACTTGAAGGAACCAGAAATGTAGTGAGGCTTTATGGAGATGACCGTGTGATCGAACTGCCTGCAAACTTTACTCAGAAGTGGCAACAGCGCCTGCCATTGTTTATTCCTTCGAAAGGCACGGCTTACGGATGGCTGGTAGCAGTGGCCGCGCTGGCCATCGTTTCCGGCACCTTCGCTCTGGGAAAGGCGACCACTTCGACCGTGCAGGCACTGCGATCGCAACATTCCGAACAGGCGCAAAAAATTCCGGCGGCAATGATGGTCGAAGTGGCAGCCGACGGAAAAACGTTTCATGTCCCGGGTTGCAAGTTCATTCACCAGTCGAGCGACAAAGTCCGCCTGATTGCTGCCGCTGACGCCATGCGGGCCGGCTATGTGCCGTGCGTGCGTTGCCTGCGCGAATATCTGCGACGATAGGCTTTACTGTTCGTCGGAGAGCAGTTGCGACAGGTTCTTCTTATGTTTCTCCGCTGTCTTGTTCCGGCCATCTTCCAGTAACTGCCCGGGCCGCGGCGCACCCAGGCGTTCGCGGGCCAGCGCCTTTACCGCTTTGACCGCGCTGAACTTCTTCTTTCGCTTTTTGGGCATTTCGCCCATCTTGCCATAGCCTGTGCCCGCTAAAGCTGCAATAATTAGGCAACAGCCCCTGTGGGCTGCCGGTTATGGAAGAACGCGAATTTTTTGACGAACGCCCTGAGAAGAAGCCAGCAACCCTGAACTGTCCCCATTGCCACCAGTCTTCCGATTACGAAGTCACCTGGCTGGTGCGTACCAAGAAGCGCCAACTTCCGCCGCGCGCCGATGAGCGCGATCGTGCCCGTTTCGCCAAAGCCCGCTCTTACATGGTCCGGAAAGATGACGTGATGGCCTGCAAGAACGTGCGCTGCCGCAAGCGTTTCGACATCACCAGTCTGCAGTCGGTCGTCACCACGGAATAACTGGAGCAGGTGAGGTACGCCCGAATCTGCGATCCGGGCGGGCGCAGCTCGCCGATGAGTTCTGCTGCTATATACTAAAAAGTTTGCGTGACCTCTGATCCGGAGCTCTGATTGAAAATCCTTGTTTGCATGAAGCAGGTTCCGCAGAAAGATGCGCCGCTGAAAGTTAACCAGGAGGGCACCTGGATTCGCGAAGACGTGTCTTACGAAGTGAATGAGCCTGACGCTTACGCGCTCGAAGAAGCTCTGCGGCAAAAGGAAAAGCACAAGGGCGAGGTGGTGGTGATCACCTCAGGCCCGGCGCGCGCGCAACAAGTGCTGCGCGAAGCGCTGGCCAAGGGCGCGGACCGCGCCATTCACCTTGAAGACAATGGCTTTGTCGGCCTGGATGCGCTGAACACAGCCAAAGCATTCGCGGCCGCGATTAAAGACGAACAGTTCGACCTGATCTTCACCGGCCTGCAATCTGACGACTACGGCTATGCACAAACCGGGGTGATCCTTGCAGAGCTTCTGGGGTGGCCGCATGCAACCATCATCATGCATATTGAAAAGTCCGAAAGCGGCATTCGCGTCAAACGCGAACTGGAAGCCGGATTCTTCCAGTTCGTTGACATGCCGCTGCCTGCGGTACTCACCATTCAGTCAGGCATCAATAAGCTGCGTTATGCCACGCTGATCGGCATCAAGCAGGCCAAAAACAAGCCCTTGCGCAAAGTGACTTTGGCTGAGGTGGAATCTGCGATCGGACCGAACCTGCAGAAAATCGACCGCTTATACGTTCCGCAGAAAACCAAGAACACGGAAGTTCTGGAAGGGCCTGCAGGCGAAGTGGCCAAAAAGTTAACTGAGAAGCTGCGCAATGAGGTAAGGGTCATCTGATCGCGGCTCTTCGGGTTTGCGGCTCATGGCCTGCGCGCATCTAAATTGCGCTATGCCAGGGATAAAACTGAATCGCGTTGAAGACGAAGGGATAGTTGAGCCGCGCCGCTTCGGCCTCGGCCTGATGACGGTAGGCAAGCTGCTTCTGTGGGTCGATTTTCTTTTGCTCGCTTTCGTGTATGACGGCATTCGAAGCGGCTCACGCATGTGGCTCTGGTGGGTGATCGGCCAGGGAGTTATCGGACTGATCCTGATAGAAATTGGATGGCGGCGGCGCGGAAGCCTGACTCGATAAACAAACCTATGGCTGACACAATTCTGGTGGTAGTCGAACAGCGTGACGGCAAGCTGAACCGTGTTTCCTGGGAAACCCTGGCCGCCGGGCAAGCGCTTGCGGCCGAAACCGGCTGGGCGCTCGAAGCCGCCGTGGCAGGAAGCGGCGTTTCTTCAATCGCGAACGAAGTAGCCGCCAAGAAACTCGGGAAGGTGTATGGCGTGGAATCGCCGAAACTGCAGCCCTACACTCCCGATGCATTCTCTGCCGGCCTGAAGCAATTCCTTGAAGCCCGACAGCCGAAGCTGGTGCTGATGCCGCACACTTACCAGGTGCGCGACTTCGTGCCCAAGCTGGCCACGGCCATGGGACGGACCGCAGTTACTGATTGCATCGGGTTCAAAAAAGAAGGCGAGAAGCTGCTTTTCAGCCGCCAGATGTTTCAGGGCAAGCTGGCCGCTGATGTCAGCTTCCGCTGTGAGGCTCCCTGGTTCGTCACATTTCAGAACGGGGCCTTTCGCGCAGACAAAGTAGAAGCCGGATCAGGCGCAGCGCCGGTTGAAACCGTAAACGTCGAAATCGCAGATTCAGTGGTGCGCAACAAGCCGCAGGAAGTGTTCAAAGAAGCCAAGCAGGCGGTCGATCTTACGCAGGCGGAAATTATTGTTGCCGTGGGCCGCGGGATCAAAGAGCAGAAGAACATCGATCTGGCCAAGCAGCTGGCAGAAGCCCTGGGCGGCGAGATCGCTGCCTCGCGTCCCATCTGCGACAACGGCTGGCTTCCCATGGATCGGCAAATCGGTTCGTCCGGCCAGACCGTCGCGCCTAAGCTTTACCTGGCGCTCGGCATCAGCGGCGCCATTCAACACATTGTGGGAATGAAAGGCGCGCGCACGATTGTCGCTATCAACAAAGACTCCGAAGCGCCCATCTTCGAAATCGCAGACTACGCGGTGGTCGGCAACCTGTTCGACATCGTGCCGCCGCTGATAGAAGAAGTGAAGAAGGCCAAAGCGGGAGGGTAAGGCTTTTTCACAGCGTGTCTCCGCGAACTCTGCGGCTTTTCGGTGCGCTCTCTGCGATTTAAGCTTCATATTGAAGTAAACCGACTGCACCATGTCGTCCATTCCGGTATCATGAACAAGCTGCCGTGATCGTCTTTCGCAAGCCCCTGCCCAACATCGAGCGTCCGCAAATGCCTGCCGATGTTGTCATCGTAGGTGGCGGCCCTTCCGGAATGGCTTGCGCGCTGCGCCTTTCGCAGCTGATTGACGAGCACAACGCGAAAAACCCTGACTCGCCAATAAGCAAAGAAAATATTTACGTTCTCGAAAAAGCGCGCGAAATCGGCCAGCACTGCCTTTCGGGCGCGCTGCTTGACCCGCGCTCCATGCGCGAACTGCTGCCTGGCTTCGAAAAAGAAGCTCCGCTCGATGCCCAGGTCACAAAAGAAGCCGTTTACTACCTGACGGAAACGGGCAAGCTGAAGTTTCCGGTCACTCCGCCGCCCCTCCGCGACCACGGCAATTACGTAATCTCACTGAATCGCTTTGTGAAATGGCTGGGCAGCAAGGTCGAGGAAACAGGAGTCACGGTTTTTACCGGGTTCGCCGGTTCTGAACTCTTGTTCGAGGGCGACCGGGTGAGCGGGGTTCGGACCGACGACAAAGGGGTCGACAAGCAGAACCAGCCCAAGTCGAATTTCGAGCCCGGCTACGACTTGCAGGCAAAAGTAGTCATTCTGGCCGAAGGTTCGCGCGGGTCGCTCACCAAGCAACTGATTGAGCGTTTCGGGCTGCGACGCGACCGCAATCCGCAGACATTTGGGCAGGGAGTGAAAGAACTGTGGGAAGTTCCCGCAGGAAGAATCGCTGCCGGGGAAGTGATCTATACGCTGGGCTGGCCGCTGACCACCAAAGAATATGGCGGCGCATGGATTTACGGTTGCCCGAACAACGTCGTCTCGCTGGGATTCGTCACCGGCCTTGATTATCCCGATCCGCGTCTTGACCCGCAGCGCGTGCTGCAGGAATTCAAGAAGCATCCTTTCATCGCCTCCCTGCTGCAAGGCGGGAAACTGATCCGCTACGGCGCGAAATCATTGCCCTATGGCGGATGGTGGGCGGTGCCGCCGCTTTCCGGCAATGGCTGGATGATTCTGGGCGACTCTGCCGGCCTGGTGAATTCACAGCGCCTCAAGGGCATTCATCTCGGAATCAAAAGCGGGATGCTGGCCGCCGAAACTGTGTTCGAAGCCATGAAGAGTAATGATTTCTCGGCCGCCAGTCTCGCGAAATATCAGCAGCGCGTGGAAGCCAGCTGGATCAAGGCTGAATTGTGGAAGGTAAGAAACTTTCATCAGGGCTTTGAGCACGGATTCTGGTCCGGCATGTTCCACACTGCTCTGCAGCAGGTAACCGGCGGGCGGGGAGTGCGCAATCATTACCCGTCCATTGCCGGTTATCAGCGCATGAAGAAGCTTGCTGCACTTCCCACCGATGGCGGCCCCGAAGCCAATCTTCTTGGTCCCGCCAAAGGCGATGGCAAGCTCACCTTCGACAAGTTAAGCGACCTCTACCATTCCGGCACCAGGCACGAAGAAGATCAGCCCGCCCACCTGATCATCCACGACACAGATGTTTGCAATCAGCGCTGCATCCGCGAATTCGGCAGCCCCTGCCAGAATTTTTGTCCCGCCAACGTTTACGAAATGCTCGATGATCCCGACCAGCCCAACGGCAAGCGCATCAGCCTGAATCCTTCCAACTGCGTGCACTGCAAAGCCTGCGATATTCAGGATCCCTACCAGATCATCACCTGGGTGCCTCCCGAGGGCGGCGGCGGTCCGAATTACGATGGCATGTAAAGCGTGATGTCCAACCAGAGTACCCCGTAGTCGCGCGCTGAGGGCCGCGGGAGCGCGATCGGCCGCAGGGACGGGTGCCAGGTACTCGCGGGCCCCGAGTGGCCAGAAATCGATTTAAAACGCAAATGGTGCGTAAATATCTAAAAGTAAATACCAGATATGCGTACAAGGTTGTACGTAAACGTGATGTCAGGCGAGCGTAGGCAGACGATCTGTTGGTACTGATTGCACATCGAGCCCCTGTTGCCACCGCACAGGCGCGGATTTAGCGTCGCCCGGATGGTACAGGGCAGGCCTTCCGCAAACTTGAGGCTGCATGCTACTGTTCAGTGCTCGTTGCCCCCGCGCCTATGCCAGGTTCCATCAATTCCGTTCTGCTGAAGAGCACCGCCGTAGCCGCCCTGGGCGGATTGCTGTTTGGTTTTGATACCGCAGTCATCTCCGGCAGCACTTCCGCACTGCGAACTGTTTTTCAGCTCACTCCAAACCTGCTCGGGATCACGGTCTCAAGCGCTCTGTGGGGAACGGTAGCCGGCTCACTGCTGTCGAGCATTCCAGGTGAACGCTGGGGGCGGCGCGACAGCCTGCGCGTGCTTGGAGTGCTCTATTTTCTTTCCGCGCTTGGATGTGCGCTGGCCTGGAACTGGCCGGCGCTGCTGATCTTTCGGATCATCGGCGGGCTGGGCATTGGCGGATCGTCGGTGCTGGCGCCCATGTACATCGCCGAAATTGCGCCCGCTAAGCTGCGTGGCCGGCTGGTGGGATTTTTCCAGTTCAACGTAGTGCTCGGCATCCTGGTCGCTTATCTTTCCAACTACATTCTGGGCAGGCTGAGACTGGGGCAGGCGGAATGGCGCTGGGACCTGGGTGTGGCGGCCATTCCGGCGGCGCTGTTCTTTATGTTTCTGGCGGGAATCCCGCGGAGCCCGCGCTGGCTGGCCAAAGTGCAAAGGCTGGAGGAAGCGCGCAGCGTGCTGGCGCAGATTGGCGAACCTGATCCGGATGCGGAACTGGCAGATATCGTTCGCTCCATCGATGCTGAGCATGGCCACGCCAACGAGCCTCTGTTCTCCCGCAAATATGCACTGCCGATTTTTCTGGCGGTGGCGACCGGTTTGTTCAACCAGTTGTCAGGCATCAATGCGATTCTTTATTACCTGAATGACATCTTTGAGCGCGCCGGGTTCAGCAAAGTTTCGGGCGACCTGCAGGCAGTCGCCGTGGGCGCCACTAATCTGCTGTTCACCATGCTGGCGATCAGTGTGATCGACCGCTTCGGGCGCAAGTTCCTGTTGCTGGTAGGTTCGGTCGGAACTTCGCTGTCGCTGGCAGGCGTGGCTGTGATCTTTTTCAAACATCGGCATGAAGAGCTCCTGGTATGGTTGCTGGTCAGCTTCATTGCGTTCTTCGCGTTTTCGCAAGGAGCCGTGATCTGGGTTTACATTGGCGAAGTCTTCCCGAACCGCGTCCGCGCCAAGGGACAGAGCCTGGGATCGTTTTCTCACTGGTTCGCCAATGCAATCGTGTCCTGGCGCTATCCCCTGATGGCCGCGTCCTCCGGAGGATGGCCGTTTGCGTTCTTCTCCATCATGATGGCACTGCAGTTCTTCGTAGTTCTTGTGGTTTATCCCGAAACCCGCGGAGTGACGCTTGAGGAAATGCAGCGGCGCTTGAAGATCGCCTGATCTCAGCCTGGTCACATCATCTAAGTTATTGTTTCGGCAAACCTTAAGTGTCTTTGCTGCATCTTTCAGGGTTGCACGTATTTGGGTAGCTCGTTCGCGGTTTTTAGTGGAGCTCCGTTCTTCGAAGGAACCCCTTCTACAAACCTTCTAACTTGGTTAGGATTCTTCACGTGGCAGAGCGTGACAGCTTCTGGAGCAGCTGGAACGAGCGTCTTTCGGCGCTGCGCAACATCCCTCCAGTACTGAAGATCGTGTGGCAATCGGGGCCGGGAGTCGTCAGCTTCGGCACCGCTGCCCGCTTTGTTGCCGCGTTGCTGCCGCTCGCGCTGGCGTACATCCCCAAGCTCATCATCGACATACTGGTGCATATGAGGTCAGAACCCGGGCCCGTCCCAGAGCGCCTGTGGTGGCTGGTAGGCGCGGAGTTTGGCCTGGCGGTGTTCAGCAGCATCGTCACCCGCATGATCGACTACTCAGACTCATTGCTGGCCAACAAGTACACCCGGCACGTGAGCATTGAAGTGATGAAGCATGCTTCCGAGCTCGATCTGATCGCATACGAAGACCCGGTTTTTTATGACCGGCTGGAACGCGCGCGGGTGCAGGCCACTGACCGGCTGGTGATGATCCAATCGATTGGCCGGCTTGAACTTCAGCTGATTACGGCGATTTCGATGTCAGTGGCAGTAATGATTTATTCGCCCTGGCTCATGTTGCTGCTGATTGTTGCGGTTGTGCCCGCCTTCCTGGGTGAGAGCCACTTCGCATTTCTGGGTTACGCGAAAAATTTCCGGCAAACGCCGATCAAGCGGCAAATGGATTATCTGCGTACGGTGGGCGGCAGCAAAGAAGCGGCTAAAGAGTTGAAGCTGTTCAACCTTGCCGGTTTCTTGACGCAGCGATTCGCGCGCCTGTCTGACGTTATCTACGAACAGGATGTCGCGCTGGCCAGGCGTCGCCTATCGATTGGATCTGGATTATCTCTGATAAGTACCGCCGGCTACTATTCTGCCTACGCGTACGTGATCTGGCGGACCGTTGCAGGCCAGCTGGGCATCGGCACGTTCTATTTTCTGACTAACGCGATTCTGCAGGCCAGCAGCAACATACAGCAGGTGTTCTCGACGCTCTCCGGAATCGCCGATCAGGCCTTGTTCCTTACCGATCTGCTGGCGTTCTTTGAAATGCGTCCGACCATCCAGTCGAAACCCGGCGCTCTGCCTGCGCCGCGGCCCATCAAGCGCGGATTCGAGTTCTGCGATGTGTCATTCCAGTATCCGGGCACTCATCGCAAAGTGCTCCAGGGTTTGAATTTCCACCTGCATCCGGGAGAGCGGGTGGCGCTGATTGGCGAAAACGGCGAAGGCAAGACCACCATCGTAAAACTCATCACCCGCCTGTATGACCCGAGTGAAGGGCGCATTCTGCTCGACGGAGTAGATTTGCGGGAATACGACCTCGAGGACCTGTACCGCGAAACCGGCGTGATCTTCCAGGATTTCATGCGCTATGAAATGACTGCACGGGAGAACATTGGGGTGGGGCGGATCGAAAAGCTGCAAGACGCTGATCTGATTCAGGATGCCGCGCGCAAGAGTTTGGCAGACGGCGTGATTGCTAAATTGCATCTGGGGTACGACCAGATGCTGGGCCGGCGCTTTGAAACCGGAGTAGATCTTTCGGGCGGAGAGTGGCAAAAAATTGCGCTGGCGCGCGCGTACTTACGGGATGCGCAGCTGCTGATCCTTGACGAGCCCACTGCCGCGCTTGACGCGCGCAGTGAGTACGAGGTGTTTCAACGGTTTGCAGAGCTGACCGCAGGTAAGATGGCATTGTTCATCTCGCACCGTTTTTCAACGGTAAGAATGGCAGACCGTATCGTAGTTCTGGAAAAAGGGCGGATCGCCGAGGAAGGCAATCACCAGCAACTGCTGGCGCTGGATGGCCGCTATGCCGCCATGTTTGAGCTGCAGGCAGCGAGTTACAGGTAGATGACGGAGCCTACACATCTCGATATGGTGGGTGACGACGGCGGCACTCTGCTGACTCCAGAGCAGCGGCTGGAGATGAAGCTGGCCGCCTTTCGCGCAGAGGGAACGGAGTACACCCGGCGCATCCCCTGGCTGCCCAATACACGTTTTTCCCGCGTGTTCGACGAACGCCTGAGCGCAGTGCGGCAGGCCCTGCGTCCGGTTTTTCGAGAATTTCACGAGCTACCCAAAAGCAAAGAAATTACCGACGATCAGCGCTGGCTGCATGACAACCTGCGGCTGCTCTCCGCTGCACTGGAAGATGTAAACGAAGGCTTGCGCTCGCTGCGCCGCTTGCCCCATGTCCGGAGTGAGTCGGGCGAAGTGGAGCAGCGGGTGATTGCTCTGGCGGAGCGATTTCTACGCACCGCGGCATTCCAGTTCACCGACGCCGCGCTGACTTCATTTATTGAAGGATTTCAGGAAGTGACGGTGCTCAAGATGCAGGAGCTCTGGGCACTGCCGGCTGCACTGAAACTGGTTTTGCTGGAAGAGATTGCGGATCGCGCCCAGCAGGTGATTGCAAAAGCTGCAGCTTCGGTCGGCGTGTGCGTGAGCAGTTTGCGGGACATCGGCCAAGCCTCCTGGAAGGTGTTGCTGGAACCACTTATCGCGTTTGACCAGATACTTCGGCAGGACCCGGCGGGAGCCTATCCCCGCATGGATTATGAAAGCCGGGAGCTTTATCGCGAACTGCTGGTCAAGGTTGCCGACCGCACGGAGTTCACAGAAGTAGAAGTGGCGAACAAGGCGCTGGCGCTGGCGGAGGAGGCGGCGCGGCAAACTCACGAGAGCGCGCGGGTGCAGCAACGGCTTTCACATATCGGCTACTACATTTGCAACGATGGCAGAGAAGGCCTGTTTGAACGTGTCGGATTCCGGCCATCATTTGGCCAGCGAATCGACTTGCTGCTGAAGAAGCACCCCAACGAGTTTTATCTGCCCGGGATCGAGGTGCTGACTTTCGCGATCATGTCGACCATCGTGCTGCTGCTTACCAGCACCTACACTTCGCCCTGGCTGATCCTGTTTGCCATGCTGATGCTGCTGCTGCCGAGTTCACAGACCGCGGTGCAGCTGATGAATTACCTGACCACTTCACTGCTTCCCGCGCAAATCTTACCTAAGCTTGATTTTTCAGATGGCGTGCCGAACGATTGCGTCACCCTGGTGGCAGTACCAAGTCTTCTTCTGAACCGAGATCAGGTATGCCGGCTGGTGGACGACCTGGAAATCCGCTATCTGGGCAATCACG
This sequence comes from Acidobacteriota bacterium, assembly GCA_003224855.1. Classification (GTDB taxonomy): domain Bacteria; phylum Acidobacteriota; class Terriglobia; order Terriglobales; family Acidobacteriaceae; genus Gp1-AA142. The sequence goes on along the minus strand of QHZY01000004.1, from coordinate 18,658 downwards.
ATTCGAACATTCATTACGCACTGCTTTCCGATCTGCCGGATTCCGCTGAAATGCCGCGTGAGGACAGTCCGCTGGTGGAGTTTTGTGCGCAACTGATTCGCGATCTGAACAAAAAGTATGCAAGCCGGGGAGCAGGGAAGTTCTTCATGTTCCACCGCCACCGGGTTTACAACTCGAGCGAGCGGGTATGGATGGGGTGGGAGCGCAAGCGCGGCAAGCTGCTTGACCTGAACCGTCTGCTCAGAAGCCAGTACGACAGCTTTCCGGTAAAAGTGGGCGAGCTGGAAATCCTGGAACACGTCCGGTTCGTCATTACGCTGGACGCCGATACTGAACTGCCCCGCCGGAGCGCGCATCGCATGATCGGCGCGCTGGCGCATCCGCTGAACCAGGCGATTATCGATCCGGAAAAGAACATTGTGGTGGCCGGATACGGCGTGCTGCAGCCGCGAGTCGGGGTGAGCGTGCAGAGTGCCGCCAGCTCGCGCCTGGCTAACATATATTCCGGTGAAACCGGATTTGATATTTACACCCGCGCGATCTCGGACGTTTATCAGGACCTGTACGGCGAAGGAATTTTCGCGGGCAAAGGCATCTACGAAGTCGACACCGTACACCAGGTGCTCGACCGGCGGTTCCCGCGCAACGCGCTTCTCAGCCACGATCTGATCGAAGGCGCTTACGCCCGCGCCGGTCTGGCCAGCGACATCGAAATTATTGAGGACTATCCTTCCCGTTACAGCGCGTACAACAAACGCAAACACCGCTGGCTGCGCGGTGACTGGCAGATTACCAACTGGTTGTTATCACGGGTGCCTGACGAGACCGGGCGCCTGGTGCCGAATCCCATCTCGCTGGTTTCGCAGTGGAAGATTCTCGACAATCTGCGGCGCAGCCTGGTGGAGCCGGCGACGTTTCTGCTGTTCGTTTTCGGATGGCTGATGCTGCCGGGATCACCGCTTGCCTGGACGCTGGCGACGCTATGCATCCTGTTCATCCCGGTGTGGTTCCAGTTCGTCTTCACACTGATTCGTGCCGCGTTCGAAGAGAAGATGGCGGTAGCGAAAGATGCGGTCAGCGGACTGATTACCGCGAACGCCAATGTCTTCTTTACGCTTATCTTTCTCGCTCACCAGGCGCTGGTTTCGCTGGATGCTGTGATTCGAACCCTGGTGCGACGCACGGTTACTCAGCGGAAGCTGCTGGAATGGGAGACTGCGGCGGAAGCGGAAATTGGAGCACGAAGCAGCACGCCTATCGATCGCTACCTGAACTGGACACCGGCGCTGGCGCTGGGGACCGGGCTGCTGGTCTGGTTCGGACGCCCCCGCGCATTCGCGGCTGCGCTTCCAATTTTGCTTTTGTGGGCCACCAGTAAGGCGGTTTCGAACTGGCTGAATGAGCCACCGCATGCCGCGCGCGGCGTGACCTCAGAGGAAGATCGCGCTTTTGTGCGTCGAGCTGCCCTGAACACCTGGCGCTACTTTTTGGACTACAGTACCGCGGAACACCACTGGCTTATTCCGGACAATGTGCAGGAGGATCCGCCGGCGGTTGCGGCGCGAGTTTCTCCTACCAATCTGGGCCTGCTTCTGAACGCGCGACAAGTAGCCTGCGAATTTGGTTATGTGACCATTCCTGAATTTGCGGTGTTGACTTCGCGGACGCTCGAAACCATCGCAGCGCTTCCCAAATATCGCGGGCATTTATTCAACTGGTATGACACGCGCACTTTGAAATCATTGCCGCCCGAATTTGTTTCGTCGGTGGACAGCGGCAATCTTATGGCTTCACTCTGGACGCTTCGCCAGGGATGCGTGGAAGCGATCCGAAGGCCGCTGCTGAAGGCGAGTCTTGTAGAAGGTATTGTCGATCACCTGTTAGCGCTCAACGAAGATGGCCAGCTGCCAAACGGCCGTTTCCGCATGCACCGAAAAAGTCTGAGGTCGAAGGATTGGCTGACGGCGCTTTTGAACTTTCCAATCGCCGATCTGGAATCGAACGAGCCTGCGGGGAAAATAAAGAATTCAGCGGATGCCAGTTGGCATGCCGGGCAGGCACGAATCCGTCTGGCGCAGGTCCGCGAGATGGTTGACAGGTATCAGCCATGGCTGGCGCCTGAGTTCGAGCCGTTGCGAAGCGATGCGTCCCTGAAGATCGGTTTTGAGAGCAGCAAACTCGCCCTGCACCAGCTGAGCAACTTTTGCGATGAGCTGGCCGCGCGCATTGAATCGGCGATAAAGAACGCAGATGCTTCCGGCGAGCGAGCTAATTTGTTGCTCAGGCTTAAAGAGAAGGTGGCGCAGGCCCGGTCCAGTATCGGCGGACTTGTGACCAGCCTGCGGGAGCTTACCGACAAGGGCGGGCAACTGGCCGATGAAATGGATTTTGATTTTCTGCTCGATCCGCGACGTCTTCTGATTTCCATCGGTTTCGATATGGCGGCTCGGAAACGGCAGGCGGCCTGCTACGACCTGCTGGCATCCGAAGCCAGAATCGCGCTGTTCACGGCCATTGCGAAGGAAGGCATATTTCAAAACCGATGAGGCGGGAAATTACCAGTATCACGCTTTCGGCCTTCCGGCCCTTGCTTTGCGTGAGCCGGACTTCGACGCGCTGGTGATCTCGCCTTATTCAAGTTTTCTTGCGCTCTCAGTGGATCCGGTGGAAGCGCTGGCCAATTTGCGAGTGATGGATCGGGAGGGCTGGTTCGGCACTTACGGTTTCTATGAAGCAGCCGACTACAGCATCTCTTCGCGATGGCCGTGGCACAAGCGACGACCCAAACTGGTGCGCTCGTGGATGGCGCATCACCAGGGCATGTCGCTACTGGCCATGGCCAACCTGCTGTTCGACAACGTTGTGCAGAGGTGGTTCCACGCCGATCGCAGAGTGCAGGCAACGGAATTGCTGCTGCATGAGAAGCCGGTTTCCTACACGCGGCAGACTCCGAAACTGCTTCGCCGGCCCCGATAGCATCTTCCAGCTGCGCGGAATTTCAGCTACACGAAACTAGCATGGGCGACGTTTTGATTGACAATGAAGATGCGCAGGTTATTGCTTTTCGCATCGGTGGGAAACATAAGGAAGCCTGGCCTTTTCGGATTGTAGGCATCAGTGCAGCCCTGCAGAGTCTCGTCATCGGTGAATGAAATGGCCATCTTGCGTCCACGCGGCGAGTTTCCGGTCACGGCGGATTCGACATACTCCCGGTTCCCTGCAAAATCCTTCACGAAGAACACGGCTTTGAGGTCTTTCACCTTGATCTCGACGCCGCGCTGCTGAAGGGTGTCGCTTTCCGGAGAGAGACGAAAGGATTCTTTCACTGCGGAGAAGTCGTAGATGAAGCCGCGTTGGCGGCGTCCGTCGAGAAATGCTACGACGGCACGATTGAGTTGGACGTGGGCCTGGGCGGTGGTGGTCATGGAGTGCTCTCCCCCGCGTTGATTTCTTAATTTTCGTGAGGGAGGCTGAGGAAGCCGGGCGGCCGGCTTCCCTGGTCTAAGCTAGAAAACCAGTTCGCGGGTGGCCAGGATGCGCGGAGGCTGGTTGTTGTTGCGCTGCGGCAGAGCGCAGCGATCGAATATGATGTTAGCGCCACCGCCCAGGATGTTATCAACCACTGACTGTTGTCCGGCGATGATGCCACCGTAGATGTTGACCTTGTTGCTGCCGCCGCCGGTGAATGACACCACGCCGGTGACGATGATGAGGCCATAGAAATCCAGGCCGCCGTGAATGTCAAGATTGCCATTCACGATCAGGATGCCATTCCCCGTAGCGCCAGCCGTGAGTTGCACGTCGCCAGGAATGTAGGTAGTTTGCGAGGCCATGTTTGCAGGGCCGGTGGGATTGCTGGGCGGGCTAGGAGGGAAGTCTGGCGGAACGCCAAACTTTCCATTCGCATGATTACCGCAGCTTGGCGGGGTGCCAGTGCAGCTCCAGTTGTATGGTGATCCCGTCACCGGCACCGTGCCTGGTGCACTGACAAATTGGCTGACCAGGGAGTCCAAATCGTACGGCCAGGGTTGGTTCTGGACCACTGGCGGAGTCTTGCCTGACAAAAACGTTTCGGAGGTATTGGGATTATCAACCGTATTGGATGCGTAAATCGCATAGTTGCTGTTGGCGTCAGTGCAAGCCGCGCCGGTGGTGCGGTTGGTACAAGTAGTATTGCCGCTCTTGTCGGTCACGCAGTCGCACTGGCAGTAATCATACCCGTTCACGTCGAGCTTGCCGTTTAATGTCACGTGGTCCTGCGAATCGACTGCTCCGCGGGTGTTGAGCGGCGGATCAAGCGCCACTTCCATCTGCACCATGCGGGTGGAGTTGGTCGGAGTTAACGACATAGACGTCAGTTGATAAACGGGCGTGTAAACCGATGCCGGATCGTTGGAGCACGAGGTGATGGCTCCGCCCAGCAGCACCTGCTGCGTTCCATCCCAGCAAACCTGAGTCTGGTTTACAGGTGTAGAACTACCGGGATTGTTGTTGGTGTAATAGGGAGCTCCACCGGCATTCGCCTTGAGTGTCACGCGCACCCATTTGTAATTCAGAGTGTTCAGGGCGGCGGGGTCCTCAACGATGGTAGTTGTGTTGCCAAGTGGTGGCACGCAGGCGTTGGCTGCCGCACGGCCCTGAGCAACGAGCTCGCTGCAGACTTCCTTGTCGTAATAAGCGGAGCCGTTGGTGGTTATAGTGTTTGAGTTTACAGCCTCACCCGCCCTCGGGTTTGTGACATAAAGAATCGTATTGCCGGGGGTACCCGGCAGGCCAGCCGGAAGCGAAGCAAGAATGGCATGCGTCCCGGCCGCGTTCGGAGTCATGCGCTCGCGCACGTTCTGCAGTCCGGCCAGAGCAGCGTCGTAAGCCTGCTGGGAATTCTTATAATTATCGTTGATCATGGTTTCTGCCGATGTCATATAGACCAGGCCTACTGCGAGGCCGGTCAGGACCATCAAGGCCAGAATGCTGGTGACGAGCGCTATCCCGCGTTCATTTCGCCGCATTGTTGATTTCTCCTTCTTTCTTGCCGCTGCTGGCTGCTGCCAGCGCCTGTTCGGTATCTGCGATCTTCTTTTTTGTCCGGGCCAAGGTTTCCTCGCGATGGGAAAGCGCGTCGGAATAAACGTGGCGCAACTGTGCGCTATCGGTGCTAGCGAGCTCGCGCTGGATCTGGTCGAAACGCTGAATCAGGAGCGCCTCTTCCTCATGCAGGCGATCGAGCAGGGCTTTCGCGTCATCCACTGAGCCTCCGACTAAAAGGCCGGGAACGTTGACTCCGGGCGCCGGCTTATCCGAAGTGGATGGTTTTTCGGCCGGCGCCGGCTCCACAATAGAACGATTGTTCACCGGCTGAACGTCCGCAACTGCCGCGGGATGATGCGGAAGATCGTCATCGGTCAGAACGATGCGCGCTTTGTGGGCTTTCTGCTTCTGTACGACTTTGGCAATCGAGTCATCGGATTGCTGCGCCTGATTCTTGGCGACCGCACTCATGGAAAATGCGAGTCCTGTTATCAGAATCGCCGGCATGGTTTTGATCTGGAATATCACTTTGTTCCCCGAATCAGAAATTGTTCAGCTTGACCGTCGTGCGCAGGGTGAGGGGTTGCCGCATGTTGGTCTGACTGTCGTTGTAATTAGTCAACAGGTTTACTGCGATCTCAACCGAGCGGATCTGAGTAACGTCAATCGAAGCAGTTCCGGCGTTGGTGTAGCCGGTGAAAATCATAGGAGTTCGATAGGCCGTGTACAGCGCATTGTTGGTGGAAGAATTGCCGGCGCTGAACAGCGTGCTGCCGGCAATGGTCAAAGCGTTGCCTGCTCCGTCGCCGCTATTGATCACGTTGTTCAGGACGGCGGTAGCATTAGCGCCCAGTACGTCCGCATCCGTTATGGTGGTGCCGGGAACTCCAGCAAGCTTGGTCTTCTGGGTGCGTTGCAGGGTGCAGGGACAGTTGCTGGCGGCGGTGGCGATGGCTCCGGTGTTGTCAAGCAGCGTGTAGCGGACGTCTTCCACCGTGCCATCGTTGTCGAGGTCGCCTTCGAGGTAGATGTTCCACTTGCTGATGTTGACCAGCCCAGCGCCCACATGCACATCATTAGCGGGAGTCGCATTGAGGTTGGACTTGGTATACATGTTCTTGTTGGGATAACCGGACTGATGGAGCTCGCGCTCAATGTTATCGAGGAACATGCGCCCTTCATCGGTCGAGTCAACATTGGTTTCCTGGGTTTTGTACACGCGCTGCAGCCGGCTGATGTAAGTGACGACGGTGCCGAGAACGATGGTCAGCACGGCAACGGTGATCATCATTTCAATGAGCGTGAAACCGCGCTGCTGACAGGTAGATTTCATCACAGCCCCCCAATGGTCCGCAGGGTGACGGGCAGCGCGAAAGTCCATGCTTGATTTTTGTTGCCGACGGCGGCCGCGGCCGAGGGGCGCGCCGCAACGATGATGACGCGGCTGCGGTTCCCATTGCCGGCGATGGTCTGAATGTTCCAGCGAACGTCGTAGGTTGCCCGCCTGCCGTTATTGCCGCAAGCTACGAACTGCATGTTGTAATTGGGTACTGGGTTCTGTGTGAAATCAATCTCGTTCCCATTCAGAGGCGCACCTGCGCCGGCGGCTGTTGCGATCTGCCAGGGCACGGCGTTAACGCAATCAGTTATGGTGAGATTGGCAGGCGCGCCGCTGGCCGGCTGGGCCGCGATTTTTTCGAGTACGGTCTGCGCCAGCATGGTGGCGGTGGTGTCAGTTCTGGCTTTGCCATTGCTTAGCACCGCTGTGGCAAACAAAGGAAGCAGCGCCGCCATTCCAACCGCCAAAACGGAAATCGCAAACATCAATTCAATCAGCGAAAAGCCGTTTTGGCCGCTTGATTTCTTTGGACGATGTGTGTGCGTCATAGGTGTCATTTCTAACTAGTTAGACCATCCGCCGTACGGGTCATAACTCCATGATCGGAACCTTCCGGACGGGCTGACAGAAATCGCAGCAAGAGCGGTCCCGTTTTGGCCGGAGGCGGAGGTCAGATACAAAATAAATCCGACCGGCTGGCCGCCGGCTATGCCGACGCAAGGGTTCGCGCCAATACAGGGGGTTCCGCGTGAAGTAAAGCCAACTACTGAATTCAAGGGTTGTGGCGCAAAGCCCAGCGCTCCAGCTGTAATTGTTGAAGCCGGGGCGGTAGTCAGTGTTACACCCTGGCCAAGCTGGACCGTGAGATCGCCAACGTCATATTGGTTGTTCCCATTTGCGTCCAGCAACAAGCTTCTGGTCGTAGTCGAGCTAATTGCACCGCACGAACCGGATACCGGGCAGCCAGTGATGCTGTAAGTGCGATCGTCTTTGATGGCCTGTACCCGCGCGCGCTGCAGCAGCGAGTTCACATCGACGGCGGTGGCGCGCAGCCGGTACTGGGTCATGGAACTGGAGATCATTGGAATGGCAAACGAAACCGTGATCATGATGATGGCCACGACAATCAAGAGTTCAAGGAGCGAAAAGCCGCGCTCACGCCTTCTACGAGTGGCTGGCATTGAGTGATTCACCTGACAACAGGGTAGCGATGAAAAGAGGAGCGGAGAAGCTAACGAACGTACCCGCCGTTCCTTCACCAAAGTAATGTGACGGCAGTACTGGTGGTAGATAGTTAGTGTTTGGTAGTGGCTTTGGCTGCAGCAGTTTGCGCGCGGGGACGGCGAAATTCGTCAATCAGGTCCGTCTCAGGCAGATCAAGGCCCCAATTTTCGCCGGCGGCCAGTGATTCCAGCCCGACCTGGTACTCGCTCGTCCCCTCGAGCGCCTTCACCCATGCCACGCGGAACTGGATCTTGCGCTGACGATATTGCAGGGTCAGCCTATCGCCCACTTTCAATTCGCGGTGAACCGCCCCTAACCGAGCTCCGCCCGGAGTTATATCCAGTGTATGAACCAGCTCGGAAACCGGATGGTCAAGATCGTCGCGCGCCCAAATCTTCACAGGCAGCACCATCTTTATTCTTTTCTGACGGCGTTTTCCGATCTGGGTGTCCACGAACCCTCTCCTAAGCTGCCTTCAGCAAGGTAGATCGCTCGCATTTCTGTTTCCACACTCGCCCGCGATTGCGAACCAGGCTTTATCTTGCCTTGCATACATTTAGGAGACGAGCCGTTCGGACCTGTGAGTGCGTTTGGGCTGCGAGTGACGGTTTGTACTATTGAAGGTTGACGAATTTTGTCAGTGGTCCTCAAAGATTATGTCTTGCTAAGACTTAGAAGCTGGATCGGTTTTATGCCAAGACTCGCCTTCTGCTATCCTGCCAGATTTCGGGGGACACACTTGCCTGAGAATCGCCGCGTACTGATGGTTGCCACCGTGTTTCTTCTGACCACCGCGCTCAGCGCACAAATTGATCCGGCGATGTTTCAGGATTTGAAGTGGAGACTTATCGGCCCGTTCCGGGCAGGGCGAACCGTAGCCATTGCCGGAATACCGCAGCAGCCGAATGTTTTCTACATGGCGCCCAACAACGGGGGCGTGTGGAAGAGCACGGATTACGGTCGAACCTGGAATCCGATTTTCGATGATCAGCCGACCGGGAGCATTGGCGCGCTGGCCATTGCACCATCAAATCCCGATGTGATCTACGCGGGCAGCGGCGAAGGCCTGCGGCGCCCTGATCTCTCGGTTGGAAATGGAATTTACAAATCGACTGATGGAGGCCGGAGCTGGCAACATCTCGGCCTGCGCGATGGACAGCAGGTTGGGGCCATCATTGTCGATCCGCACGACCCCGATCGGGTGTTCGTGGCAGTGCTTGGTCATCCTTATGGGCCCAATGCGGAGCGTGGCGTGTTCCGTTCCACGGATGGAGGAAAATCCTGGGAAAAGGTTCTGTATAAGGATGAAGACACGGGCGCGATTGCGCTGGCTTTCGATCCCAAAGACCCGCGCGTTATCTATGCAGATATGTGGGCATCGCGGCGCCCCCCCTGGACAACCAGCGGCGGATATTCAGGGCCGGGCAGCGGCCTCTATAAGTCTACCGATGGAGGAAACACCTGGCGGCAATTAACGAATGGATTGCCCACCTGGGAAGACCATGTGGGAAGGATTGGATTTGCGGCGGCACCGACCAACCCAAGCCGGCTCTATGCGCTGGTTGACGCGCCGGAGCGCGGTGGACTGTATCGTTCAGAGGATGCTGGAGAGAACTGGAAGCTGATCAACAACGATCCGAGAATCTGGGGACGTGGGGACGACTTCGCCTGCGTGCAGGTGAATCCGAAAAATGAGAACGCAATCTTGATTGCGAACATCTCCACCTATCGATCGGATGATGGCGGCGCAACTTTCACCGCCATTAAGGGTGCTCCCGGCGGCGACGATTACCATACCGTCTGGATCAACCCGGAAAATCCGCAGGTCATCGCCCTGGCTGTCGATCAGGGCGCGACCATCAGCGTGAACGGCGGCCAGACCTGGAGCTCGTGGTACAACCAGCCCACCGCGCAGTTCTATCACGTGATCACCGACAGCCAATTTCCATACTGGGTTTATGGCGGACAGCAGGAGAGCGGCAGTGTGGGCACGGCCAGCCGCAGCGATTTCGGCGAGATCACTTTTCGTGACTGGTATCCGGTGGGCGTGGAGGAATACGGTTATGTCGCGCCGGATCCGCTGAATCCCAATCTGATTTACGGCGGCAAGGTAACCAGATTCGATCGCACTACCGGGCAGACGCAGGATGTTTCTCCAGTGGCGCTGCGTACCGGTGAGTTCAGGTTCAACCGCACTGCGCCCCTGATCTTTTCTCCGGCCAATCCCCATGTGCTCTTACTGGGATCGAATGTGTTGTTTGAAACCAGTGATGGCGGAATGACCTGGCAAATCATCAGCCCTGACCTGACTCGTCCTGATCCAGGATCGCCCGCCAGCCTGGGTGTGTTTGTGAAATCTGATCCTGCACAGGGCCGGCATCGAGGGGTGATCTATTCCATCGCGCCTTCACCGAAAGATGTGAAGCTGATCTGGATTGGCACCGATGATGGTCAGATCCAGGTGACGCGGGACGGCGGAAAAAGCTGGACGAATGTTACTCCATCCGAGTTGACCCCATGGAGCAAACTGGCGCAGATGGATGCTTCTCACTTCGACAGTGGAACCGCGTATGCCGCAGTGAATCGTTTTCGCCTGGACGATCTGCATCCGCACATCTATCGCACGCACGATGGCGGGCGGAGCTGGCGGCACATTGTTCAAGGCATTCCAGATGATGAACCGGTGAATACCGTGCGGGAAGACCCGGAACGGAAAGGCTTGTTGTTTACGGGGACGGAGAAGACAGTTTACTTTTCAACCGATGATGGCGATCACTGGGAGCCGCTACGGCAAAATCTGCCTGCTACTTCCATTCGAGATCTGGTAGTCCACGGAGACGATATAGTCGTCGGCACACATGGCAGGTCGTTCTGGATTCTGGACAACATCACACCGCTGCGACAGCTTCCGCTTACTGCGAATTCAGCCACTCTGTTAAAGCCGCAGCTGACTTACCGAGTCCGCCGAAACAACAATACTGACACGCCGCTGCCTCCGGAAGAACCCGCGGGAAAGAATCCGCCGGACGGCGCAATGATCGATTACGTTCTGAAAAACGCCGCAGGATCTGTGACCATCGAGATTTACGATGGGACTGGAAAACTGGTCAGGCGCTTCGCGAGCGGAGACCAGCCGGAAGCCCTCAACCATCAAGAGCTGAACATTCCGGCCTATTGGATCAGGCCGCGGCAAATGGTCAACGCGGGTCCGGGAATGCATCGTTTGGTGTGGGACCTGCACTATCCACCGCCGGCCTCGATTGCGCGCGAGTTTCCAATCTCCGCGATTTATCGCGACACTCCACGATACCCGCTTGGGCCGTCGGCTCTACCTGGAACCTATTCGGTCAAATTGACCGTGGACAGTGCAGTATCAACCCAGCCGCTCGAGATCCGGATGGATCCGCGAGTGAAAACCTCCGCCGAACAGTTGCGATCGCAGTTTGAACTCGAGTCGAGGATTGCAGCTGTAATGCAGCAATCGTTCGATGCGCTGAGGCAGGTGGTTGGCTTGCGCGAACAGCTGCAAGCGGCTTTCAAAGAAGCCGGCGACGATCAAGTCAAGGCGGCAATTCGCCAGTTGGACCAGAGAGCTGCGGAGCTGCAAGGGTCCAAGGAAGGCTCAACTTTCTTGAGCTCAAATGAGGGCCGAAGTTTCAGCCGATTGAATGTGGCGCTTACGAATCTGCTTGAAACCATTGACAGTGCCGATGCTGCGCCCATCGCTTCGCAAGCTGCCATGTTTCAAAAAGTGCAGGAAACGTTGGAGCAGCAGGTGGGAGCATGGAAGAAAATGCGGGCTCAGGATGTAGCCGAGCTGAATCGAAAGCTGAAGCACGCCGGATTGAAAGAAGTAGATGCGGGGCGAATTTCGTCACTGGCGCCCAGCTGGCGCGAAACGGAAAAGGCTGCCGGAGACGACTAGAGGGGTGACCGCGCAGCGATGTAGCGCCGGAGCGCGTCCTGCCAGGACGGCAAGTTGATTCCGTAAGCGTGCAGGCTTGCGGGAGAGAGCACCGAGTATCTGGGACGTTCGGCCGGGCGCTTGAATTCGTCACTGTTGGTCGGACGAATATTAGTTTTGAGCCCGCTGATGTTTATGATTTCTGACGCGAAGTCGAACCAGGTACATTCTCCCGCATTGGTGGCGTGAATGACTCCGCTCGCCTCGGCACGGCAGAGTTGCGCGATAGAAGACGCCAGATCATGATTGTAAGTGGGGCAGCCTCGCTGATCAGTGACCACCGCGACCTCCGGGCGAGTGGATGCAAGGCGCAGAATAGTATCCGGAAAGCAGCGTCCGCCCAGCCCAAACAGCCACGAAGTGCGCACTATGCAGCAGTGCGGAAGAATTTCGCTGATCTTTATTTCTCCCTGGGCTTTTGATTTTCCGTAAATGCTGCGCGGGGCGCGCGCGTCCGAAGCCAGGTAAGGGCTAGTTTTCAATCCATCGAAAACGTAGTCGGTGCTCACGAACAGCAAGCGAGCGTTGTGGTCGCGCGCGGCAGAGGCGACGTTCGCAGCGCCTTGTGAATTAACCGCGAAGGCGAGCTCGGGATTGGTCTCACATCCGTCAACGTCGGTGTAAGCGGCCGCCAGCACCGCCCACTCAGGCTTGAAACGGTGGAAACTATTCTGCACCTGCTCAAGATTTCGAATATCGGCATCGGCACGAGTGAGGCCGGTGACCTGGTCACCCTGCCAGGTACTTATAAGCGCCCTGCCCAACAGGCCGTTCGCACCGAAAACGATTATGCGCATAGATGGCCGTTAAGAAGAATACTGGGTTGCAATCCAATTGCGGTAACTTCCGTTCATAACGTGTTGCGCCCAGGGATCATTCGCCAGATACCATTCGACGGTTTTTCGCAGACCGCTGGTGAAAGTTTCCTTCGGATTCCATCCCAGTTCGCGCCGAATCTTACGGGAATCGATGGCGTAACGCCGGTCGTGTCCAGGACGGTCCTTCACAAAAGTGATGAGTTGCTTGTGAGGAACCACGGGATCATTGGCAGAAATCTCGTCAAGAATGGAAACTGGTAAGGACCGTAATTATTTGAGCAATTAGTTGTCAAAGTCGGAAGCGCATACGTGTGGTGATAAGCGCGCACCAGATGGTCCGCACCAGCTTTGGAAGCCGAGTACGGGCTGTTGGGCGCGTACGTGCTGCTCTCATGAAATGGCGCGTCCTGGGGGCCTAGCGATCCGTAGACTTCATCCGTGGACACGTGCAGGAAACGGAATGCCTGCTGCTCAGAGGCGGAGAGTTCCGCCCAGTAAGCCCTTGCTTCTTCAACCAGGCTGAAGGTCCCATCGATGTTAGTACGGATGAAATCATCAGGACCGCGGATGGAGCGGTCTACGTGGCTTTCCGCTGCGAAATGAACGATTGCTCGCGGCGCGGCCTCCTTCAAGAGAGAACGAAAGCTCTCGCGGTCACATATGTCTCCCTGGTGAAAAGAATAGAGAGGCTCGCTGATGAGGCTGCGCAGATTTTCAGGATTTCCGGCGTAAGTAAGCTTATCGAAGTTAATGAGCGGCGTTTTTTCTTCGGCAATCCATTGCAGGGTGAAGTTCGATCCGATGAAGCCCGCGCCGCCAGTAACCAGAATGGTGGGTTGCATGTAGGGTCAGCATACGATTGTAAATAATGTCCTGCAATTTCGACCGGCAATTAGCAGAAACAGAGCGCTTATCAGGCAGCAGAGCTTCGGCGATGCGGCTCGTCCTGAAGTTCGGCCGAACCGATAGACGCGAGGGAGAGATAAAGCCTGTGGAGTTTCTCTACGACGTCATCCCACATGTAGAGTTCGCGAGCGCGTTGTCGGGCGAGAGTGCCGGCCTGAAGGCGAGCGTCGTGATCATGGAGCAGGGTGGCAAGCATGCGAGTAAGGTCCATGCTGTTGCCTGCTTCGAACGTGAATCCGGCGGTTCCCATGGCCTCGCGATTTTCCGGGATGTCGCTGGCCAACACGCATCTCGCGGCCGCCATAGCGTCCAGCAAAGCGAGCGATAGACCTTCCAGATCGGAAGGAAGGACAAACAACATCGCATGGGTCAACAATTCATCCAAGGCGGGACCGCTCACCCAGCCGAGGAAGCGTACAGAATGAGAGGCTTTCGCCCGCAGCTTGCGAACGTAATTATCGTCGCGAGTCGACCCGCCGGCCAACACCAGGGGTATGGAAGAGCCGAGGCGGTTGTACGCGTCGATCAGCATCTCGCAATTTTTTTCGGGTGAAAGCCTGCCCATGTAGAGCAGGTAGCGATTCGGCTGCAGATTCCATTCACCAAGCATGTGGGAGTCTTTTGGATAGCGCAGCGCAGTTCCGTTGGGTATAAACATCGGGCGACGGCCGTAAACCGATTCGTAATGGTTCTGCAGCACATGGGAAACTACTACCGTCTTGGTGGGGAACTTCGCTGAAGCATACTCGCCCAATCGCAAGATGCGAGCAGCGAACCACCCCCATTTTTTCCTCTGCCAATCGAGCCCTTGCACGGTAACAACAGTTTTCTTTCCGAAGAGGCGCGGCAGAAACGAAAACAGTGCGGGACCGAGGCACTGATAATGGACAATGTCGCAGTCGGAGGCCATGGCGTGGGCCGTGCTGAGCAGCGTGTGCGTGAAGCTGTCCAGGTGTTTGGATTGTATAGAGGGAAGGCGCACGATCTTTATTCCTTTGCAGGTTTCGATGGCCGGAGTGAAGTGTTTCCGGCAATAGGCCGTCACCTCGCAACCTCTGTTCACCAAACGCTGGCCGGCTTGTTCATAGAAAGTTTCAATCCCGCTATATTTGGAACCGATCCCCCGGCCGCCGATGAACGCCACCCGCGGCCGACCTTTGCCTGCTTCGATCAGTTCGCGGTACAGCTCGTGAAGCCGTGCATAGTGTGATTCGAAGGAATGTTGCGTGCGCAGCAGGCTGCGGCCCGCGCTGGCCATGGCATCCGCCAGTTCGGGATTGGAGTGCAGGAAGGAAATGGCCCCAGCCAATTGCGCGGCATTGCCGCTTGCGTAGAGCAGGCCGGTTTCGTGATGCCGGACGAATTCACGGCGCGATCCCAGGTCTGAGGCGATGACCGTACGGGCGTGGGCGTAGGATTCCAGAATGCTCTTACCGAGCGTCTCGTACGCCCGGGACGGAAAGATGGTGAAGCGGCAGTTTTCGATCAGCCTTTGCAACTCGTGACCCTGGAGATGGCCGACGAAGCGGACGTTATCAAGGCGCTCGGCCCGCACTCGTTGCTCGAGTTCGCCTCGCTGCGACCCGTCCCCGGCGATGGTTAAATCGATTGTTGGCACAGAGTGCATCGCGGACAAGAGATCGTGAAGGCCCTTCTCCGCTGACAATCTTCCAAAGTAGAGAACGCCGTGGCCTGCCGATGACGGGGAAACGGAATCCGGTATGCGCTGAAAATGAGGAAGCACCTCGATTCGCTGCGAGCCCCAGCCGAATTGCTCCAGCTTCGATTTCACGAACTGGCTGGGAGCCAGGAACACGTCGACACAGTTGCCATAGGTGTTAAGCCACTTGTGCAGGAACGCTTCTGTCGCCAGAACCGTCGCAGCGGCTCGTCCGCCGTGGTAGCAGCCTTGCGTCACGACATTCCAGAAACGGTCTCCGTGACAGCGCTCGCAGATTTTGTTGTTAGCAACAAAGTTGTAGTTCGGGCAAAGCAGCTTGAAATCGTTCAGGTGATAGATGACGGGAATGCGATGCGCTTTTAATTCCCAAAATACGGAAGGCGAGAGGTGGTGGTAAATGTTGCGTACGTGAGCCAGCTGCGGGCGGAATTCGGCGATGACCCGCCGTAGCGACTTGCGCGCGCGCCAGGAATATATGGCGCGTCCAGCTTGCCGCGCCTGAGTGAGAAAGCTCGCGAACTTCCCGCTGGCGCTGGCGGGGTGCCCACTTCCGTTCGCGGCTGCGTCTGCAAGGTCGGCTGACGAAAACAGCGCGACGTCATGGCCGTGCTCCCTCATGCCGTCCATGAGATCGAAGAGATATTGTTCAGTTCCGCTGAACCGGTAATTGTATTTATTGCAGTACAGGATGCGCATAGGGTTCCGGCAAGCTCTGGGCGCTGATCTGCGAGATCAGCAGGTCGCAAAATCCCGCTACGTTCTTCTTCCGCTCGAAATGCGCAACAACATGATTGCTGGCGGCGCGGCGGATTGCCTGGAGGAAGCAGGTAGATCTCTCGATCATGCGAACCTTACGGACGAAGTCGGCGAGATCGCCCGGCGCGTAAAGAAAACCAGTCTTTCCGTCAATCACTAACTCCGGGATGCCGGTGATGCGGGGCGCAAGCACGATTTGCTGGCGCGCCATGGCTTCCATCAGCACCAGCGGAATTCCTTCGCTCCTGCTGGTCAGGACCAGAAGGTCGGCTATTCGGTAGTGCGCCTCCATCTGAATCGAGGACTGTTGCCCCAGCAAGGTCACGTGATCTCGAAGGCTGAGTCGATCCAGCAACTCCTCCAGATGCTTCCGCTCATTGCCCTCTCCCGCGATTCGGCAGCGGAAGTCAAAGCCCGAGTCGATCAGTGTGCGGCACCCGCGGAGAAGAAAGTCAAAATCTTTGACCGGATGTAGCCGCCCGGCAGCGAAAATCGAGAACGGCGGGTTGTAGGCGTTCGAGGAGTGTTCGGCATGCGGCACCCTCACGCCCATACGGCAGATAAAAATCTTTTCAGCGGTTGTTGGCTGCGCAGAGACCAGGACGGTGCGGTTGAACTCAGAGATGGTAGTGCAGAACCTGCAATGCTCGAGCTTGGTTTTTAGAAATGCGCCGTGAAGCAGAAGGTCCGATCCATGGAATGTGATGCTGTAGGAGATGTTGAGCACGCGGGCAGCTACCATGGCGATCCAGGAGGCAAAGTATCCGTGGTGAACGTGGACGTGGCAAATGGCCCGATCTTCGATCAGGGCGGCAAAGTAGATTCCCAGCGCGGTGTGAACCAGAGCCCGCAAGCGTCGGGAAAGGCGGGCACTTTTCTCGCTGAAAGCTTCTTTGATGATATTTGCGAGAATGCGGCGATGTTTTGCGGCCAGCGCCAATGATCGAAAGATCAGCCGGGCGCGAACATGAGTGAAGTAGAGAGTCTGCTGCTTCAGAGCATCGCGTTCTTCATCGCTTGACGGATGGCGCACACTGCACGCGATCACTTGCGCACCCCGCGCGCGCAGCGCCCGAATTTCCGCCGCCACATAGGGCTCAGAGGCTACGGGAAACAGGTTCGCAAGGTATGCAATTCGGCTCACAAATTCTCCCTAATCCAGATACTGGGGCCTGATTTGGAAAAAGACGTAAATGAAGGGAAGGGCTCAGGTTGCTGGAGCTAAAGAACGGAGGCCTGCAAAGCCGCCGGTACGGTTCTGTGCCGCCAGAATCCCGGCGAGTGAGAACAGCAGGGCATTCACAAACTGATAATTCATTACCACAAAGCTTGCATTGATCAGGTACACCGTCAGAATCACCGGCCACACCCGCCGAAAAGATGCATCGAGAAATATGCCGTCGCCAGCCTGAGCGTGCCGTCTGGATCCGACACGAAACAGATCGAAAATTAACCAGAGATATAGAGCGAGACCGACTAGTCCGTGATAGACGGCAGTTTCCAGATAAGTGTTGTGAAAGAAGTATTCCCGTTGATGGAAATCGGTAACGCGGTCAGCGAGTTCTGGCTGCACAGCACCCGCATTCCAACCCAGCAATGGCTTTTCGAAGAACATTTCCAGGCCGGTACGGAACATTACGATCC
The DNA here is from genome assembly GCA_003224855.1 of Acidobacteriota bacterium. GTDB lineage: Bacteria > Acidobacteriota > Terriglobia > Terriglobales > Acidobacteriaceae > Gp1-AA142. The sequence goes on along the minus strand of QHZY01000004.1, from coordinate 1,298 downwards.
GGAAGTCAACCGGGCTGCGTTCCTCCAGCCGATCGCCGTATCGGCAATAAGATGAGCTGCATGCAAGGTATAAACCGACTGCCACTAAACCAGCCATAGCGAATGCCAGAACCGCTCTGCGTACGCGATGGTCTCGCGACAAATACGCCAATGCTGCGATTGAGATTGCAAAACAGATCCATACTGCCCGCGTCAGCGTTGCAAAGATTGCCAGCGGCACGCCCGCCAGAAGCACGATTGCGGTGAGTCCAGCCAATCTGTGCCGGCGAAAAGAATCGACTGCTATCAGTGCAAGGATGTTGATGGTCATGCCGTTCGCCACCGCCTGCAGGAAAGGCCCGCGGGCACGGTCAGCGTGAATGCCGATGGAATCATCAAGTATGAAAGCGGGGAAAATGAGCGACCTCAGATTGAACATAAAAAACACCGCCGTCAAAACCAGATATGCAAGAACCAACAGCAGAAACACTTCCAGGTGCTTGAGCTGCTCGCGGTCCTGAAACACGAAGCCGGCAATGAGGTAGAAGGCGAGAGGCACCACCCATTTGGCTACCCAGACGCTCCAAGATTCGGCTCGAAATGGCTGACCCACAACGGCTGCGAAAGAAAGTGCAACCAGACATAGCAGGGGTACTGTGACCTGGGCGGATACTGAAACTTTTTTGCCCACGATTAGTGCGCGCAGAACGACCGCAATTACGAGAACTATGAATGCGACATGATCGACCGCAGGAAACGGCAAGTCTGGGGGGCGAAACAGCATGGCCGCAAAACATGCGAAGAACAGCAGGGCAGGGAAAGCCAGCAGTAATTGCACTAATCGGCTCGAAGCAAGCAAGAAGGGCTGGGTTATCGAGTTCGCCAGCGAGTAGTTGGTTTCTGCCGCGATGTTACTCACGCTCCGCTCCCGCTGAACACGACCTTTACGGTTCGAAGCAGAATCCGGAGATCAAGCCAAATGCTCCAGCGTTCGATGTAGGCGAGATCCAGAGCAACATTGTGCTGAAAAGACGGGCTCGACCTGGCGGTGACTTGCCACAGGCCGGTGAGGCCGGGGGTGACGTCGAGCCGTTTGAGATGCTCCAGACGGTACTGCCGATAATCATCAAGCGGGTGCGGCCGGGGACCCACCAGGCTCATGTGGCCGCGGAAAACATTCCAGAGCTGCGGCAATTCATCCAGGCTATAGCGGCGCAGCCAATATCCCACTCTGGTGAGACGTGGGTCGGCAGCAATTTTAAAACATGGCCCCGAACGCTCATTACGTGGGCGCAGGCTGTCCTTCAGAGCGTCTGCGT